>JAITWM010000016.1 GCA_031285265.1 Lysobacteraceae bacterium
GAACGGATACGCCACTACCCGCTGACCAGCTTCAGCCATCGATTGGCCAGCCTGATCCGCGTTCTGCCGGTGGCGGACCGGCGCAAGGACAGGGGCAGGACGGCGGGCAGGTGGGGCCAAGAAGGCAGCATCCGTATGATAGGCAGCGAGAGTGGGATAGACGGAACTATCAGGAACGTTACAAGGCTAGGCGAGCGCAGCGTTATCGGGAGTTGAGAGCTCAAGGCTATTCAGGCGCAGAGGCCGCTAGGTATCAGGGTACCCCTTCAGGAGCCAATATTCCGCCGCCGCAGAGGTGATTCGTACGTTATGGCGATGATCGTTTGATGTGAAAGGACGATGCACTCGGCGTTTGGGAGCTTTTTGCGATTTCTTCCGCCGGTGTTTTCAGATAAGCGCATATGCCGCCAGTGATCAGTTCTTACTTGTACCGCCGCAACCATATGCGATACGGGGTTACCGGGTTGATATAGTGTCTAGGTTAAGGTGTGATTTCTGAGTGATATTTCACTCAGGTTTAATTTTTTATGCGTCAGCGTTACAATATAAAGTAAAATAATATATCAGCTGTAATAATCAGGGGGATTATTCTCATGTCAGAAGAGGAACAAGCTAATACTCATGGACGTGTCGTAGGCCGGACCAGTGCGGAAGGACAAGATGCTGCAAGCTCTAATCCCGCTGAGCCGCAATTTTCGCTGCCATTTGGAGCTCAAACATCATTGGATGTGTTGCAAATTCATCCGGCGACAGCCACGCCGGCCGGAATTATCGATACGGGTTTTGCAATTGCTGACGGGCGTTATACCGATGCTACAGTGTCGGGTATCTCGGCCATTCCAGTGGTTGGATGGGTCATTGGTGCGATGGCTCTGCCTTTGTCTATTATAAATGGCGGCACGCTTGAAAATTTCTCACAAAATCAATTTCCTAAAAAAAATAACTATCCACCACCTAAGATGCCTGACCATATAGATCATGCAGCTTTTGAGGCTAATTCATTTATGAATAGTGAAAGAGCACGGGATGGGCTTTTGAAACAGCTTCAAGAAGGCGGTAAAATCGATGCCGGTGGGAACTTGACTGAGCAAGGAGCAAACGCTGCGAACCAAAGCAGCGACGACTCTAGAAGTCCAAGAAGCGCTTCGCAACCACAATCACAACCTGCTGCAGCGGGACAGAATGTGAACACTCTTTCCGGGGATCAGTTGAAGAATATATTTCAAAAACCATAGGAGGGGGCCTCCTGGCAGGTTGTCTAGCCTAGAGCGTATTATGAACTTGTCGGCAGTGCATTGATTTCAATAGATTTTTCACAGTCTTTGCGTTTCAGTAAAATATTATGCAACTTATTGATTTATAATATTATCTTTATAAGGTTCATAATGCGCTCTAACAAACTGCCGCCTCAAACTGCATGGAGCTGGCGTATCTTAACGTCAAGTGCAGGTGCTGCGTGTTGTAGAACCGCTCGATGCAGTCGAGCGCTTCGGCCTGGCACTTATCCCTTGACCGATAAATCCGTTGACTCAGCTGCTCGGTTTCCAGCGTGGAGAAGAAACTCTTCGTCGTACCACGCGATGTCGGTCACAATGTCCGCTCCAGGCACGCAGGCAGATCGTGTCATATTCGAGGACCGCCGCAGGTCCGAGGAAGCTCTCACGGATACGGCCAAGCAGCCACTCACTGAAGTGTTCCCGAGCGCTGTGCAAGCGGCCATGCCTATTGGTAAAAGCCGCTATGCGACACATTCAAAACCCGACATAGTTCGCTGACTAACCAGACGGCCCGGTGTCTGGCAGTGAACGGATACTTCATGTTTGGTCTTTGGAAAAGTATCCGGCCGCTTCTTTCAGTGAGGGCAAAGCGTTTGGTTACTCGATATCGCCGGTTAGCGCATCAAACTATCGCTGAGGATGAGTTGAAATCGCTGCCAGACAGTACATTTTGTGGTAAATACAAATGGGAAGGGAAATGCCATTCATGCACCCTGCCTTCCCATCAATTTGAACTTAAATATAAAGAATAGGGGCGCAAGCGCCGTAAACTACATAATCAGCATGATATTCGAACCATGCAACGCCGTTATACATTAAAAAATACTTATAGTGGCAATTGATCATGCCTGGGTTATCAGGAACTGCAGAACTGCCATATAGGTATTTTGGCGTCCATGACCAGCCTGCATTTGCAGCAGATGAAACAAAGAGCAAAAATATCGCTGTGATAGGGAAAAGCTTTTTGACGTTCATAGCTGAACTCCTTAAAGACAAACGATCCCTCCTTAACCTACGGAAATTTTTCTAGCATATATGAGGTCAATAAAGCGTGATGACCCCCTGTCTAATGAGGGAGCGTGATGCTTAAACATCTATCCGGGTTTTGCAGTCAACGCATTGGTTATTGCGTTGTAGTAATAGCGGCGATCTTGGACCGCGGCGACCGATCATACGGGAACGCTTCATCACGCCAAGTTTCCCCAATAGTCTCCATATTGCCGTAGTGCGGCTGTCGTAGAGATATAGATTGTTTATTTCGGAACACTTCCTGAGCTTTGCGAAAGAATGCATCACGAATGGCTGTTGTGGCACCGAGTATTCGCGTCTGAATCTATCGGTATGGTATCTGTCTGATAGCGGCGCATACTCGTAGTCGCTGTGATCAGCGTTGATCTTCCCGGCGATAGGAGAAAGGGGTATAGGAGGTTGGCGTCCCTCTGCCGGAAAACGGGGCAGTGAGATTGCCGTTCTGTTTGTCTCCGTGGCGCTGATGGCTCATCGCTCCAGGAGAGGATCGCAAATCTTGACCACCGTATGTTTCCTTGATGCATTCCGGTGAGATGGGGCAAGCGGATGATGCAGATCAACGGAGGCGATGCGACGGATGGCATGCGCTCAAACTCATCATTGGTCGCATAGCTCGCGCAAGAGAGCAGAGATTACCCCGTGGGGCATACGTGCCGGTGCGCTCGGAGAAAGTCGGTGTGCCGTCCGGGCAATATGTGGAGTAAGTGCTCCCCTATTTGGCGACCGCTATATCGTATGGAAAGGAAGGATTGCGACGTCCGAGCAGTTATCGGTGCTCTGTGAAATACCGGATCACATCGGTCAATTAATGTCGATAGAGTCGATTGTGGCGAGTGTCAGGCCGTCAAGCGGCGCATACCCATAGGCGCGTGTAAATTGAAACATCGAGAAATATATACAGGGTTAAGATTATTTCTTGGTATGCTTGCGAGAATACTTCAGGCCGACTTTCGTCATGCCAAGGTAAGTAAAGAAATCGATGCCATCGCCAATGCGCTAAATAATGTAAGAGATAATCATAAATGAAATTATTAGCAGCGGTTATTATCATTTTGTTATATTCCGGTTGTACGAATAATGATACAAGCGGAATAAGGCAAGCAACGGCCATCGATGAGCCTGAAAATCTTCCATCTCGATTGGTCGAGTGGAAGGCTGTGGGATTCAGTCAGGCGACCCATTTTGTCGTGATGGGGAAGGATTTTGCCGGCGATCCTATGTCCTATGAGCTTGTATCCAGGACTATTTGCGAATCACTCGATCACTGTGTGATCAATTTTTGGAAAGAGGGGGATGAATATGCAACGGAGATACCGTTTTCTGATGGGCAGGTAAGAAACAGGGTTGCCGTTTATGTAAAAAATAATGATGAAAATGTGTCCAGACTGAGCTTTAGATGTGGATCGATAAAAGGCATTCCTGTCGATGGAAATTGTTTCAATGATTGATCGAAGGGGCTAATACTTAATGCGGCTGGAGCAAATGGGATTTTTTCCGGGGTTGAGTTCGTGGGGTATGCGGATGCTGTTTGGAAATAGCGTGGAACCGGAACGGTACCGGCTTTGAAGTGAAAGCCATCCCAATCCTTAAGATTCGAATGCGGCATGACATGTGGTCTGTTCCGGAGGCTCTTGGCGTTGTTTTTATGGATATATTCAGACGGCAGCGCCCCCGGTCGCCGTGTGTCCGGTTGCGGTCATTCTCATCGAGCTTCGCCCTCCAATCGTAGTGCGTCGTTTCACTGGCCGCTTTGCCTGCAATGCTGCTTTTCTGCCTTAAGGCAGGCTTCGGCTTCACTTCGAAATCAATGGGTTGTCTCTCGATGAAGTGCCTCGTCATGTTGTCTCTTTATATGAGGCAGGTTTTATATCGCTATCGTGCTGAGTCCGGGAAGCAGGCCACTTCCGTAGAGAACAGACGTTATGTCTATAATAACCGAATTATCACACTGATATTACATTAACTTCATGACAATGACAAAAGGCTTTATTCCCAATGTGGAATTGGTCCGGGAGCCGTTTTTGCCAATGCCGTGACTGAAAGCTTCCGTGTATCCAAATCGCGTGCATAATGATCTATTGCCGCCACGCCTATCCGGGTTCCATACCCCTTCAGAATAATTCTGGCCGATAGTTATATTTTTGCTCTGTTTTATGAATTAAAAAGTATTAGCACGCAAAAATATGTGGCAAGCGCTGCGTTTCTAGAAATTGCCAAGAGGAGTTGTCCCGATGACTGCATCCCGATTTTTGCATTTCAGCTTGCTCCAAATACCCGATCGTTTATCCGGTGAGCCGCATGGCTTATCCAGTGAGTCATTGTTCCTGAAAGTAGGCGGGCACACGTTTGAATTGAATGCTCACGATGATGCCAGCTTGCAGGGAATGGCCCGGAAAAATTCTGCGTTGGCGCCGTTCGTTCGGCAGAATGGGCACGGTTTCAGCCATTTCGCGGAAATTCCCGAGCGCTGTTTTGGTCGCCATAATGTCACTTTCATGCAAGTGGTGGGAGAGAAAAACGGCCGGTTCAATTCGTCTCTACCGAATGTCTATCATATGTCTTTCCATATCCCCGATAGACATATCCGGCGCTATGCGCGGCGGTTTTCCGCCTTGCAGGTGGCTCGGAATCTCCGTGGCGCGATGTTGCCCGGCAAGCTCAGCGCCTTGGGGATGGATCTCGATAGGTTGAATCATTTGGGACTGGATTCCAGTGATCTGTTGGTCGACGCCAACGATATGAAGACCCCTTGGGACATCGCATGCTCGGTGCTTTATCTGCATCCGGAAATGGCCAGCAGCCGGGCCTACGATGCGGCGATCATGATGAACGAGCACATTGCGCCGCCTAAGGCATTGAATCCGGAGCAATACAACCGGGTTTACGAACTTGCTTTGGCTATTTCCAAGCAAGGCCCGGCCACCGAGAACAAAGGCTTCGCCACCTACGGCCAAGTCGCGGCGCCGGATGGAAGCAAGATGTATTACGAGTTTGATTGGAAGGATAAAAACGGCGACGTCATATTCAAGGAAGGCGATCCGGTCATGCAGTACGCGCTATCGGACATCACCGCAGACGGCAGCGCGCCAGCAGCGGCGCACGCGTTGCGTTCGGCCCGTAACGACGCGGATCTCCAGAACAGGAGATGGAGCGTGAGCCAAAGCCAATCCCTCGATATCGAGGAGGTGATGGTGTCCGAAGGGCCGACGAAAAAAACGCGCAAGGTTTCTGCCGGAGCGAAGAATTGGACAGCCGTCAACAAAAGCGGCGATCACGGTCTCAAGGTCTATTCGGATAGCATTCAATATCGTGAATCCGACAGCCAGTTTTCCGTCGATTTCAAAAATACTTATTTGCGTCAGCTCGGGGTCTTCATCGAGTTTTTCGAAGACATGCAAATGAAAAAGCCGATTTCGGGGCCAAAAGTAAATGGCAATTGGCCTTTTTACTTTCCGGAATTCTTGGCCAAAGCGTTCGAGACCGACAGCAAGAAGGCACTGGGGACCCTCAGCAACGTCAATAACATCATGGGCATCCCGATGCCGACCGATTCCACGCATTTCAGCACGCCTTGGCCAGAGGAAGCACAGGCGGCGCGGTTTCTGTTCGGAGGGTTGGGAACTTCCAATTGGCAGAACCCGATCGTATGGCCCGGTGTGTTGCTGACGGGAATATTTCAATATGCCGTTCCCATCGTCTGCATGATAGGCGGGGCCATGATCACGGATGCGCAGTGGTACAAGCGGTTCATGCGGGACAAGGACAATGTCATAGCGCTGGCGGCAGTGGCTGCGCCATTGATCATCGTCGATATCGCCACGGAATCGGCGTTGGGCAATACCAAGGCGGTTCTTACCCGCTACGCCAGAATGGCTGTCGGCATTCTTGGCAAGAAGGGACTCGAGTTCATTGCCTTGTATGTGGGAGAAAAGTTATTGATGGCCGAAATGCTTGCGGCCATTCCCTGGGTCGGGCCCGCCTATCGCATCGCCGCCACGACGATGGATGTCGCGCAGATGGCGGTCACGACCGGCGAATTGCTGTCTTCTCCCGCCACGTTGGAGGTGGAGATCAAGCGTCAAATGACCTTGGAATTCACCTTGAAACCGGACCCGGCGCACGGCGAAGCCGGAAATCCGGAAACGGCCATCTGGCCTCCGGTGGGCAGCAAGTGCGAAGTCATCGTGGAATACAACAATGGTACGTATTACGTACAGAGCCAGTCCTTGCCGCAGACCACCTCCAGCGCGCCTTTGGTTTTCACCTTCAACGACATCGGGTGGGGTGGGCAACTGAGGATCAAGGCCAATGTGTATTCCGCGACGGGCTGGTTGGCGGGTGCGTATGCCAGCGAGCTAATGGATGCCAAACCGGATAGCGCCTCGGCGGGGGTGATGACGCATTCGGCGCGTATCAAAGAGATGTTGGTGCCACTGACGCAGGCGACGCAGTACCAGTACAAGCAACAACTGGCGTTCGATTCGGACGCCAAGAAGCATACGTGGGTTACCGGAACGGTACCCACGCAGACTCGAAGCGCGGCCAATTGCAGTAACGTCGGCCCCAATCTCTGCAAATTGGTGGGGATGACGATCATCAATTCCGATTATCAAGTGGGTTACTGTTATCAGGCTTCTAATCAGAATGTTCCGTTGGAAGATCCCGGCAGCGCCGCCAACAGCGGACAAATGTATGTGCTTCAGAACATCTCCATCCTTTCGGACGGTACGGGCGGTGGCGTGGACAGTCTGAATACGCGTCTGAAGCAATCGGAGGTAGGTTTCAAGGTTCAAGCGTTGATTGCCTACGATACGTTTGGTGAGGGCAAGGACAAAAATTCCATTTCCTCCAATAATTTCATTATCGATTCCCGCTTCGGGAAATATTATCTCCGGCAAGTGGATTTGCGGGATGGTAAGCATGACTTCGGTTTGGCTCATGCCGATAAGTCGTGGGGCGTTTTCACCATTCCGCACCTGGATGCGATGATCGTTCATCCCAGCGGTTATGTGGTGGCGGTGAGCTGGGAATACAGCAAGATGCAGATCCTGAAACTGGGCGAAAGCGCGGTGGACGATGCCGATGCGCCCGAGGCTCAGATCGTCTCCGGTCAGGGGATTCTTCAAGGGTTGACGCACGGCCCGATCGCGCTGGCGGTAGCACCCGATGGGCGGATTCTGTTGTTGGAAACGCAGAATGCCCGTGTACAAGCATTCGATGTCAAGGGAAATCCTGTTCCGAGTTTTTCCGGACGGACTCTCTTCGGTTTGGACGCGGCCGAATACAGCGCCGATCTGGACGCAGAACGTTTTTCCGATCCATTGCAGCAAGCATTTCGCGATCATGGGCAGAGTTATCTGTTCACGGTCGATGAAGCGGAATTCATCCCGGCTCTGGACCGGGGCGAGTTGACGGAGACCATCGTCTCCGCTTTCGCGGAGGAAGGTATCTATCTTTGTTATCAGCAGACCGGCGAAGGCGTGATCGATACTTCGGCCGGAAGTACGGAAAACGCCACCGTGACCGTCATTACGCCAGGCACAGAGTGGCGCATCGATGATCCGCAAATGCGGGCCGTCTATATCTTGCTGGCAGCGGAAACCGGCATCGATGTCCATGACGAGTTGAAAGAAGTTCAGGTCAAGGCATTGGCTCCGGGCAAAAAATGGCAGGTCTCCGATGTGCCCGGAGCCCGTTCGTGGTGGTTGACGCGTGTTGCGAACCGGATCGACGTTATCGAATGTTTGTCCTATTTCCATCTGCACGAACCGCAGGGCGTGACGTATCTCGATCTGGCCATGGAAGCCAAGGGCTATATCTATGTGCTGTCGTATCGGGGCAGTGGTCTGTCGGCGTCGGACTATGTCTTGGATATCTATGAGCCCGACGGCAGTTTCTTGGTCACATCGCCGGACCCGGATTTGATTCGCGATCCCGGCGCTCGTCAGTATCTGGCAGCGGCTCGCCTGGTGGTCGATCCGTTCCGCACGTTGGTGAGCCTCAATTACGGCGCTTTCGCCGGGACAAATGGCCGGACCGAGCCGATCGTGAGCCAATGGACGCCGAACACGCCGCTGTTTGATCTGGACATCTCCAATCTGGCGTACTTCCAACACGGCGATATGACCACGATTCGCTCCCTTTTCAAGAAACACGGCTGTGAGCTGGGAGCGGATGCCCGTTTGAAGACCCTCAATCCAGCCGGGTATTTCACCGTGGAGGATACGACGCTCTTCTATCCGGTCATCGCCACCTTGGATAGTCAGGGTCGGCAGATTATTTCCGTGTATGGCTTCAGCGTATGAGGAAGGCGTATGACTGCATCGATGGTTTATAGCCCTGAATTTCTGAACGTTCTGAAAGACCTGAAGATTGATCCGGACCAAGTGACGAAAGAGGTAGCCATCGATGCCGCTGCCGCTGCCGGGCTGTTGGACCCGGCGGCGGGAGATTCGTCGTTAGCACCCGCATTGGAAAAGACCATCGTCGACTTCGAGCAATTGGAAAGGTTATCGGGGATCACAGAGCGGCAAGCACCCAGCGACCCGCCATTTGCCGTTACGGTGTTTCCTATCGGAAAACTGACGGTGCGCAGCGGACAGACCTTGATCGTGCGGGGAGCGGCGGGAATGCCGGTTCTTCTAGTCGCCGACCGAATGATCCAAGCGCAAGGAGGATACGTTCGGAGCGAGAGTCCTGCGATTTTCAATATTCAAACTATGACCCGAGAGGATTGACCCATGAGTCAGACAGAGAATTTTGCGGCGGTATTGGAATGGCTGACAGCGCATCACCCCGATGCTGGAGTCGGCGCCCAGCCGCAAACGCTTACGACAGCGGATTATCCTGGCGGGTTGGTTTTTTCCAGCCAGCCGGGGAATGGGCCGGTGGAGCCGGTGTACTTGCTCTTCAAAAATATCCAGGAGATGAAAGCGATTGGCGGGGTATCCGACCACGAGTACGGTGCAGACGGCATGGACGAGCATCATCCTTTGCCAGCCCCTTTTTCTGCGGAACGGCTTCAGGGCGCGGAAGGCAGCCATGCCGACATCTGCGCGGCTTTCCGCGCATATATCTACGGTAATTCCGCTCAGGTCAAAGATTACGAAGCGATTCTCAACGAGAAACGGTTCCCGATGCGCGTGGCCCTTTATGCAGGCGAGGACATCACGGTCACGGCCAATAATCCGTTGATCGTGGAAGACAAGGGAAATCATGGCGATCCCGTGGTTTTGACTTATCGCAATGTCACCGTCGAACGGGGCGGGCGGATCATTTTCAAGACCAATGGCGCGATCAGGTCCGAAAAAATGATACTGGCTGAAAATAGCAAGGAAATAAACATCGAAAACCGGGGGGGGAATGGGAGCGATGGCGCTTCGGGCCGTTCCGGTAATGATGGGGCCCTCGGCGTCGCTGGTAGCAGCGGGGTGGATAACAAGAATTCCTGTGCGTCCCAGGCGACCAGCGGTACCGCGGGCGGCCACGGGACCGCTGGAACCGATGGTGCTCAAGGCGTAAACGGAGGTGTGGCGCATGATGTCAGCGTCGTGCCCGGTGAAGTCGTCGGCAAGATCGTGGTGCTGTCCCAGGGCGGCGATGGCGGCAATGGCGGCAATGGGGGTAACGGCGGCGGGGGCGGTAATGGCGGCAGTGGAGGGGCGAGCACCAAGCAATGCGGAGCAGGGAACGGCGGCGACGGCGGTGACGGCGGTAAGGGCGGAAACGGCGGAAACGGGGGCAATGGCGGCGACGGGGGCAACGTGTATATCACTTATACACATTCCACCGAAACCATTAAGGCCACAGCGTTGGGTGGTAAGGGCGGGAGCGGGGGTGCAGCAGGTGCTGCAGGCGCTGCAGGATCCGGTGGAAGCGGGTCGACCGCAGGTAGCAGCGGGAAGAGTGGAGCGGCGGGCAATCTGGGAAACAGCGGCCAATCCGGAAAAGCGGGAAAGGTTTTCATCAATGGTGTGCCGCAGATCTGATCCGGGGAGAAGGCGATGTCCAGCGACGATATCAGTGTGGTCGGCCGGTGCGGGACCGACGGTGAGGCGGGCGTGACGGGTGCTGACGGAGTTCGCGGCACCGATGGCAAGGACGGTTCCCATTCGTTGTTTTCCGGCTGTAAAACGGCGACGGCGGGGACCGATGGCAAGAATGGCCTGGCCGGTGGAGACGGCGGCGCTGGCTCGGATGCCGGTCCGGCTGCCTGGTTTGCGATGAAATGCACGCGATTCGATCTGAGTTCCTTCTTGTCCGTCGCTGCGCTGGGCGGTCAAGGCGGTGCCGGAGGACGCGGTGGCGCCGGTGGTAAAGGAGGCGATGGCGGCAAGGCGGGGAGACAACATAAAAAGTGCGATCAGTTGCCAGTCATGCCTGCGGGCAAAGGAGGCGATGGCGGTCAAGGTGGGAATGGCGGCAGTGGCGGAAAGGGCGGCGATGGCGGCGACATCTGGGTTTCTTATGAGCGGTCCAATCTGGAGCGGCCGGTTCAAGCCCGCTCCCAGGGAGGAAGCGGTGGCGCGAGCCAAAGTGGCGCCATTGGCGGGACCGGCGGCCGCGGCGGTACGAATGGCGACGGATCGCCCGGTATAGACGGAAACAATGCGGCCAATGGCCACGCGGGCGAGAGTGGCCAGGGCGGGCGTGGAGGTGATGTTTCGATCTGGCAGACCGGGG
>JAITWM010000104.1 GCA_031285265.1 Lysobacteraceae bacterium
TCGCGCGGGGGCAGCCCCGGCGGTAGCTGCGTTGCGGCGCTGACAGTGACCGCGGCCGGCACCGCAGTCGGCCGCTGGCCCCAGCGGCCCGGCGCCATCGTCCGCCTCCCGGGCACAATCATGCTGGTGCCCGGCAGCGCCAGTCTGCGCGGTCTACTGACGACGATCCAGCAACAGGACGCCATGGTCGGACAATCGGCGCTGATCGATGTGCTGAATATCGTCATGGCCATCATCGCCGGAATGTTGTTCGGCAACCTACTGTTACCGGCGCGGAAGAATCTGTAGAAACAAATAGGGGACCGAGACGGCAATACCGGCGGCGGCAGCCAGCTCACATCCTCTAAGAACGTCAATGTTTACAATTATTTATTATTCATTCCGATACCGAACGACCATCCAAATCACGCATCAATGCTCAGGAGGAATCTGCGATGCCGATCGTCTTCATACACGGAGTCAACAATCGCGACGACAGCAATTACCGGGAAAACGCCGTGTCCCGCGATGCCTTTCTGCGTGAAATCGTCGCTCCAGCGCTGGGACTTCCCAACACATCGGTTCAAATCCTCAATCCCTACTGGGGCGGCAACGGGGTGAAATTCGCCTGGAATATGGCCGTACTGCCCGACGCGGACGACAAATTGGAAACCTTCGGAAGCGATACCGGCCCGACGACTTCCGAGGATATGCTTGGCATCGTCGCCGACTCGGTGCTCGATGCAGGTTGCGGTCTTGTCGAAAACGCCAAGACTCGTTTTCCAGAAACGGTAGAAACCCTTTACGCCGCAGCAATGGCGGCCGCGACGACGGAAGAAGAAGCCCGTGCGCTGGCGAAATCCTTCCTGCGGGCCGCCGATTATGCCGAACAAAATCCCATGCCGGATTGGCTCAATGCCGTGGTCGACAGCAATTTCGCCGATTCGCTCGATCATCATCTGCAAACCGAAACCGGCGACGGAATGGAAGCATTCGGCACGAACGGCGTAGCGGATCGCCTGCGAGAAGCCGGGTCCCGGCTTGCCGGGATATTACCGAAATCGGGAAGCGCCTTGCTCGGCCGTATTGGCCGGAAGCGGCTCAATGCCGCGATAACACGTTTTGCCGGCGATGCTTTCACCTATCTGGCATGGCGCGGCACGCGCGACAATCCCGGAAATATCATCAGAATCGTACTTGCCTCCCTGCGCGAAGCACTGGCCGGGAAAAGCGACGGCGACGACAAGCTCATCGTCATCGCCCACAGTTTCGGCGGTGAAATCGTCTACGACATCCTTACGCATTTCGCTCCCGAACTCGACATCGATTGCCTGGTGACCGTCGGCTCGCAGGTCGGGCTATTCGAGGAAATGAAGCTTTATCTGGAAAGCCGGTCCGATATCCCTCCCGATCCCCCGCAGGGTAAGGTCCCGAAACCATCTGGCCTGAAACGCTGGATCAACGTCTTCGACCGGAACGATATTCTCAGCTACCGGATCGAGCCGATATTCACCGACGCCTCGGACTTTCATTACGACACCGGCTATGGGATCTCGGGCGCCCATGGCGGCTATTTCACGAGGCCCAGTTTCTATAAATGGCTGGCAACGCAGTTACAAGAAGAGGCATAAGGCGCCTGTGACACTGGTATTCGACTCGGAACTTGGCGACAAGCCAGGGACGCACGTGCTGGCCATCGGTATCGGCCGTTACCCGCATCTGCTCGGCGGCGACAAGCGGCTTACCGCCAAACCGATGGGATTGAAACAACTGGAATCTCCGCCGGTGTCGGTGAAAGCACTGACCGATTGGTTCCTCGCATCATTGCATGCGCCGGAAAATCCCGGATTCATCAATGCCACGGTACCACTGGGATCATTACGCGTACTGGCTTCCGCGACACATACGGTCACCATCGACGCACCTCACGGACAGGTCAACCTGGAACCGGCCACAAAAAGCAACATCGACGACGCATTCACCGCATGGCTCGATGCCGTCAAATGCAACGACGCCAATATCGGCGTGTTCTATTTTTGCGGTCATGGCGTGATGGTTTCCAACCATTATCTGCTGGCGGAAGATTTCGGCGCGACCGCTCAGGCCTGGAGCCGGGCATTCGATATATCCGCCACCCTTCGTGCCGTCGAGCGCGAAGTCAAGGGAACACTTTATTTTTTCATCGACGCTTGCCGGGAAATCTCCCGCGATCTGGCATCGAGCGTCGGCGCTAATCCTATGGCATTGATACCCGCGGATCTGACCAAACCGGTATCGCGCAAATCATCGGTCTGCATCTCCGCCGCGGGCGAGGGCCAACGAGCATTCGCGCCGCGCGGAGGGCAGGTTTCCCAGTTCACTCAAGCGCTGCTGCGCTCGGCTTCCGGATTCGCTGGCGTCAGGACGGCCGGACACCCTGCTTGGGAGGTCGATGGCGAAACGCTTGCCACCGCCATTCGAATCATTCTGATGCACCGATGGGAAAGCACCGGCAGTGCAATCGACGCTCTCCAGCTGTGCGAGCAGAAGATCGCCGGCGAATCCGTACCGTTGTTGCGGCGGCCGCAGCCGCCCAAAGTGGAAGTGGAGATCAACTATCTGCCGGAATCGCTGCGGATGAATTATGAGCTTTACCTGCATCCGCAGCGGTATTCGCAATCGCCGCCGCAACGTATCGCTCAGACCCGGCAGGATCGATGCCTCGCCGCCGAAGTCCCGATGGGCATTTATACCGTAGGCGCGATCGATCCGGATGGACGGCTCCCTGCGGACATCCGCCCCGACGAGGATTTACGGCCGCCGCATTACCGCCTCGCGCTAGGAACCCGGCCATGAGCATCCTGACCATTCATCTCGCTTATCGTTCTCGCAGAAACGTGCTCCCCGTCAAAGTGATCGATGCACAAGGAACGGTGCTGGCGGAAGGCCTCGTTGCTCGTGATAACCCTATCGAATTCACATTGCCGGACGATTGCCGGACAGTGTTCGTACGCCTGCTGTGGCCATCCGGAATGACCGATACACAAAAAGCCGCACTTTCTCCGGCGACGGCCACCGATGTCACTTTCTCGGATACTCATCTTTCCGCGGTCGAATGGGCGGCGTGGGCGGCTCCGCGGCTTACCATGCATTCCACGCTGACGGATTCCGATCGCACGAAACGCATGGCGATCGCCCCTTACGACAGGACCTGGATACGGCTCTGGCACTTTTCCGGCACTGCTTGGAAGCCGGCCGCCATCGTCCCCAAAAAACAACACCATAGTGATGAGATCCGGCAAATCGATCTGACGCTGGACACCGGTCCATACCTGTTGCAGGTTGGTGGATCGAAGGTTCCATGGCGATTCGTGTCACTGCCCTGCACTGGGCGATGCCGCATATTACTGATCCCGAACGATTCCAAAGATCCCCGCGCCGAGCCGCTGAAAGTGATCGTCACCGGCCTGCATGCGACCGCGGAAACCCTGATGGAGTTCCTGGCACGCGACGCCATGCACGCAGCCGGAACGATGGCGGACTCCGAATCGTTTATCAAAACATTATTCGAGAAGAAGCACGATGATCCGGTAGCTGCGGTTGCCGGTGCCTATTTCCTATTACGCATCGGCGCGCCGGAAAGAGTACCGTCACACTGGTGGAATCACCTCGACAATCTCGCCTGGATCCCGGACGTCCATATCCTGCGTTGTATTCGCCTGCTGCGTGCCGGCCTGAATCCAAAAACACAAGTACAAGCGATCGAACTGTTCAAAGCATGTATCGATCACGGCTGGCCCATCTATGCGGAAGGAATACATCTGCTGCATGAAGCCTGTTCGTTGCTGCGCCATACCGCCAAACAACGGGACAGAAAATATTTCGACAAAGCCGAAATGCTCGCCACGGCAAAAACCTGGGCTGGCAGCACACTGAGTTTCTACGGCCGTACCCCCTCCGAGCCCAGTGCTGTACTTTGGGTCGGAATGCCGAACGCGCCGCGCCGGCGGAAACTATCGCGACCGGCATGGGCCAAAGATCCGATTGCGATCGACCCAACCACTTCGGCCGCGAAACCCCGGAAAACATCCCCGGCGATCACCGCGTCCCAGCCCGGCCAGCCTTCGACGCGATCATCCCGAACTGCCGTACACCATCGCTCCACCGCCCCGAAAGCACCGCCATCGGCCATCCTGAAGCTGGCCGCCGATGTGGAAAAAACCCGCCTCTCATCCTCCAGATCCAAAGCGAAGCCCGCCGAAGAATATGCAACACAGACTCACCCTCACTGGCTGTTGCTCAGCGATATAGGCAACTGATGAACCCCGCGAAAAACCGTCGAACCGATACTTGCACGCATATCGGCAGATTGCTCGGCACTACGATATAACCTGCGCACGATAACCAAGCTCATTGTGTCTGCACAGTGCACCGCTCTGATCGCAGTAACCGATTTTCCATTTGCCATACCAGCGTGCGATCCACAAAATCGCCTCCCCCTGAAAATGGCGCATCTTTGAAAGCGTCCATCAAAACTATCCTGCCAAAGCATCAGAAAAATAAAGCAACAAGGTTTCTATTCATGCACGCTCCGGTAGCCCGCTCGATGCCCGCACGGCGTCGGTAATTTCACGGTAAGACCTCGTCTGCCTATATACACTCCGGCAACCTACCCGATGTCCCGGGTTTGCAAGACACACCATCTTGTCAAGAACTGCAACATCAATCAGGAGTATCGGCATGACCAGCGAAGCTATCCGTGATCCCCTCAAGGACCATCTGCTAACTCCCCAAAACTCTGCGTTCATCGTGATCGACTACCAACCGATCCAAGTCAGTTCGATTCGCTCGATGGACAAGCAGGAATTGGTTTTCAACATCGTGCATTCGGCGATGGCCGCCGTTAACTACAAGCTTCCGATCATCCATTCGACCGTCAACGTCACAACCGGCAGGAACAAGCCGCCGATTGAACCGCTGATGGAGGTGTTGGGAACATATCCCATCTATGATCGCACCACGATCAACAGTTGGGAGGACATCGAGTTCAAGAAGGCCGTCGTAGCCACCGGCCGTAAGAAGCTGATCATGACCGCTCTATGGACCGAGGCATGTCTGACGTTCCCTGCATTGGACGCAATAAAGGAGGGGTACGAAGTCTACGCCGTAGCCGATGCCGTCGGCGGCACATCGGTAGCCGCCCATAAGGCGGCGCTGCGCCGGATGGAACAGGCAGGCGTCAAGCTGATCAGCAAGACGCAACTGTACTGCGAACTTCAGCGCGACTGGAACCGCGAGGAAACCGTCCCAGGATTCATGGACGTATTCCAGAATGCAGATGGATCCAACCCAGAAAAGAATTCAGAAAAGTAAAGACTTGAGCCAATAGCGCTCCGTAACCAGTCCACGGACAGAAAGCGCATCGACAAGCGTCAGACGTAATCCAAAACGCCGGCTCGGGAAACAAGTACAGGCCGTCACCGGTTAGAGCATCTACAGGAGCTTGCCGATCGAGGGCAAAAGCCGTTGAAAGTCCGGTACGCGGCAGAAATGGCGCCATCGATCCGGACTGTCCGGTAGAAGCATCAGGACATCGTGTCGTCAATTCGATCACGTGCGACGCTCTCGGGCCCACCGGGGGCTCACCGCTCGGCGAGTCTGCTGTGCCGGATATATCAGCGTCGTTTCCATATTCGCAATCCGGTTCGAATTGAGGCAGGCCATCAGGCAGATTGACCGGCATCCGTACCTAGCGGACCAGGATCGATGTTGTGGGCTGAGGGAGATCCAGGACTCATCACGATGGCGGATGGAACAGGAGATGAGAGCAAAATCCGATAAATCGCCGACAACATCTCCGATGCGAGGGCGAGAAAGCAGTTCAAAGACATCCGGCGGGCGACACGGCGGCACTTTGTAGCGGCGGCGGCGGAAATCCGGATGGTGCTAGGCAGTCTGCGCAGCGAAGGGGCGCTGCCGTTCCCGCTCAGGCCTCTCCCGCCTGCTGCCGATCGAACCGACGATAGCTCAGTGCTTCGGAAAGGTGCATCGTCCGGATATTCGGCTCTCCCGCCAGGTCGGCAATCGTGCGCGCCACCCGCATAACCCGGTACATCGAGCGCGCGGACAATTGCAGACATTCGACGGCGCGCTCGAGCAGATTCTGGCCTTCAATGTCCAGACGGCAATCGCGCAATGTTTCCGACTGACTCAAAACCGCATTTAACTTTCCGGCACGGGCATGCTGATGAAGCCGCGCCCGCTCGACACGCGCACGAATCGAATCACTCGACTCCCCCGCTGGAGCATCGCTCCGCAACTCCGGCGCGGAAACTCGCGGTATATCGATATGCAAATCGATGCGATCCAACAACGGTCCCGAAATCCGGGCGCGATAGCGGCGAACAGTCTCCCGGCCGCACAAACAGCGACCGCTGGGATCGCCCGCCCATCCGCAGGGACAGGGGTTCATCGCCGCGACAAGCTGGAATGCGGCTGGAAACTCGGCGCTACGGCCCGCCCGTGAAATCGTCACCACACCCGATTCCAGCGGTTCGCGTAATACTTCCAGTGCATGGCGATTCCACTCCGGAAGTTCATCCAGAAACAACACGCCGTGATGCGCCAGCGAAATTTCTCCCGGCCGCGGCGGTGAACCGCCGCCGACCAACGCGACCGCACTAGCGGTATGGTGCGGCGAGCGATAAGGCCGCTGCCGCCACTGTGCAGGGTTCAGTCCATGACCGCTGACCGATGCGATCGCCGCTACTTGCAGGGCTTCGCTCTCGCTCGCATCCGGCAACAACCCGACTAGGCGAGTCGCCAGCAACGTCTTGCCACTGCCAGGGGGGCCTGTCATCAGGAGATGATGACCGCCAGCAGCGGCTACCTCCAACGCGCGGCGCGCATTCGCCTGTCCACGCACATCGGCCATGTCCGGCGACATGGAGCGCTCTGAAATAACCTTCTCGGCAGTCGCCAACGGCCTGTTGCCGCATAGCGCCGCACATACTTCTAAAAGACTCTCGGCCGTGAATACCTGCAACCCACCGGCGAGCGCCGCCTCGGCACCATTGTCTGCCGGCACGATCAACTTGCGTCCGCTGTTGCTGGCCGCCAGTGCGGCGGGCAGGATTCCATCGACAGCGCGAAGCTCTCCTGCCAGACCCAGCTCGCCGAAAAATTCATACTCCGGCAAGACGGCAGCATCGATCTGGCCACTGGCCGCCAAAATTCCCAATGCAATCGGCAAATCAAAACGGCTGCCATCCTTTGGCAGATCGGCGGGCGCCAAATTGATCGTGATCCGGCGCGCCGGATAATCGAAATTCGCGCACAGAATCGCCGCACGAACGCGGTCGCGCGACTCGCGTACTGCCGCTTCCGGCAAGCCGACGATGTGCGTGGCCGGCAACCCACCGGAAAGATGCACCTCCACGCAAACCGGAGGCGCGGCCACGCCGACACGGGCGCGGCTATGCACCATTGCCAGATTCACAGGCTGCTGTCTGCTGTGCCGGTCAGGCTTCGCCGCTGCCGGACAGGCGCGCTTCCAGGCTCTCTACCAAGCGCTCGAGCGTATCCACTTTTTCCCGTGTGCGCAGCAATACGGCGCGTTGCACATCGAATTCCTCGCGCGTCACCAGATCCAGCTTGGACAGGCCGGCCTGCAACGCACTACGAAACGCACCGCGCAACTCTTCGCGCGACTCCCGCAACTCCGGCGGCACCAATTCGCTCAAACGGCGGGCAAGTTCATCGATTTGATTGATGTCGATCATGACGTATCCTCCAACAGAACGCCCAGATTGCGGTAAAACGAAAACCGAAACCATCAGTCCGAATCGCGATATGCCGTCGGAATATTGCTATGGCCGGATTTGTGCATTGAACATGACCCGACCAATGCACGCAAGCAATCGACCCGCAAGACAGGCTATCCTTCTCCATTCGAAAAGTATCGTTTACGGAGATTTCCGCATGAAGATGATCGTTGCCATCATCAAACCTTTCAAACTCGATGACGTGCGTGAAGCACTGGCCGAATGCGGCATTGCCGGCATCACCGTGACTGAAGTCAAAGGATTCGGCCGCCAGAAGGGGCATACCGAGTTGTATCGCGGCGCCGAATACGTCGTGGACTTCCTGCCCAAGGCGAAGATCGAAATCGCGGTTGTCGACGAACAAGTGGAAACCGTCACCGACGCTATCATACGCGCCGCCGGCACTGGCAAGATCGGCGATGGCAAGGTCTTTGTATACGATCTCGAACGCGTCATCCGCATTCGTACCGGAGAAGTCGACGCCGACGCGCTGTAACGGCCACGGATATCACATCCCCGATACCGCGGAATCGCCCGCTCCGGCGCATCAACGCTCCATTGTTCGAACCTGCTTCTTCCATCAACCCGATAAATCGGCTCTGTTGATAGCGCGACTCACGCCAGCCGTAGATTCATGCACTGGCTTATTGATTCAGAATCCGAAGCTGGTTCCCTCCGAGGCGCCAGCCAAGGACGGCGCCTCGTCCAGCACGGCTTCCTGCCAGCTTTCGTACATATCCAAGAATTCCGCCGGTCTGGTGAATTCGAAAGGGGAAAAGCCGTAGTCGGTGATGCACACCTGCCCCGTGCGCGGCCCATTGAGTACCAGTACGCCTTCGCTGCCGCAACCGACATCGAATAACGGTATCGTCCCTTGGTAATACAAGGCTTCGTTCTCGTCCTCGAGTTCCCGATAAAGCGGACCCAGCAGTCGTTCGCGCCATTCCTGCGAATTGGGACAATCGCAGGTGTAGACACTGGGCGAAGCGTATTGCATCGCCATTTCGTGCCTGAGCGTCGCTCCGGTCGTAATGAATTGTTGTTTCAAACCATAAAATGGGCCGGCCCCGCCATCGGCCACTTCGATGATGAAGTGCCTGTATCCTTCCGGAAAGCCGAACCCGTATTTCTTCTCATAGGCATCCACATATTCGCCGGGTACCGGCGCGTGGAGCCGGAAATGATGCTTGCGCACCCCGAAAACACGTTGCAGTTGATCCTCGGGCAACGTTTGTATCCGTTGATGATTCGATTTGATTCTGGAAATCTGCATATCTCGACCAGCCATACATGAAGGCGGAACCGTTATCCGGAAGTGACCTGGATCCATCTCAGGCATTCCACCTCCTCATCGGAAGCAATGCACCGTCGCCGGCATACATGGCTGGCGTACCAAAACGGTTTTAGATCTCCGGAGTTCGACTCAACATGTCTATCCGGTTCGGTATCGAGTCGAAAACCAGATGAGCTTCGCAACGACAATACCATCCCTCACCTCTGGGATGTAAAGGCATTAACAACCTTAGCTGAATACAAAATATTTTGTGATTTGAATCCCAATTTACCGCCGCGTTCATGCGCCGCACAATTCATTGTGTATCGCCAAAATCTCTCGCTCTGTTCGCATGTACTTTCCAGTATCTATCGAATATGAGCTGGCACTATTTTTACCTCGGCGGTAATAACACGATCACATCGAAGCATTCCGATATATTCGGACAATGTCACCCGATGGAAATAAAAGAACACTCGATCGAAGAGATCGTCGATGCACCGTGGTTCGGAAATCGAGACAGTACGAAAACCGCAAGAATTTCCCACTGAATACGACGCGGCATTATAGAACGACGATTCATGCAATGAATGGTTATTCGTCGCAAAGACTCGCTATTCAGAATGAAATGGCGTAGAACACCGCCTGACCGTAACTATGCCGCCATCCGGCGATACACGGACGATCGCTGAGATAAAGGTTTCCTTCGATGAATCGCCGCTACCATGACGATATCGCCCTGTTTCGCCATCATCACACCAATGAAGAATTAAAAAGCAATATCGCGTGCCATCGGCCATCGGCCATCGGCCATCGGCCATCGGCCATCGGCCATCGGCCATCGGCCATCGTCGGAATGGTGCAGTCCGCGGATGCGCTGCACGACACTTCCAATATAACTTTTATATCTTTCAGAACAGATACGCCACGCGGAATCCATAAGTGCGGGCGTTGGTGTGTTGCTTGAACTCGCGCGGGGCATCCAGGGACCAGCCGACGAAGGCATCCCAGGTCAGGGCTTCGGCGGCGCTGCCACGGAAACCCAGGTAACCGCCGATCAACGTGCCGCCGGCAATGCCACGTTCTGGGGCACGGCTGATATGACCCAGATCGATACCGGCATAGGGCATGAAAGACGGGTGCAGTGGCAATGTCAGACTATTACGCCAGTAACCGCCTTGCTCGCCGCTCAAGGTGACTTCACCGTCAAAACCATTGACGGTATAGCGGCCACCGATCGCCAGGTATTC
>JAITWM010000105.1 GCA_031285265.1 Lysobacteraceae bacterium
CCTTGCCGCCGGCGATCACTTTAGAACTTGCGCACGCGGCGACCCAGCGCATCGTAGGCATAGCGCCAGCGCTCGCCTTGCGGGGTGACCAGTTCGATCAGGCGGTCATCGGCGTTCCAGCCATAATACCAATGTTGCGGACGGAACCCATCGCGCACGACGATCTTCTCCACCAATCGCCCGCGCCGGTCGTAACGGTAGCGGCTGCGGTCACGGCGGATCACCCGTCCGCCTTTCTGGCGCAGCGTTTCATGGACCACGCCCGGCTGCTGCGAGTGCGAGTGGGCGATCAGGTTCATCGCTGCGTCGTAGTCCCAGCCCTGGCGCGTCGGCGGATGACGTGGTGTACCGGCGAACTCGGCGCCGATCAACAAATCGCTGGCGCTGTAGCGGTACTGCGTCCGGCCCCAGCGGGCATCGTCGATCTCGATCGGATTGAAGGCGCGGTCGTAGCGGTAGCGGCGTTGCACGGCCACAACCGCTTCCGACGGCAGCGCGCCTTCGGCCTTGCCGACCGGCAGCGCGGTTCCGGCGCGTTGTTCGAGCAATTGGCCGATGGGATCGTAGCGCTGATGCAGACTAAAACCGTCCGGACTGAAACGACCGACTTCTTCACCCGCCCGATTGCGTTGCAACTGCAACGCAGCATGCTGGCCGACCGTCAATCCCGCCAACGCACCATTGAGATCGTAGGCCCAACGGATCGGCGTGTCGGTCTGTTCGCCTTGCAGACGCCCGGTGACCAGATCGTAGTCGTAACGCACCGTGCGGCCGTTGACGGTCTCGGACAATATCCGGCCCAGGGCATCGCGTTCGTATTCGATGACGGCATCGGCATTGACGATCCCGATCAAGTGACCGGCCGGGTCGTAGGTCAGGCGGGTTTCCACCGGATCGCATCGGGCGGACTGCTGGCGGATGGCGATCAGGCGGCCGGACGGCAGGTCGTAGTCGTAATCGATCCGCACCCCTTCGCTGCCGTGCCGGGTGACCAGCCAGCCGGCGGCATTGTAGGCGTAGCGATGCCGGGTCCCGGCAAAATCGGTTTCCATGCGCAGGCGGCCGGCGGCGTCGTAGTCGTAACGGTAGACATCGCCGAGGCTGTTTTTGACTTGGGTAAGGCGGTTCAGATGGTCATAGCGCAGGCTCAGGCCCTGACCACCCGGCGCACTCTGCGAAGTCAGCCGGTCGAATGCCCCGAACCGGTAATGCCGGGTATGGCCTTCGCCGTTAGTGAGGGCGCTAAGCCGGAGTTCTTCGTCATAGGTAAACACCTGCCGCACACCGTTGGGCAATACGCACGCGCTGGCCGAGCCGCGCGGATGGGCGTGTCCGGCGTCGTATTCATAACGGGTGATCCGGCCCAGCGGATCGGTGACGGTCTCGATCCGCCCGAACACATCCACCACGATCCGTTGCTCGCTGCCGTCGGGATAGACCACGCCGGCCGGACGGCGATGCGTATCGTAACGGTAGCGAAGCTGACTGCCATCAGGATTGTCCTGACGCAGAATCTGTCCCCAATCCCCCAGCCGGTAGCCGGTGCGGCGGCCTTCCGGATCGACCGTGCCGGTCAGATTGCCGCGCGCGTCGTAGCGGAACTGCCAGCGCGCGCCGTCATGGCCTGTGTATTTGAGCAGATGACCATGATCGTCGTATTCGAACCTCTGCCTGCGCCGATCAGGCATGATCACTTCGAGCACTTCGCCATAAGGCGTATAGCCGTAACGGGTCGTGCGTCCCAGCGGGTCGGTCTCGGAGAGTTTCTGGGTGAACTCGTCCCATTCCGTTTCCCAGACATGGCCGAGCGGATCGATCGAGCGGGTGACCAGCCCATCGGTATTGTAGAAATACCGGCTGTGGCCGCCTTCGGCATCGTAATAGTGGGTGCAGGCGGCTTCGCCGTCGTATGTGAAGCGGTCGCGGTACGCCCCGTCGGGGGTATCGGTGGCGATGACCCGGCCTTGGTCGTCGTATTGGATCCAGACCCGGGTTTGGTCGCGGTCGCGCCACTCGACCATATGACCTTGCGCGTCGTAGCGATGGAACAGCGTTCCGAATTGATGACTCTCGCAACGGACCGGATAACCCTGCTCGTCATAATCGCAGCGGAGCAGCGGGGTTTCGCGGTAGTGTGGATCGATCAGGGTGGCAGAATGCAGCGCGCCGTTTTCGAGTGTCTCGATCTCGATCGAGAAACCGTCGCTATGCGTGATGCGGGCCAACCGTCCCTCGTGGTATTCGAAATGAATCCGGTTGCCATTGCGGTCTTCGATGTCACTGAGATGGCGGCGGTCACCGTTGGCCTGTTCAAAACTGAGCACGGTATCGGTGCGGCGGTCATTGAGCCGCAACGCCCCGGACCGCTGGCCGAACAGCAGATAACGGCCTTCGCGCAGATTGCGCGCCAGCACCTCATCTTCAGGAGTATAAAACTCCAGGTCCACCCCATTGCCATCGCGATACCACACCGTGTCGGTATCGATACGTAGGTACTGAGACCAATCGTCGGCCCATTTGCCGCCGAACAGACCGGAAAAGTCTGCCGTGGAGCGGTAGAGTCGCCGCAGTTGCAACGGAATCGTACCGGGAATCTCCAGCACCGGCCATATTTGCAGGAAATCGCCCGACCCTAGATCGACCGGTTCCCCCCCGGTACACCTTTTAGCAGGGTCGGTTCCTCGGCCATTGACCGATTCGGTCGTATGGTTTCGGGCGTGCGGATTGGCCGGTGGGGTATCCGCATTCCCGCGATTCGGACGTGGTGCGGGCGCGTCGGCATTCGCTCGCGGCTTGTTCCCTCGTCCCCCACGCGGCAACGGCAGCAGATTGACGACCACATTGGTCCAGCGCAGCCACGGCGAGGTGCTGTCCTTGACTTCATAGACGGTAGAGGTCTGTTTAGTCGTGGTAATCGTGGTACAGCCGTCGTTGATGTTGCCGTCGCAGGTCGTGCGATGACCGATCCGCACCAGATTGCGGCTGTTGACGAAGACTGTCTTGGCCCCTTCAGCCAGCACCGGCGGCGGCGATCCCGGATGGTCGCTGCACAACACCGGATCCCCGACACGGGCCACCGGCCGGCCTTCGAAAAACACATCCGGTGAACCGGACAGAATATGGCCCTTGTTGTCTCCATACTGGCCCGCCGTACTCGCCGCGCTGGCAATGAAGCCGCCGGCCACGCCCGCCGCCGCGGTCGCCGCCGCCATCACCACCAGACCTGCTCCACAGGTTGCAATGCCCACCCCGATCACTAGTACCGCACCGACTATCGCACCTAATATCGCCAGATTCTTGTTCACGTGCGCGATCGGATCACCCTGTCGTGCCGGTGCATCCCCATCCGTGGCGATCTTGTTCTTCCCCAGCACGCTTCCCATCAACCAGTCAGCGGCCGGTCCGCCCAGCTTTCCACCCACCCAGAAACCCGCCAGCCCGGCGCCGGCCACTACCGCAAACGTCCCCAGTGCTGCCGCGCCGCTCAGCGCCGCCGCACCCGCCGTCGCTCCTCCCGCCAGCGAGGTCGTCACCGCCCCCCCGACCCCGACCGCCGCGCTGGCGCCGGTCACGGCATAGTTGAACCCCTCGCTCTCGGCAAAGTCCAGAACCGTACCGTTGAGCCGGTCTGCGCCGCTCACGTCCGGGTGGGGAATCAGGTACGATTCTTCCCCTTCGCCGCGGACGCGGTCCATGCTGCTCTGACGTGCCGCCGCGCGCGCCGCGCTCAGTTGAACGCCCGCTTGCACGCTCATGACTGTCCCTCGTCCTCCGCCGGCGGTTCCTTGAACCGGAACGTCGCAATCCGTTCCAGTACCTGCTGCTTCTGCTCTTCCGACATCCTACCCGGCATGCTCGCCGTGAACGCCAGCACCCGCTCTCCCTCCGCCGTCAGCACCATGCACTGATGAATCGGGCCATGCGCCGAATCCCAGCGAAACTCCGACAGCAACCCCTCGCGGCCACCCACCTCCAGCGGCTCCAGCGCGATCTGTTCGTAGTGCTTGAAATTGGCGGCCAGCGTATCGACTTCCTTCCTCGCAAAACTTGCGAACGTCATGCCCCACGGCAACGTATCGCGTGAAATCGTGAAACTCAGTCCGCCTCCGCCCGTGCCCTGGACCGTCGTGAACATGTTCACCGTCTCGTCCTTCCACGACGACGGCAACTCGAGGCTCCCTTCATTGATCACGAATACCGTCATGCTCATCACGCGCCCTCCGCCTTGTCGCTATTCAGATCGATGATCGGGCCATCGATCGAAATACCCCCCGCCGCCAACACGATCGTCGATGGGCCGAACTTGATCTCGATGCGTTCCTTCGTCATCGTGACCGTACCAGCGCCTACCCGATGAACGATCACGTTGTCCGCTGTATAGTGCTGTTCCCCCGGGCACTCACCCCCGCCGCCGGTGGCATTGCAGTCAATCGTCGAGGCCACCGTCTTGCGGTTCTTGGAGATCGTTTCGGTCAGACTGCCTTGCCCCAAGGTCTTGGTCTCGTCGCCCGTATCCAGCGTCACGCGGCGATTACCTTGCCCGAGGGCCTTGGTCTCATCACCCACGTTCAGCGTCACGCTGCGATTGCCCTGCATGAGGGTCTTGATCTCGTCGCCCATCTCCAGCGTCACGCTGCGATTGCCTTTCTTGACCGTATGGGTTTCCGCATCCTGGACCGTCGTGGCCAAATCCTTCTGCGAGTGGATATTGATCAGCTCTTCGCCCTGCTTGTCATGAATCACCATCTCGCAATGACCGCCGCCGCCGGGCGTGGAATTGCTGTGGAATCCCATCATGTGCGCGCCGTCGGGAAGCGCATAGGGCGCGGTCTGTTCGCTGTTGTACAGCCGTCCGACCACCACGGGGCGATCCGGATCGCCTTCGAAGAAATCGACGATCACTTCCTGGCCGATCCGCGGAATCGCCACGGTGCCCCAGCCGCGCCCGGACCAGGGCTGCGAGACCCGGATCCAGCAGGAACTGCCGTCATCGAAACGGCCATGACGATCCCACGGGAATTGCACCTTGATCCGTCCCAGCGTATCGGTATGGATCTCCTGGCCGGCAGGACCGACTACGGTGGCACTCTGCGGGCCGCGCATCACCGGCTTGGCGTGCTGACGTTGCGGACGGTAGGGAATCTTGCGGCGGATCAATGTCAGACGATTGCGATAGCGCGCGTCCGACGCGGAATTCGCAAAATTGTTCTCGGCTTCCAATTGCATGCCGATCACCAGGAATTCGTTATTACCCGCTTCGCTGCGCTCGAACCAATGATGACGCTCCAGCGTAAAGGTATGGCCGACGCGGATGCCGCGGCATTCGGACTCGGCGAAAAACAACTTGGCTTGCCACTCATGGATTTCCAGGCGGCGCTTGGCTTCTTGATGACCTTCCTCCAGCGAGCGGTACGCAAAAGCGGGATTACCGTCGTAAATCTCCAGCGACGGAATATCGCCTTGTACAGCCAAAGTCGGCTGCCGCAGATACGGGATATTGCGCGGCTGCTTGTAATCATAAGTATTGAGCGCCACTGCACCGATCTGCGCCGCGCGCCGGGTGGACAGATGGCGGATGCTGTCCTGGGTATCGACACGATCGCCATCGTTGAAGGGAATATGCGAATGCGCCGGTTGCAAAGGACAGCAGGCATCGGCGCAAGAGTCGTCGGCGATGATTAGCGTATGGCCATCGGCGCGGTGGCTGAAGTAGTAAAACAGGCCGCATTTTTCCAGCAGACGGCTGACGAAGTCGAAATCGGATTCCTGATACTGGACGATGTAGTCTTCGACCGGGGGCGGCTGGGCGACGCGGACTTCATAGTCGGCCAACGCGCCGTAGTCATCGAAAATCCGCTCGACGACATCCAAGGCGCTGAGGCTCTGAAAAATACGGCTGTTGACGCGCTTGGTCAGATACCAGCACCACGGAGTAACTTCGGCGGTGTAATGCGCCAGGCCGCCATCGGTGCGGTCGAAGCCGAAGGCGGTGACATAACCGTTGATCGGGTGCTCGTCACCGTCCGCCATGACGATCCCGGCCGTGACGTTTTTCCCCAGCAGGTCTTGCAGATCGATGGCGGCATGGGTGGATACCAGATGCAGCGAATAACCGCCCAGGCAGGACAATTCCGCCTGCCCTTGCAAGGAATCGAGATAAAGCCGGCGCTCGCCGTCCAATGGCGAATAAAACCGCAGCAGACGATCCCGGTCTTCGAGCTGTACCTTGCTGGTATTGAGCAGATCGATAATGGTGGGCGCTGAATCGAACCATTGCTTAGGGTCGAGACGAGGCGGCGCATAGTCGGCGGCGGTCGACACCGACTCGACAATGGAACGGCCGGTGTGGAAATGGTTGTCGATATCGAGTAGCTGCGTCACTGCCGTGTTGACGACCGGCGCCGCCGTGTCCGGAATCAATGCCGATGCCGCCGTAGAGGCGGTGGTTTTGATGGTATCGCCTGGTGACTGAATCCACTCCGACACGGCGCCTGCCAACGGCGCGATGCGCGCTACCACCGGATCAATCGGGTGATCGAAGCTCGTCAATGCCTGTGCGGGGAAATCCACCAAGGTGCCCAAGACATCCGTTGCACCACCCGGCAATGCCATGCTCGCCGAGGCGGGATGGTCGATACAAGATGAACTCCCCGGCAAGGCGTTTCCAGCAACGGTAGAACGAGGAATATCGCTATGTGTCTGTTTCCGAAGGAATGCCGTGCTTTCGAGCGTCGCCATCCTCACGCCTCCCTGAATCTTATTTGTGCTGGAGCATGAAACCCCTTCCCAATGACACCCCCTGCATCCCCGGAATCATGACTGTGAATCGGGGATGCGTTTACGTGCCTTTGAGCTGTATGACGGCACAGTGTGTGTGTGCCACCAATGTGAAATGATTGTGATACCAAGCGTGGCCTATATAACACATTTATATTATATATTCATTAATTTGTGACATATGCCCTTGACTTTCATCCAGCGTGAATAATTCGTGGATAAATACAATGCCAAAAGATGGGCATGTTGTTGCTGTAACTGGGTTCGGCACGCACTTTGCCGGAGATCGATCTGTAAAATACCGCTCTATCCGGTGCATGGTGACTTGTCGGTTTCCGCCGATGCCTTGCTCCAGGGAGGGTCAACCGAGGGTTGTGTTTAAAGCTTGCCGGTGTTTGTGCCGCCAAGTCCACGTAGGTCCCCAGTGCGTTGTTTGCACTCCTTGGCGAAACGATACCCATTGGAGCGGGATCGCCAATGACCGGCGAGCTACCGAACAA
>JAITWM010000133.1 GCA_031285265.1 Lysobacteraceae bacterium
GAATAGTTCGGTGCGTCCCTGCAAATGATCACGCAATCTCCGTCTCACCAGAGGAATATCTTGCGGGTGGACTGGTGGCAGATGTTCTATATTGTTGAAATCGGAAGAGTCGGCATCCGTATGTACCGTTGCTTCGTCGATTTGGATAAGCCGCAGTTTTTGGGTCCGCAGGTCGTAGTCCCAAAAGTGCTCGCCAGATCCCCATAGCGCAAGCTTGACATGATCGTCGCTGACGATTCCGCTGTTCCCAGGTTGGGGCGGGGGCCTCTTTCGCACCAGAAGGATGGCTAATAATACGATCAGCAGTAACGTTTCGATGATCAGCAATGCGGTCATCATGACATTTCAGCGCCCGGGCCAGTCAATACGGATCAGTGTGTAAAAATGGAGGTCGATATTCAACAATGTTGATAATGGCAGGCCTCTTTAGAATGGTGGTAGCGATAGGTATGCAAAGGGTAACCGACAGGGCGGAAGTCATGTGTTCGTTGTTAAACGGAACAAAAAAATATGGTCCCCCATATAGGCACATTAAACCGGATAGTCAATCCAGAAGGAATCATTTATATGTGTGAATTGCCAACTGGCGGGCAAATATCCCAGGCCAGTGAAGAGATGGGGCTGGGAATTCCGGTTTCCGAGTTGCACGGAGCGCTCTGCGGCTGGTTGGCCGGTGGGGGAAACGATGCGCCGGATTGGCTCAACCGAGTGCTGGTCGATCCCGATCTGCCGGTGCCAGCGCCGGATAGCGCATTGGATCGATTGCGCAAGAATAGTGCGGCACAACTGTTCGATGGTAGTTTCAGCTTTGCATTACTGTTGCCCGACAGGGAAACGCCTCTGGACGAACGGGCACAGGCGTTGTTCGACTGGTGTACGGGTTTTCTGGGCGGTTTTGGCTTGGCAGCGGGGGCCGAGCCGCCATTATCCGAAGAAGGGCGAGAGGCGTTGCAGGATCTGGCGCAGTTGGCGAGCGCATCGGTCGAAGGCGTCGGTGGCGATGAAGATGAGGTTTCGTTGTCGGAATTGGAGGAATTCGTCAGGGTTGCTGTCTTGTTATTGCATGGAGATTGTGTTTTGGCTCCCCGTTATCGTCAGCGGTTGAATTGAGTGATGGTATCGGCAATGGGAATAAAGGCGGTCGAGTATGCGCGCCGGCGCCGGCAGTTGATGCAGTCGGCTGGCGAAGATGCGATTTTGATATTGCCTGCTGCGCCGATGCGAGTACGTAGCAATGATACGTATTATCCTTACCGGCAGGATTCGGACTTTTGGTATTTAAGCGGTTTTCCCGAGTCCGGGTGTGTGTTGGTGCTGGTCCCGGGACGCCAACATGGAGAGGTTCTGTTGTTCTGTCGAGAACGGGATCTTGAACGCGAGGCATGGGACGGTTCGCGGACTGGTCCCGAAGGCGCGGTCGAGAACCATGGAATGGATGACGCATATTCGATCGATGATATCGACGAAATCTTGCCGGGACTGTTGGAAGGGCGGTCCCGAGTGTACTATCACTTCGGCCGCGACCCGGAATTCGATCTCAAGTTGATCGGTTGGGTGAATCGGGTACGCACGTTGACGCGGCAGGACATGCAATTGCCTCATGAATTTTTGGAACTGGGGCATTTGTTGCATGAACAGCGGCTGTTCAAGTCCCGTGACGAGATCAAGCTGATGCGCCGTGCCGCGGAGGTCAGTGTGCTCGCACATCAGGCGGCAATGCGCGCCGCACGTCCGGGTATCCATGAGTACGAGCTACAGGCAGAAGTCGAACGTGTCTTTCGTGCACATGATGCGTGGCCCGCCTATGGCAGCATCGTGGGGGCGGGCAATAATGCTTGTATCCTGCACTATATCGACAATACCGCAAGAATCCGGGCGAGTGATTTGGTTTTGATTGATGCGGGTGCCGAATATCGCGGCTATGCTGCGGATATCACTCGCACTTTTCCGATAACGGGTCGTTTCAGGAAAACGCAACGCGTTCTACATGACCTAGTGAGCGCCGCGCACGCGGCTGCATTGGCACAGGCCCGGCCGGGTTTGCCGTTTGCAGCGATGCACGAGGCCGCGATCGAAGTGCTGACGGAAGGACTGCTGCAATTGGGGCTGTTGCGCGGCACGCTCGCGGGCAATCTCAAAGATGGTGGTTATAAGCGGTTCTGCCGGCATAAAACCAGCCATTGGTTGGGGTTGGATGTGCATGATGTCGCCGAATATCGCATCAATGGGGAATCGCGTTTGCTGGAGTCAGGGATGGTATTCACGATTGAACCAGGCCTCTATATCCCGCTCAGCGATGAAACCGTACCGGCGAAATGGCGTGGTATCGGAATCAGGACGGAAGACGATGTGGCCATTGGCCCGGATGGACATGATGTGTTGACGCAGGGGTTGGCGCGATCGGCCGACGAGATAGAAGCGGCAATGGCAATGCAAGGCTGACCGGTCTGGCGGTATGCGGCTGTCCTTGAGCGTTCGGCGGAATGGGAAGGCCTGGGAACGGGCGGCCTGTCGAAAACCGGCGCCATGTGCGCGCTGGCTTGGTGCGATAGACTGAACCATCACTACGCGGATGGCCGGTAATGTTGATTGGCATTCCACGGAATGCGCGCCGTGTGTCGACTATTGTCTGACTTTCCAGCATATAGCCGGTGATACATACTGATGTAACTGCGGGAAGTCATTGAGAAACGTTTGAATTTTTGGCGATGCATACTCCGCGCAGGGATCTGTAATAGGTAGTTTGGCAAATTTTTACTCCTCGACTTCTATTTAATGGGTGATGGAATGACAAACCGAATTGGTCATGCAGGCCTGGCGGGCCGGCGGATGAGTGCGGAAGACGCGGCAGGGTTGATCCAGCCGGGAATGACGGTCGGCATGAGCGGATTCACCGGTGCGGGCTACCCCAAGCTGGTTCCTCCTGCCTTGGCGAAGCGGATCGCTGCAGCGCATGAGCGTGGTGATGAGTTCGGCGTGCGAGTGCTGACGGGCGCCTCGACTGCTCCAGAATTGGACGGTGAATTGGCGCGTGCCGGCGGTGTTGCTTTCCGCATGCCGTACCAGTCCGATCCTGACATGCGTAAATGCATCAATGGTGGTGAATCCGAATATATGGATGTTCATCTGAGCCATGTGGCGCCGCAGGTGTATGCGGGCAATTACGGCAAGATGGATATGGCAGTGATCGAAGTGACGGCGATTCTGCCCGATGGCGGTATGGTTCCTTCCACTGCGGTCGGTACCAATGAAGCGTGGCTGGACGTTGCCGACAAGGTCATCATCGAAGTCAATGCGAACCAGCCCATGGATTTGGAAGGGATGCACGATATTTATTTCACTTCGCGTCCGCCTCCGCGCGATCCGATTCCGCTGCGGCATACCGGTGACCGGATCGGTGAACCTTACTTGCGTTGCGATCTGAGCAAAGTCGTAGCAGTCGTGGAGTGCGATCTCCCGGACCGGATGAGTTCATTCACGCCGGCGGACGAGACTTCCAAGCGTATCGCCGGCCATTTGATCGATTTCCTGCATCATGAAGTCAAGATGGGGCGGCTGCCGGAGAATCTGTTGCCGATCCAGTCCGGCGTGGGCAATATTGCGAATGCGGTGCTGGCAGGTTTGAAGGAAGGCGGGTTCAGCAATCTGACGGCCTTCACCGAGGTGTTGCAAGATGGTCTGTTGGAGCTGGTCGGCGGCGGTACGGTCACCGTGGCTTCGGCGACGGCGCTGTCGTTGAGTCCGGAGGGTGTCAAGGAATTCCTGGACAACATCATGTTGTATCGGGACAAAATCATTCTGCGTCCGCAAGCGGTTTCGAACCATCCCGAACTGATCCGGCGGTTGGGCTGCATCGCGATGAATGGCCTGGTCGAAGCCGATATCTACGGCAACGTCAATTCCACGCATGTCGCCGGTTCCAGCGTCATCAACGGCATCGGCGGTTCGGGAGATTTCACGCGGAACGCCTATCTGTCTTGTTTCGTGACGCCAAGCACTGCGAAGAATGGCGATATTTCGTGCATCGTGCCGATGGTCAGCCATGTCGATCATACGGAACACGACGTTTCGGTGGTTGTGACCGATCAGGGACTGGCTGATTTGCGCGGACTTTCGCCGAAACAGCGTGCCCGTGCGGTGATCAGTAATTGTGCGCACCCGTCTTATCGTCCGATGCTGGAAGATTACTTCGATCGGGCTTGCCGTACCAGCAAAGGAAAGCACACGCCGCATCTGCTGGCGGAAGCCACTTCCTGGCATCAGCGTTTCCTGGACACCGGAAGCATGAAATCGTAATTGCGGCTTGATCTGTTCAGCCGGCTCGCCGCCGCCGCCTTGATTGGGCTGCGGCGGCGATTTTGTGTCCGCGGACGGCGTCAGCTTGTGTGGCGAGGGAAATTATCGGCGGCCGCATGACGCTCGAATCGATGAGATGTTCAACCCATCGATGCCAGCCATTCGTCGTCCGATCCTTCGTAGATCCCCTCGAACAATGGCGTGGAAAGGTAACGCTCGCCGGTATCGGGCAATGTCGCCACTATGACGCTTCCCTGCGGGGCGGATTCGGCTACATTCAATGCAGCGGCTGCAGTTCCTCCCGCAGAAATGCCGACGAAGATACCTTCTTCCATCGCTAGCCGTCGCGCCGTCTGGATAGCAGCGTCATCGCTCACCGGGAGGATTTGATCGATGACATCGCGATTCAAGACGCTGGGGATGAAATCCGGCGTCCAGCCTTGGATTTTGTGAGGTTGCCATTCCTTTCCGGACAGCATCGCCGCATTGGCGGGCTCGGTCGCGACGACTTTCACCTCCGGGCGCGCGACTTTCAGCATTTCGCCAACGCCGGTCAATGTCCCGCCGGTCCCCCAGCCGCTGACGAAATAGTCCAAGCGACGGCCCGCGAAATCGTGCAGGATTTCCGTTGCCGTGGTGTTGCGGTGAAAAGCCGGGTTGGCTGGATTTTGGAATTGATTGGCGAGAAACCAGCCGTATTTCTTCGACAATTCTTCCGCTTTGCGAACCATTCCGCTGCCACGCTCGGCCGCCGGCGTCAGAATCACTTTGGCTCCATAAGCGCGCATCAGCTTGCGGCGTTCGATCGAAAAAGTCTCGACCATCGTGGCGACGAACTTGTAACCGCGCGCGGCGCAAACCATGGCCAGTGCCACGCCGGTGTTGCCGGAAGTCGCTTCGACGACGGTATCGCCGGACTTTAGCAGCCCTTTGGCCTCCGCATCGAGAATGATTGCCAGTGCCAGACGATCCTTGACCGAGCCGCCGGGATTGAAGGATTCGATTTTGACGTATACATCAGCATGTTTCGGAGCGATGCGGTTGAGCTTGATGATGGGCGTGTTGCCGATGGTTTCGAGGATATTGTTGTAAATGGCCATGATGGATTCCGATAAGTGAATAGGCGCATAGGCGTTATGCGAAATGGCGGCATAGCCGTTTCGAAGAAGCAATCCGATGCCGGACTGAGGTCGCCGATATTGCCATCGCACTCGTCTTGGCGATGTCAGGGTATGGCGATTGGCCCATGATGGAGAAGAAAATAACGTTTGGTTATATGCTATAAAAATAACTTTTAGTTATTTGTTGATTTGTTTTTCGCATGAGCTATGGGAGGGGGCATATGAGAACCTTTCATACTCTTATCACAGACTGTCTATATTTCCGTATGGATAGATGTTTCGAGATAAATCAATGACGTTGATTCAATTGCGGTATCTCATCGCTATCATCGATGCGGACCTGAACATCACGCTGGCGGCGTCTCGCGTGCATGCGACACAGCCTGGCTTATCTAAGCAAATCAAGCAGTTGGAAGATGAATTGGGTTTTCTCCTGTTCGTTCGAAAAGGGCGCAGCTTGGAAGCACTGACGCCTGCCGGACAGGAGATCGCTGAACGGGCGCGGAGCATTCTGGCGGAAACGAACAATATCCGCGCCTATGCAGCCAATCAACGACGCGAGGATCAGGGCCAACTGGTGCTGGTGACCACGCATACGCAGGCGCGGTTCGTGTTGCCGCCAGCGATCGCGTGGATCAAGAGGACATTTCCTCAGGTCAGCGTGCATCTACAGCAGGCGGCGGAAAATGCCGTATTGGCGATGATGGGGCAAGATGAGGTCGATATGGCCATCATCAGTACCACCGATGGGTATCCTCCCGATGGTGTCGCGGTGCCTCTCTATCGTTGGCGACGGCTGTTGCTGGTGCCGCGAGGGCACGCATGGGACCGTGATGGCGCCGAGCCGGGGTTGCATGAACTATCGATGCAGCCGTTGATCAGCTACGACTCTTCGACCCGGCCCGGATCGTCGTTGTGGCGCGCATTTGCCGGTATCGGCCGGGAACCGAACATCGCGTTGACCGCACTTGATGCCGATTTGATCAAGACCTATGTGCGCACTGGATTGGGCGTGGGCATTCTGGCGGAGATGGCCGTCAGCGCCGGCGAGGCCGAGTTTCGTGCTTGGCCGGCACCGCCGGAGATCAGCGAATGCATTGCCTGGGCTGTTTTGCCGCGCGAACGCGTTTTGCGGGATTATGCTTTGGAATTAGTGCATGCGTTGGCGCCACAGATCGACAAACGCGATCTGCGGCGCATATTGGAAGGCAATCAAGCGCCGGAATGGCCTGATCCGCCAACCTGGGAGTCGTTGACACAAACGATTACGATCTGAGGCATTCCAGATCGTCGGGGAAACTGTGCGAATCCAAGTTGCCGTGATAACGGTGGTACCACGGCGGCTGTATGCTGGGGTCTGGAGGCCGGCCGGAAGATTGGTTCGTTGCTGTAATTGTGACGGCTCAGTCATTGCACCGAAGCATCGGTATTGGCTTGCAGCAGCCGGCACACGGCATTTTGTACCTTGGCGTGGATATCGTGAAGCAGGGCGACACTGCGCCGCCGCGGTAATATCGGTGTCTGAACACGATCATTGGCGGATTCGGCGGTGATTTTTCCGTTCCAGCATTGCGAATCTATCTGCCACAGTGCCTGGTACAGATGATGGTACGGCAGTTGACCCAGAAATGGAGCGGCGCAAGGGAGATAATGGGAGCGTTATCGAAAGATCGTGTTTCGATATAGCCCCGTCAGCGTACATGGGCAGATGACAAAGAACGGACAGGTATCGGATGATGCGCGGTGCCAGAGTCTGCCGCATGACAGTAGTGCAGAGTATTGTCGAAGCGTCCGAGGTGTCTTGGCTTGCTCGTAAGGAATCATCGATGGAAGATGACTTGCTTCAATTCTTTTCGATGAGGCATTCCGTTTATGCCGCCTGCTCACGAGCGATCGTTTTTGTAGTTGGTATCACTTTATCCCCTATCACATCGGAGAGCCGGAGATAGACACATGCGCAAGAGAATGCTGGGATGGCTGTCGCTGCTTTTATTTACCGGTTGTCCAGTGCAGGAACGCGATATGGTCGGCAGCCATATGGGGACATCGGGCAATGATCGGCCGTTACGGACATTGCCAGCCTTTGCCAGTGAAGCGGAATGGGAACAGTGGTTGAAAGGCTGGACCGCCCGCGCCGACCTAGAGAACAGACGCCCGGAAGTACAGCAGAAGCAGGAAGACATGCCGGCGATCAGTGCGAATATGATGGCGTCGGCGGAATCCACTCTGGCACGAAGGTCGCTGACCAACGTGCAGACGGCCGGTGTCGATGAGGGTGGAATCGTTAAGCAGCATGGCGAACATCTGGTGGTATTGCGACGCGGGCGGTTGTTTACGATCAAGATCGGTGATGATGCTTTGCAGCCGATCGCGACGGTCGATGCATTCGCTCCGGGCAACAGTCCCAATGAAATGTGGCATGACGAGATGCTGATCGCGGCTGATACTGTCGCGGTGATCGGCCATAGCGATGCGCGTGGCGGTGGTATCGAGGTCGGGTTGTTTGATATCGATTCGGGCGGGAGGCTCTCCTACAGGGGCACTTATCATCTGCGTGGCAATGATGATTATTCGTTTCACAACTATGCCAGTCGCCTGATCGGTAATCAGTTGATTTTCTACATGCCTTTGCTTATCGATCGTCGGTCACTGGACAACGACAGTTTTTATCCAGCATTGCGCCATTGGTATTCAAAGGACTTGCGGGGGGATTTCAAGCGTATCTTGCCGGCAACGAAGATCTATCGGAGTGCCGAGGGAGTCGACATGCAGCAGGATGTCCTTGTGCTGCATACGGTGACGCGCTGTGATTTGTCGCAGCCGAGGATGGAATGCGAATCGACCGCCGTGTTAGGGGCGGCCGGGCATGTTTTCTATGTGTCGACAGATTCGGTATATGTATGGACCACCCGCCATTCCGGTAGCGGCGGTGCACCGAACCGTTCGACGGTATTTCGAATTCCGTTGAATGGTACGGCGGCTTCGGCGCTGAAGACGCGTGGCGCACCGTTGAACTCATTGTCGTTCCTGCAAGACGAAAGCGGCCATCTCAATGTGCTGGTAACCGCGCAGGTCAGTCAGGAAGAAAGCATGTGTAATACGGGACGGGCGCGCGGCGAGACGGCACTATTGCGCGTATCGCTGCACGATTTCGATAACGGTACTGTCGCTGCGAAGGTGTCGGATTATCACTCATTGCCGAATATCTCGCGGGATAACCCGCAGCATCATTTCATTGGCGGCTGGTTGATTTATGCTGGCGAGGGAATGGTCGATTGGGGCGATGACGATTCTGTCGGCGATCAGGGAGCCGCTTATGCGTTGCGTTACAGCCATGAGGGGTCTATCCAGCCATTGGTGTTGCATCATCCGGTCGATCGTATAGAAGAGATGGGGTCGGATGCGATATTGGTCGGGAGCACCGATGCGGATTTGCACTTCACTACCGTACATCTGGAGCAGCGTGCGACAGTGATGGGTACGTATGTCCAAACAGGCGCGGTGCAGAAAGAGTCGCATGCACAGAGTTTCTTTTATAGGTCGCAGCAGGGGCGTGAAAGCATCATCGGTCTGCCGATCGTGACGAAGATGTTCGACGGTGCAGGGAACTACTCCGGGCAAAGTGCAGTTATGCTGTATCTGCGCAATGAAGGGCTGCAATTGTCATCATTGGGACGGTTGGTGGCATCGATAGAATCGGTAGCCAATGACAACTGTCAAATCAGTTGTGTCGATTGGTACGGCGATACGCAGCCGTTGTTCGTCGGCAGCCGGATATTTGCTTTATTGGGTTATGAATTGGTGGAAGGTGCGTTCGATAACAACACCATCAGGGAACGGCGACGGGCGAATTTTATGCCGAAAACGCTGCCGAACGTTTCCGAATGAATTGACGTTCGCTTCACCAGCGGGACGAAATAGCCGGTCTTTGCAATAGCTGGAGTGGAGTGAGAGGTCGTATCCGGTACCTGCATCAGGCCGGATGTCTGCTGATCCTGGTTTCATGATTCGATGCTCAGGGAGGGAAAAGACCTGAGTTTTCAGGCGAAGCGCTTGGATGCGTTGCTGTCGTACCGTGGGACTTATAAGGCACTGCATGACACCAGGCTGGCCGGGTACCGCTTTGGTCCAGAGCGATGAGGCCGCAAGCTCATCGCCGTATGTTGGAGCGGATTAACAGGATACGGCATGGGTTGTGGCAGAATCGGCAGCGCGTTCGGATGGGGATAGCCAGGGACCGTTTTCAGGGGAAATAGGCTGGAAGTCGCCGGCATAGCGTCTCCGCCCGTGCGGCGTGCTGATGGTGGTCCGGGGAATGCCTGTCGACTGCGTCGTGATTTTACGTTTGAACAATACCGGATTAAACAATGGCGGATAAGAAAGGACATATTCCACGAGGGCCTGTGCAATTGCTGAAGGCCACGCAATGGTCGATGCAAGGGCTGCGTGCGGCGTGGCTGCACGAATCGTCGTTTCGCCTGGAAGTCTGCGCTTTCGTGGTGTTGGCGCCATTGGGGTTGTGGCTCGGCGGCGATGCGATTGAGCGGATAATAATGGTCGGTTCGATGCTGCTGGTGTTGAGTGCGGAATTGCTCAACTCGGCGATTGAGGCGGTGATAGACCGCTATGGCAATGAGTACCATGAACTGGCCGGGCGCGCCAAGGATATGGGATCGGCAGCGACATTCGTGCTGATGGTCAACGTCGTAATGTGCTGGGGATTGATTTTGGTGCCGCGCTGGCTTTGACGAACCGATCGGATCGGCGCTGGCCGATTTGCGGATGTCTCGGTGTGCCGCCGATGTGGTAGCGGGTGGAAAGGGTAATCGTTTTTTGGCTTGTTCCTAGGATTGAAATCACAATGAATCTTGAATTTTTGTCTGATCCCAATGTATGGCTGACTCTGGTGACGCTCAGTGCGCTGGAGATCGTTCTGGGTATCGACAATCTGGTGTTTATTTCAATCGCGGTCAGCCGCTTGCCGGAGGAAATGCGCACCCATGCGCGCAAATTCGGTATTGCGGTGGCGTGTATCACGCGGATCGCGTTGCTGGTGTCGCTGGCGTTTCTGGCAAAGATGCAGAGCGATCTCTTCCATGTACTCGGTATGGGGTTTTCGATACGTGATCTGGTGTTGATCCTTGGCGGCCTGTTCCTGTTGATCAAGGGTGCGATGGAAATTCGCGAGCTGATCACTGGAGGCGAGGACGAGGATCCGAGGACGACCCGTCCGTCGGCGGTTTTCGGGTTTGTCATCGTGCAGATTGCGATCATCGATATCGTGTTTTCGCTCGACTCGGTGATTACGGCAGTAGGAATGGCGGAGCATATCCCGGTGATGGTTACGGCAATCTTGTTGGCGGTGGCGGTCATGCTGCTGGCGGCCAATCCGCTGGGACGCTTCATCGATGCCAACCCGACCATCAAGATGCTGGCGCTGGCATTCATTCTGTTGGTCGGCTTGGTATTGATACTGGATGGCTTCGATGTGCATGTGCCGCGGCCCTATGTCTATTTCGCCATGGGTTTTTCGGCGATGGTGGAAGTGTTTAATCTGTTGATGCGCCGCCGCGCCGCCGCCAAAAACATCGAAGGGGCAGGCGAGTGGTAAACCGGGATCGGAGAGTGGTCCTGTTAAGATGCCAGCCGCTTGAATCCTGTCGATGATAGGGAGAGTTATGATGAAAAGAACGATACGTTGGGTGCTGTTCCCGTTGCTGGTATTGATGCTGTCCGGTTGCGGCTATAACCAGATTCAACAGAAGGACGAGCAGGTCAAAGCGTCCTGGTCTGAAGTGCTGAACCAATACAAGCGCCGCGCCGATTTGGTACCGAATCTGGTCGCCGCAGTGAAAGGGTATGCATCGCATGAAAGCCAGGTGTTGACGCAAGTGACCGATGCGCGTTCTCGTGTTGGTCAGATTCAGGTCAACGCCGACGATACGGCCTCGTTGCAACAGTTCCAGGCGGCTCAGGGCGAATTGTCCAGTGCGTTATCGCGGTTGCTGGTAGTCGCTGAGAACTATCCCAATCTGAAGGCCGATCAGTCGTTCCGCGATCTGCAGGTGCAACTGGAAGGCACCGAGAACCGGATCACCGTGGCGCGCGGTCGCTACATCGATGCGGTCAGGGATTACAACGTCTATATCCGTTCTTTCCCGCAATTGATCGTCGCCAAGATCTTCGGTTACAAGGAAAAACCGAATTTCAGCGTCGAGAACGAAGTGCAGATCCAGGATGCGCCGGTCGTCGATTTCGGTCAGCCAGCATCGGCGACTCCTGCTTCGGCTCCGTCGCAATAGGGATGCAATAGGTATGATGCCGCGGCGGATTCTGTTGCTGTGCTGGTTATGGCTGTGCGTCATGCCCGCCGTATGGGCGCAGTCATTGGCGCCGATCCCTCGGCTGGATTCGCCGGTGATCGATACCACCGGCACCCTCAGCGTCGGGCAAAAGACGCAATTGGAGCAGCAGTCGCTGGATCTGCAGCGGCGCAAGGGTAGCCAGTTACAGATCCTGATCGTGCCGACCGCCCAGCCGGAAGACATCGCCCAATACACGCAACGGGTTTTTGACGGATGGAAGATCGGCCGCAAGGGCATCGACGACGGCGTGTTGCTGGTAGTAGCCAAAGACGATCAACGCGTGAGGATCCAGACGGGTTATGGACTGGAGGGCGCCATCCCCGACATTACTGCCAATCGCGTCATCCAGGAATATCTGGTACCGAAATTCCGTGAGAACGATTATGCCGGCGGAATCGCTGCCGCCAGCAAGACACTGGTCAACCTGATCGACGGTGAATCGTTGCCGCCGCCGATGGCCGCCAAAGAACGTTTTGGCGATACGGCACGTTCCGTACTCGAAACATTGATCGCGAGCTGTTTTATCCTGCTTTTTTTCTCGTTCCTGATACCGCTGCGGATTCGGATGGTCTTCTTCGGTGTTGTGGGATTCGTTGTTTTCGGGATAATCGGGCCGGGCGTTCCGAAGGGCGTTTCCATCGCGGTGGCGGTGGCCGGGGCGATCATCGGCGTCGTGGCGGCGCTTCTGGTCGAACTCTACCGCATATTTGGCGGCTCTCGCTGGCAGGGCGGTGATCGCGGAGGTGGCCGGTCCAGTGGCGGCGGTGGCGGCTGGTCCAATGGCGGTGGCGGCGGTTGGTCCGGCGGCGGCGGCGGTTCCGGCGGTGGCGGCGCGTCGGGGAGGTGGTGATGAGACTGTTGCGTCATATGTTCTCGCCTTCCGTACGGCGGCTGTTTCCGGAGAGCAGTCTCGATCGTATCGCGGCGCAGGTTGGCGCGGGCGAAATGCGACACAGCGGTCAGGTCGTGTTCGCGGTCGAAGCCGATATGCCGCTGTGGCAAGTATGGCGGGGCGTTCAAGCGCCAGCGCGGGCGCGCGAAGTCTTCGCCAGGCTCGGCGTCTGGGATACCGAGGCCAATAACGGTGTACTGATCTATCTATTGCTGGCCGACCATCGAATCGAAATCGTCGCCGATCGCGGTTTGCGGGATCGTGTCGATTCCGCGCGGTGGCGACAGGTCTGTGCATTGATCGAGGAAGGCATGCGGGCAGGGCAGGCGGAGCAGGCGGTATTGGAGGGGGGCCGGGCCGTATCGGATGTACTGAGCGAACATTTCCCACGGATGGAGGCGGAGCCGGGTATCGATGAGCTATCCAACCATCCGCGGGTTCTACGAAAGTAGGTGGAGGCGCATCCAGAAAAACTCCGCTGTATCGGCGAGCGGAGCCGCCGATGAGGAAGACGTATCAGATGCGTTGGAGCGGTAGATGAGGACAGCCGCAGTCTTGCTCGGGCACAATAAGCCGCTCGTCATCGAACTCATACCCGCATGATCTATCTCCATCAGATCGATCCGATCGCGCTTTCTCTGCCGAAGTTCAGTGTATTCGGAATGACGTTTCATCCGCAGGTGCATTGGTACGGCATCATGTATCTGTTGGGATTCGCCGCCGCCTGGTGGCTGGGGCGGTCACGAATCCGCGCCGGTCGCTTGCCCGGCATCGATATGAACGGGTTCTCCGATCTGCTGTTTTACGGAATGTTGGGGGCCGTGGTCGGCGGGCGTGTCGGCTATATGCTGATCTATATGCCGCATGAATTCCTTCAGGATCCGATGACATTGTTTCGGGTCTGGGATGGCGGCATGAGTTTTCATGGTGGGCTGATCGGCGTTTTGTTGGCGAGCGGGTGGTGGGCGTATCGGCATCGTCTGCATTTTTTCGACACGGTGGATTTTGCTGCGCCATTGATCCCGCCGGGATTGGGTTTTGGCAGGTTGGGCAATTTCATCGGCGGGGAATTATGGGGTAAGCCCACCGGTTCCGATTGGGGCGTGATCTTCCCCGGTGACCCTGCTTTCAACGGATGGTCGATCGAGCGTTTACAGGCGGAATATGCAACGGGTGCACTCGATCATTTCGCACGGCATCCTTCGCAACTGTACCAGGCCTTGCTGGAAGGGCTGACGATGTTCTGCCTTTTGTGGTGGTTCTCGCGTAAACCACGTCCGCGCTATGCGGTATCGGGGATGTTCGCACTGCTATATGGTTTGTTCCGCTTTGCAGTGGAATTCGTGCGCGTACCCGATGCGCAATTGGGCTATCTGGCATTTGATTGGCTGACGATGGGGCAGGTGTTGAGCATGCCGTTGATTTTATTGGGATTGCTCTTGCTCTGGCTGTCGCGGCGGGCGCCGACATTGCAGCCGGCGGCTCCTGCCGAAACGTCCGTTGAGGGGAAAGCATGAGGCCGTATCTCGATTTGTTGACGCATGTGTTGGCGCATGGCGTTGAAAAATCCGACCGAACGGGCACCGGCACGCGTAGTGTATTCGGCTGGCAAATGCGTTTTGATCTGAGTGCAGGGTTCCCGCTGGTGACGACCAAGAAGCTGCATCTGCGCTCAATCATTCATGAGTTGCTCTGGTTTCTCAAAGGCGAGACCAACATCAGTTATCTGCGCGACAACCGGGTCACGATCTGGGACGAATGGGCCGATACGAATGGGGAGCTGGGGCCGGTTTATGGTAAGCAGTGGCGGCGGTGGGCAGGGCCTGATGGCGGAGAGATCGATCAGATTGCCTGGGTGGTGGACGAAATCCGCCGCAATCCCGATTCGCGGCGTTTGATCGTCTCGGCCTGGAATGTCGCCGATCTGCCGCAGATGGCATTGATGCCCTGCCATACCTTGTTCCAGTTCTATGTGGCGGAC
>JAITWM010000210.1 GCA_031285265.1 Lysobacteraceae bacterium
GTCGATGTCGAGTGAGGTTATGAGAACGTGACGGAGGCCATATTGCAGCATCCGCGTTTCATCACTTTGGAAGGTGGCGAAGGTGTGGGAAAGAGCACGGCCTTATCGGCGGCACGCGATGCATTGCAGCAATCCGGTCGTGAAGTGCTGTTGACGCGGGAGCCCGGCGGGACGCCAGTGGCGGAGCGTATCCGTATTCTATTGCTCGAAAACCGTGCAGCGCGCTCCGATGACGAGCCGTTGGCGCCGGAGACTGAGCTGTTATTGATGTTTGCAGCGCGTGCGCAGCATGTGCGCGAAGTCATCAGGCCTGCGCTGCAACGCGGTGCTTTTGTGATATGTGACCGTTTCAGCGATTCCAGTTATGCCTATCAAGGCGCAGGGCGCGGGCTGGACCCGGATTGGATCGCCGATCTCGAATATCGAGCGGTCGGGCTTCGGCCCAGTTTGACGCTGTTGCTGGATCTGGATGTTCGCGAGGGGCGTGCGCGTACCCGGGGCCGTGATTTGTGGCCGGATCGTATTGAAAGCGAGCGCGATGATTTTTTTGAACGGGTGCGTGAAAACTTCCTGCGCCGCGCGGCGGCGGAACCGGAACGGTTTCGAGTGGTAGATGCTGCAAAACCGTTGCACAATGTCGCGCATATGGTATCGGCCCTGGTCTTGGAGTGGATGGACTCGCGTGGGCGCTAGTCTTACATCATGGCAGCAGCACACTTTCGATCGAGCGCAAACTGCGTTCGAAGCAGGCCACCTGGGGCATGGATTGTTATTTTGTGGTCCATCCGGGATCGGTAAACGCCGTGTAGCTGAACAACTCGCCGAGCATGTGCTCTGTGCTGGTAGCACGGACAAGGCGGAGAGGGAGCGTGTCCGGAATTTTCTTGCTGCGGGAACGCATCCGGATTTGCATCGAATATCATTTGTGCCGACCAAGGAGGGCAACAAATTACGGACGGAGATCGTCATCGAGCAGATCCGCGACTTGACTCGGAGGTTGGCGCTTACGCCTCAGTATGGCCAGGCGCAAGTGGCAATCATCGATCCTGCCGATGCCATCAATACGGCAGCGTGCAACGCATTGCTGAAAACGTTGGAGGAGCCCGTTGCCGGACGTTATCTGTGGTTGCTTACCGCACGCCCTGCACGTTTGCCTGCTACCGTGCGTAGCCGTTGCCAAAGGCTGGAATTCAAGCTTCCGAGCTATGAGAAGGCATTGCAATGGCTGACCGGGGCCCGGGGATACGATGATGCTATTGCAAAGGAAGTATTGGATGCCGCACATGGGCATCCCGGCATGGCGGATGAATGGCTCAATGGCAGTGGTTGGAGCCTGCGGCGTGATGTGATCAACGATCTGATTGCGCTGGCGAAGCCCGGAGCAGATGTGATCGTGGTAGCACAACGCTGGAGCGGGGATGAATATGCCCCCGAAAGGTTGAATTATGCTGCCGATTGGGTATCGTCGCAGGCAGTGATGGACGACTTGACCAATCCTGTCCGTTTGCGCAGTCTTACAGACTGGTTTGCTGCGGCCAATCGTATGCGGAACTTATTGCGGACTACGGTACGAGCGGATTTGGCCATGGTGGAATTGCTGTCGATTTGGCATAAAAGCGAGTTATCGAAGGGGGAAACATGACTGCAGCACCTGTTCGTCAAGGAATCTTGTCATTGACTATCAAAGATAAGACATCCCTATATAACGCTTATATGCCTTTCATAAAGGGAGGCGGGATTTTCGTGCCGACGCCCAAGCGTTACTCATTGGGTGATGAGGTCTTTTTGCTGTTGACGTTACCCGAATCGAGCGAGCGCTACCCCGTGGCGGGAAAAGTGATCTGGATTACTCCGGTCGGTGCGCAAGGCAACCGGGCGGCGGGGATCGGGGTTCAGTTCCCTGATACGAACGAAGGCGAGAATGTCCGAAACACGATCGAGACTTACTTGGCCGGAATGGTTTCTTTAGAAAAACCTACACATACGATGTAAGCCCTGTCTCGGGCGATATCTGTGCGGATGCCGTCGAAAATTGCATATGCGTTTTCGCTGGCATCAGGCTCTGGGCATCGGTTGGGATGAGAGAGCGTTCAGCGTTTTGGTTGCTGCGCCGCCAAGGGAGGAAATCGTGGACACGGCGCTCCTCTCCGGTTGGCCAGGCGCGGAGAAACACGCGGCTTGCAAATCATGTCAGTGCCAATGGGTCGCCTGACACAACTCGTTTGGCTATAGGCGTGTTGATAGCCGCACCGCCGCGCACGCCTTTGCCGGATTGTGTCAGGAGCGTGAACTCAACATCGATATAACGTCAAACAGCACGCTCACGCAGCACGGGCGAATCCCAGCCTGGGCGAGGAGCGAAGCGATCACCGTGGCGGGACTGCAATGCTTTCAGTTTTTCCAATAGTACGTCGGCGCCGGTAGAGCGGATGTATTGTATCGGTCCTCCACGGAATGGGGCGAATCCGGTGCCGAAGATGACACCGGCATCCAGCAGATCCGCATCGGCGACGATGTTCTCGTGCAGACAGGCAACCGCCTCGTTGAGCAATGCGAGGATCAGGCGATCTTCCAGGTCGGCCGGTGTGCGGTATTCCTTCGGAATCTCGGGTTTGACCGCTTTGCCGTTTTCCCATTTGTAGAGCCCTTGTCCATCCTTCTTGCCGCGCTTGTCCTTTTCGACGGTGGCGAGCGCTGCCGGAATCGATAGTCCGAGAAATGGGGCCAGTTCCTTGCTGACGCCCGCAGCGACATCGAGGCCTACCGTATCGATCAGTTCGATGGGGCCCATCGGCATGCCGAACTTCACGGCCACTTTGTCTATCACCGGTCCTGGTATGCCCTCGGCATAGGCCGTAGCTGCTTCCAGCATATAGGGGAATAGCACCCGGTTGACCAGAAATCCTGGCGTTCCTGCGACAGGAATCGGAAATTTGTCGATGGCCCGGCAGAATCCTGCCAAACGTTGTTGTGTCTCGTCGGTCATTCGGTCGTGCCGGACGATCTCCACCAACGGCATTTGTGCGACGGGATTGAAATAATGAAGTCCGGCGAATTGTCCCGGTCGCTGGAGATGATCGCGCAGTTGATTCAATGGGATCGATGAAGTGTTCGTCGCCAGGATGGCATCGGATTTCATCCGGGATTCGACTCCGGCATAAAGCTCTCGTTTTGCATCGGGGTTTTCGATGATCGCTTCGATCACCAGATCGGCGCCGGCCGCACCTTTACCTTCCAGGTCGCCAGCGAGTCGGGCCATGGCGGCTTCTCTCTTGTCCGTATTTTTGATTCGCTTGTCGAACAACGCCCTGCCACGCGTCAGCGCACTGTCTATGAAACGCTGTTCACGGTCTTGCAAGGTCACATTGAAGCCTTTGGATGCGGACCAGGCGGCGATATCCCCTCCCATAACACCGGCACCTATTACATGAATCTGCCGGATGCCATGCTCCTTGACGCCGAGTCCTTTCAGTCGTTCGGTCAAAAAGAATATCCGGATCAAATTGCGGGCGGCTGATGTTCCGGCCAGCTTCACTACGCTTCGGCGTTCCGCATCCAAGCGTGCCTGAATCCCGCCACTGCCGTGGCGGCGCCACACTTCGATCAGTGCGTAGGGCGCCGGATAATGCTCCTTGCGCGCTTTGCGGGCCACTTGTTTGGCCATCTGCGGTGCGAGCACCTGACGTACCAGCCAAAGGTTGGTGCCCCAGGCCAGGAAGATTTGCTTGAACGGCCGTTGCACACTTTTTTGCAGTAGGGCGACGGCGGTCTCAGTCAGCATGGCCGGCTCTGCTACTTTATCGATCAATCCCAGGTTGCGCGCAGCGGCGGCCGATACGGTGCGCCCGGTCAACATCAGATCCATGGCGGCAGGAGCGCCGATCAATCGCGGCAGGCGGGCAGTACCGCCCCAGCCCGGGAAAATACCCAATCGGGTTTCGGGCAGTCCTATTCGTGTCGTGTCGCTGTTCGATGCCACCCGATAATTGCAGGCCAGCGCAAGTTCAGTGCCTCCACCCAAGCAGTGCCCATGAATTTCCGCCACGGTAGGGCATGGAAGTTCGGCCAACCGTTGGAACGTCGTCTGGCCACGCCGGATGGCATCATTGACGGTGCCTTTGCGGTCGAATTCCTGAAATTCCTTGAGGTCGGCGCCAGCGATGAATCCTGCGGGCTTATTCGAGCGAATCACTACTCCTTTGGGAGGGTCGATCGTCAACCGTTCGAGGATGGCACCCAGTTCGATCAGGACATCCTGCGAAAGTGCGTTGACTGGCGCGTCTTTCCGGTCCAGCGATAGCATTACGACGCCGTCTTCACGGATCTCCGTTAGCCAGTGAGTGAATCGCAGTCCATCGAAACCTTGAAACATGATGTGACCATCCGGTTATACAGGGGAGACCGCTATCATCCCGAGGTTGTCTCCGTTCCGTCAAATCCGGTACGGCTCTGAGTGGAGACGCATCCACGATGGTTTCTTCATGCCTATGGATTATCATTCGGTTCGAACGCGAGGGGAGCTAGAGGGTAGTATCGGCTCTTGTCTAATTTGGTCGCTTATGCTGGATCGGTTGGTTTTCGCCAAGCCATCGAACTTTTTCCCGAATTGGCGGTCACAGTGCTCGGGCATGGTCGGGCCAAATCCAGGAGTGCGGCCCGATATGGTCGGAGATTTCCACAATGATTCGCCACAGGAGTTGGATTTTGAGCTCGTCCGGCGTGTGCAGCGTGGTGAGAGCGCAGCATTCGATATTCTGGTGCGCAAGTACCAGCATCGGATCGTGGCATTGATCGGGCGCTATATCTCGGATTGGAGTGAATGCCAGGATGTCGCTCAAGATACTTTCCTGCGCGCTTACCGGGCGATCGGAGGATTTCGTGGCGATGCTCAGTTCTATACCTGGTTGCATCGTATTGCCGTGAATACCGCAAAGAATTATCTAGTCGCTCATAATCGCCGTCCGCCGGTGGACGATGTCGATGTCGCCGACGCGGAGCAGATTGGAGCAGGTACGCGGTTGCGCGATACCGATACGCCGGAGCGCGAGGCGATGCGTCAGGAATTGGAGAATACGGTTATGCGAGCGGTCGATGCTTTGCCGGAGGAGTTGCGCGCTGCCATAACCTTGCGCGAGGTCGATGGTCTGAGCTATGAAGAAATCGCTCAGAAGATGGAATGCCCGATCGGTACTGTTCGTTCCCGGATTTTTCGGGCACGGGAAGCCATCGATGCGGAACTTCGCCCGCTATTGGATATCCAAAGTGTTACCCGTGAACGTAATCGCATATGAGCCAGAACTCACACGAACCGAGCCCGGTTACCGACAAGCTCGAAATACATTGTCGACAGCAGCTGTCCGCATTGATCGATGGCGAATTGCCGGCTGATGAAGCGCGGTTTTTGCTGCGGCGCCTACAGCATGACCAGGAATTGGCCGGATGTCTCGACCGGTGGCAATTGACGGGGGAACTGTTGCGGCATCAGGTGCAGATCATGGCACCAGTGGATTTCAGCCAGCGTGTTGCTGCCGCTATCGCATCCGAGATGCAAAATGAGTCGCTACGCTATCCGGCGCGTGGACGTCCGGTTTGGATGAAATGGGGCGGAGGGGCCGCGTTGGTGGCCTCTATCGTGACGGTTGCATTGTTCATGAATCGAGAATCCCCTCTTTCGACGGTACCGCTGCAGGAGGTAGAGACAGCGGTGTTTGCGACACAGGCGCGGTTGCCGGCGGCAGAAGAAATGTCTCCGATTGACGAGGCGACAAGTACGGTTGCAGAGAGCCTTGTATCCGAACCGAACGTCGTACCTATATCCGAGAGGGCGGTAGCGGAGCTTTCCGCTGAGCCTGTTCGTACTGCTCCGTCGAGTCCCGCTCGACCCGCGGTACGGCAGACTGTGCCTCGGCGTGCGGCGTCTGATGCGGCGGCGGTGCCGATTGCCGCATTGCAGACTGATAGGCCTGCGCCGACGATGAGCGAGCCGGGTTCGACGACTGTTCTGGCGGATGCGTCGTCGTCTGCCGTTGACGATACGACTATTACGCCTGCGACAAGCCCTCTGTCACCGCAGTATTCACGCCCCTGGCCGCGCTCGTCGCTGTTGCAGTCGGACAGTGCCTTCAATGTCGGTTTCCCGCGGCAGTCCATGTCGCGTGATCTTCGATCGTTCGAGTCGCATGTCCGGTCAGAGCCGCTGTTTCCACCTGCAACGGATTCTTCAGACGTCACGACATCGCAGGAGTGATGGTTCGTCATCCCGTTGACGGTGGAGGCTGTGCGCCCCAAATACGTGTTGCATCCTGGTTTCTTCCGGTTGTCGATCTTCCGCAGGAGGCGTCTTGTGGTCAAGGGATAGTTTTGTGCTCCAATTTTGAGATACATGAGGGGTTTGCTCGATGAGGCATCGTATTTTCATCAATGTAATGGCTCTGGCGGCGTTGATTGCGCCATTGATGGCGTGTGCCAGATTGCCCGAGCCCGTTGTGCAGGTTGCTGCGGCACCGGTGTCTACTGTGGCAATGACACAATCAGCCGCCCCGCAACTGGTGAGTGGATTGCCTGATTTCACGCAGTTGGTCGAGCAAGTCGGACCTGCCGTAGTGAACATTGAGGCGACGACAAAGGAGCAAAGCGCATCGCGTAGACCGGCACCGGGCGATGATGGTATTCCGGATGCGTTCCGTCGGTTTTTCGGGCCGGATTTTCAAGCGCCGGAAATGCCGCGTGGACGTGGTGGTCGTTCGATGGGATCAGGTTTTCTCATATCCGAGGATGGGTATGTGCTGACGAATCATCATGTCGTCAATGGTGCGGATGAGGTCAAGGTGAGAATGGCTGATCGGCGTGAATTCACGGCCAGGATCGTAGGTAGCGATCAACAATACGACGTGGCGTTATTGAAGATCGACGGTAAGAATTTGCCGGTGATCCGGATCGGGGATTCCAGCAAGCTCAAGCCTGGTCAGTGGGCTGTGGCGATCGGTTCGCCATTTGGTCTGGAGCATTCTGTTACTGCTGGAATCGTCAGTGCGATTGGACGTAGTAATCCTTACACGGACCAGCGCTATGTTCCATTCATACAGACCGATGTAGCGATCAATCGAGGTAATTCGGGTGGCCCATTGCTTAACACGCAAGGTGAAGTCATCGGCATCAATTCTCAGATCTTTTCTGCTTCCGGCGGCTATATGGGGATCAGCTTCGCGATTCCGATCGATTTGGCGATGAACGCTGTCAATCAGATCAAGCAGACCGGACGCGTCAGCCGCGGGCAAATAGGGGTGATGGTGGGACCGATTTCGGCGGATGTGGCCAAAGGTTTCGGATTGCCGGATAGCAAAGGTGCCTTGGTCAATGATCTGGTGGCCGGCGGCGCTGCCGCCAAGGCCGGTTTGGAGATTGGCGATGTGATCCGTTCGGTCAATGGTACGGAGGTGGTTTCGGCCAGTGACCTGCCGCCGATGATTGGGGCGATGGCGCCTGGAGTGAGTGTGACGTTGAGCGTTTTGCGGGATGGCAGGGCGCGCGATGTGACGGTGGTACTTGGCGAGCTGAATGAGGGAGGACAGGCGGTAGCCGGAACCACGCGCCCGTCCTCGGCATCTCCGGCGGTGCCTGCAGATGTTGGAGCGGTGCTGGGGATACGCGTGGCCGATCTGGACGTAGCGACGCGCCGTCAGTTAGGCCTTAAAGACAACGAAGGAGTGCGTATTACCGCTATTTCCGGAAATACCGCGCGTGAGGCAGGCTTGGTCCCGGGAATGGTAATTCTGCAGGTAGGGCGTACCCCGGTAGGAAGCGTGAACGCATTGAATCAGCAATTGCGTCATGTCAAAAAAGACGATGTCGTTATGCTTCTGGTACGCCACCGCGATTCGAATACGTTTGTTGCGGTCAAGGCAGGGGATGCGTAGTTCTTTGATATGCATGTGCATGTCATTCGAATCTAGGTTCTTGTTGCGGTATCACAAAGTGATGTTTGATCAGGATTGCGGAGGAATTACTCAACCCTCCGCTTTCCGCTTTATCGGCCAAAGCGGCTTCGTGCACTGAGTCAGAGGCGAAATCGGCGGTGGAGAATGGGAAAATACCGGCGTGATGGGGTTGGCGGGTTGGCCTGGACGCATGCAATAATGATACGTTACCTTGCCATACGGTTATGACCGCCGCCCCCATGTCTTCAGATTCCATGCGGTTCATCCGTAATTTTTCCATCATCGCTCACGTCGATCACGGCAAGTCCACGTTGGCTGATCGCATTATCCAGCTCTGTGGCGGGCTGGATTTGCGGGAAATGGAAGCCCAGGTCTTGGACTCGAATCCGATCGAACGGGAGCGAGGCATCACGATCAAGGCTCAATCCGTGTCGCTGCCTTATAAAGCGCGAGACGGGCAGGTCTACCATTTGAATTTCATTGATACTCCCGGGCATGTCGATTTCAGTTATGAGGTCAGCCGTTCATTGGCGGCATGCGAAGGAGCGCTGTTGGTGGTGGATGCGGCGCAAGGAGTGGAGGCGCAGTCGGTTGCCAATTGCTATACCGCAGTGGAGCAAGGACTCGAGGTGGTTCCGGTATTGAACAAAATCGATTTGCCGACTGCTGACATCGAACGTGCGAAGGACGAGATCGAGGCAGTGATCGGAATCGATGCCAGTGAAGCGATTCCTGTCAGCGCGAAAACCGGATTGAACGTCGAAGGGGTATTGGAAGCGATCGTTCAACGGATTCCACCGCCGCAGCCGCGCGATACCGATAAGCTGCAGGCGCTGATCATAGATTCTTGGTTTGACAATTATTTGGGTATCGTTTCGTTGATCCGGATCATGCAGGGAGAGATCAAGCCGGGAGACAAGATCCTGGTGATGTCGACGCAGCGTACCCATCAGGTCGATCAGGTGGGTGTTTTTACGCCCAAACGTAAGATTTTGAGCAAATTGGGCGCTGGAGAAGTAGGCTGGCTAACGGCCTCGATCAAGGACGTTCATGGAGCTCCCGTCGGCGACACGCTGACACTGGCTGCGGCTCCTGCGCCGCAGCCGTTGCCGGGATTTCAGGAAATGCAGCCGCGCGTGTTCGCTGGGCTGTTCCCGACCGAGGCGGAAGACTATCCGGCATTGCGGGAAGCGTTGGAAAAGTTGCGTTTGAACGATGCGGCGCTGCGTTTCGAGCCGGAAAGCTCGGAGGCGATGGGCTTTGGTTTCCGTTGCGGTTTTCTCGGCATGCTGCATATGGAGATCGTGCAGGAACGGCTGGAAAGAGAATACGATCTGGATCTGGTCACGACGGCACCGACCGTGGTGTACGAGGTGCTCAGGACCGATGGCAGCGTGATGTCTCTGGACAATCCGGCCAAGTTGCCGCAGAGCAATCTGATCGATGAGATTCGCGAACCGATCATTCGCGCCAATATCCTGACGCCACCGGATTACATCGGCAACATCATTACTTTATGCGAGGAAAAACGCGGAAATCAGATCGGTATCCAGTATCTTGGCAGTCAAGTGCAGATCAGCTACGAATTGCCGATGGCGGAAGTGGTATTGGACTTTTTCGACAAGTTGAAATCGGTCTCGCGCGGATACGCTTCGTTGGATTATCAATTTCTGCGTTTTCAGCCCGGGCCGTTCGTACGTGTCGACATGTTGATCAATGGCGAACGTGTGGACGCATTGTCGATCATCGTGCATCGGGGCCAGGCCGATCGCCGAGGGCGGGATTTGTGCGAGAAGATGCGCGAGCTGATTCCGCGGCAGATGTTCGATGTGGCGATTCAGGCCGCGATCGGATCACAGATCATCGCGCGAAGTACGGTCAAGGCGCTTCGAAAGAATGTGCTGGCGAAGTGTTATGGCGGTGATATCAGCCGGAAAAAGAAACTGCTGGAAAAACAGAAGGAAGGAAAGAAGCGGATGAAACAGGTCGGACGTGTCGAGATTCCGCAGGAAGCCTTTTTGGCAGTGTTGCAAGTGGACAAATAAGTGGCAGACAGGTATCGGATGCTGCGGTAGCCTCGCATTGATGTTGATATTGGATCGCTGCTCCATCGAGGAGAAAACATGAAATGGTTTGAAGTGGCGCTGGTTGTCACGACATTTGCTACGGGCATCATCTGGCTGCTCGACAGGCTTTTTTTCGCTAAACGGCGCGCAGCCCGGGCGGGTTTGCTCGATGACGATTCGGAGCCGGCCATCGTCGACTATTCACGGGCTTTTTTCCCCGTGCTGGCATTGGTGCTGGTATTGCGCAGCTTCGTGGTGGAACCGTATAAGATTCCATCCAGTTCGATGATGCCGAATTTGCTGATAGGCGATTTCATCCTGGTGAATAAGTTTTCCTATGGATTGAGATTGCCCATTACCAATACCAAGATCTTGCCATTGGGCGAGCCCGCCCGTGGCGATGTGGTGGTGTTCAAACCGCCGCATGCTCCAGATCAGAACTGGGTCAAACGTATCATCGGACTGCCGGGGGACCATATCGTGTTCCGGGGCGATACGCTGTTCATCAATGGGAGTCCGGTGCGGTCTCAGAGATTGGGCGAGTATGTTGGCCGTGGCAGTGGGGCTGAGGCGACTGGCGCCGCCTTGTTGATGGAGGATCTTCCCGGACATCCGCATAAAGTGTTGGAGTGGCTGGGCGCTTACAACAGCGCGGGGCAGGGGGAATGGACCGTACCGGAAAGACATTACTTCGTCATGGGCGATAATCGCGACAATAGCGAAGACAGCCGCTTCTGGACTCCCATGCATTTTCTTCCGGAAGAGAATTTGCGTGGTCGAGCATTCCTGATCTGGTTGAATTGCGAGGGATGGTTCTGTAAAAAGGGATTCGATTCTTCGCGAATCGGCACACGTATTCAATGACAGTGCTTTATTTTAGAGGAAACGGCAATGAAACGCAGACAAAGCGGATTGAGCATGCCGGGATTTTTGACGGTACTGGTTGTGGCGGGAGTTATCGCTTTCGCCGGGGTGAAAATATTTCCGATCTATCAGGGATATTTCACCATACGCTCGGTAATGACGGATATGGCGAAGGATCTACGCGGCAAGGATCTGTCAGCCGATGCAATAAAGGACACATTCTTTCGGCGGCTTTACGTCAATTCCAACAACGATATGGTGAAGCCCGAGAATATCAAGCTTGAACCTACCGGAAGAGGATGGCGTATGCGCGTGGTCTATGAGTCACGCAGAAATCTGGTAGGCAATCTGGATATCGTCGGGAGGTTTGATATTTCGCAAGATATAACGCGATGATCAGCGGTGGCTGGTAAGGTGCGCCACGATGGCGATGAAATCGTCGGATATCGGTTTTCCGATCCACGCCTGTTGCAACAGGCGTTGACTCATCGCAGTGCCGGTATGCCGAATAACGAACGTCTCGAATTCCTTGGGGATGGCGTAGTCAATTTGCTGATCGCCGACGCATTGTATCGGTGTTGGCCAAAAGCCAACGAAGGAGTATTGACGCGTGCGCGTGCCGAACTGGTGCGTGAGGCATCGCTGGCGGCGGTGGCTCGTACATTGCATCTGGGTGAACGCCTGACGTTGGGGCCCGGTGAAATGAAGTCTGGAGGGTATCGGCGTGATTCGATTCTGGCCGATGCATTGGAAGCGCTGATTGCCGCGATCTATCTGGACGGTGGATATGAGACGTGCAACCGGGTGATATTGCCTTGGTTCGAAAAAGCGTTGTCCGCCCTTCCTACCGGACGTCCTGAAAAGGACGCCAAGACCCGGTTGCAAGAATGGTTGCAGGCTCGGCAGAAGCCGCTGCCGGTCTACCAATTGATCTCGGAGATCGGCGATGATCATGCCAAGCATTTTCACATGCGATGCGTACTCGATGAGCCCGCATTGTCCGCGACCGGAGAAGGCTCTTCGCGGCGCCAAGCGGAACAGGCGGCGGCGACCATCATTCTTGAACGATTGGACGAATAGGCATATTGCGCTTCATGGATTCCACAAATATGAAACACGAGCATCCCCCCGCTCAGAAATCCGGCAGCATCGCTGTCATCGGCCGTCCCAATGTCGGGAAATCCACCTTGGTCAATGCGTTGGTCGGCGCCAAGGTCAGTATCGTATCCAATCGGCCGCAGACCACGCGGCATCGTTTGTTGGGGATAGCCTCCTTTCCCGAAGGTCAGATCATGCTGGTGGATACGCCCGGCTTGCATCGAATGCAAGGCAAGTTGTCTTCATCGGCAATGAACCGGATGATGAATCGTGCCGCGCGCAATGCACTGGAAGGCGTGGATGCGGGAATTCTGGTCGTCGAAGCCGGGCGCTGGAATGAAGAGGACGGGTTGGCATTCGATGCACTGCGCACTGCGGGTGTTCCGGTCGTCCTGGTGGTCAACAAGATCGATCGGATAAAAGATAAAGCGGCGCTGCTGCCTTTCCTGGACAAGGTAGGAAAAGAGCGAGAGTTTTCCAGCGTACACTTGATCTCCGCGTTGAAGCGCAATGGTTTTGCGGCGTTGTCCAGGGATCTTTTGGCGTTGCTGCCCGAGGGAGATCCTTTGTTCGGGACGGATGAGATCACGGACCGCAGTCAACGGTTCCTGGCCGGTGAATTATTGCGCGAGCAATTGATGCGGCAATTGGGGGCGGAGCTTCCGTATGCGGCGACGGTGGAGATCGAGCG
>JAITWM010000041.1 GCA_031285265.1 Lysobacteraceae bacterium
TTGAATTGCAGACAGCGCGACAACACGGTGACCGGCAGCTTTTGCGGATCCGTGGTCGCCAGCAAGAATTTGACATGCTCCGGCGGCTCTTCCAACGTCTTCAGCAACGCATTGAACGCGGCTTTCGACAGCATATGCACTTCGTCGACCAAGTAGACCTTGTACCGCCCGCGTGAAGGCAAATACTGCGCGTTTTCGATCACTTCACGGACATCGTCCACGCCGGTATTCGACGCGGCATCGATTTCCAACAAATCGATATAACGGCCGGTATCGATATCCAGACATGCCGCGCATTGACCGCACGGTTCGGCGCTGGTGCCCTGCTCGCAATTGAGCGACTTGGCAAAGATTCGCGCGATCGTGGTCTTGCCGACACCGCGCGTACCCGTGAACAAAAATGCATGGTGCACGCGCCCACTGTCCAGCGCATTCCCTAACGCACGGACGACATGTTCCTGCCCTACCAGTTCGGAAAACCGTTTCGGGCGCCACTTTCTGGCAAGGACGAGATAAGACATCGGATAACCACTTGGATTCAAGCCTCTATTGTGCCACGACCTATCGATGCCTCACCGGCACAGATACAGAATTGACTTGTGGCAAACGCCGGCTCCGACTAGAATCCCTCCCCTGACAAGCGATTGACATTGTCGGCCAGAAATTCCGGAGAGGTGTCCGAGCGGTTGAAGGAGCACGCCTGGAAAGTGTGTAAGCGGCTAAACCCCGCTTCGCGGGTTCGAATCCCGCCCTCTCCGCCAAATTTCTTCATAACCATTTGAAATTGTTGTATTTCTTACATATTCCGTTTTTACAATCCCAGATAAACGCCCACCTTCAAGCTGTGGGTGCAAACCCAGCGGCGTAAGTGCCGGAAACGGATTGCAGGCAATCAGGTCCGATTCGACGCTCTGACTCATTGCGCGCTGTTTCTGCCGCATCCGATGATACGGATTGCCGATGATACGGACTGTGCGTACTGCCTTGTCCGGTTTCATGGCCTGGCACACTCGCAATGCCATCATTTCATGATCCCAAACTTGATTGCCACGCTGTTCAAGGCCATTTGAACGCAGCGATCATGTCCGCACAGTCCGGCTCCCACGGAAAGAAAAAAGCAGCTCCATCGGGCCGCTTCTGGCATTGTCGAGAACGATGCAATACCCGGCTCAGTCCCGCAGGCGGACCCGGACAGGTTGCCCTCCTTCGTAAAGCATCTGCGATTTCCAGTGGAATACGGGGGGCTGCGCCATCGTCAGCCGGAAATCCCCGTGCCGCAGAAAGACATCCAGCACTCCGGCCAATTCGACCAGCGCGAATTTCTTGCCGCCGCATATCCTGGGGCCGAAACTGAAAGCGGTACCGGTACCGAGATTGGGCGCGCCCTTGCGTTTCTCCAGATGCAAGCTCCACGGATCCTGACAGAAACGCCGATCGTGCTGCACACCGATCAGCGAAATGAGCACGTTCTGTCCCGGCTCAATCGGCTTGTCGCCGATCCGGTCGGAAGCCTGCGCCAGCCGCGCCAGAATCGGCGTCGCCGGGAACAGCCGCATCGTTTCGGAGATGAAGGCTTCCAACAGTTCCAGCCTGGACAATGCCGCCCAGTCATGCGCGCCGCTATTCCACAAACGCTCCGTTTCCTCGCGCAAACGCTGCTGTACCTCCGGATGCGCGGCCAGCAAATAAGCGGCCCAGCTTATAGTGGCGGCGGTGGTTTCGGTGCCGGCGGCAAAGAACGTCAGCAACTCGTGCTCCAGCACGATGTCATTGCCGGGATCCTGGTCGGCCGCCAGCATCCCGGCGATCAGCGGATTATCCGCCAGGTAGCCTTCACGCAGAGGCTTGAAGTCCTCGAACACCTGCCGCCGCAATCCCGGCAACAGTGCAATCCGGTCGCGGGACATCGTCTGAGTCCTGCCGGCGGGCACGAACGAGTATTCGGAACCCAGCTCCATCAGGCTGGCCAGATTGCGGATATCGACCTGAAACCGATCGGGTTCGACATCGAAGAAACTCTCTATCAGAACCGAAGCGGTCATCTGCCGGAATATGCTGTCGTCCAGCCGCTCCGCACCCTGATCGCCGCTGGCAGACATTTCGACCAGCGCCTGCAAGGCGTACTTGCGCGCATTCCGCAGTGCCCGATCACGATCGAACCGATTGAAATAAGGCTGGCTCAGATCCCGGCGAATGACCCAAGCCTCGCCATTCTCGGAAAACCTGGATGCACCGAGCGTCTGCCGGAACCAAGTCATGTTCTTCGGATAATCATCCGCCTTCAGCCGCAGCACATGATCCGCATCTTCCAAACGCTGGATGACCAGCACGGGCACACCGTTGAGTTCGGTCTCGACGTTTTCGCCATTACGCTCGCGGGCGATCCGATATAGCCAATTGCAGATATCCGAATAACGGGTCATTGCACGTGACGTTCCAGTATCCGCGCTAGATCCTTGACCGTGCGCAATTCCAGGACCTCCAGGGGATCGACCTCGGCTCGGATCAGATTCTCCACCTCCATCACGATCATCGAGAAGTTGAGGCTATCGATCTGGTGGACGCTGTTGATGTCGGCATCGTCCCCGATCTTTTCGATCGGCACGAACAGGCAGCCGGATAGGATTTTCTTTGCTTCGTATAGATGATCCATGAATCACTCTGCTCGGTTTTCAAGGTAATGTCCATCGAGATAAAGCGCCCTGGCCTTGGCCCGCGACAGTTTCCCCGACGAGGTGAACGGCAGGCTGCGCGGCGGCACGAAGACGATCTTCCCGCCAATGCCGAAATGCTGTTGCAACACCGTTGCCAGGCGCGTGCGCAGACCGGCGCAGGCTTCGGAATCCTCGATCGCCCGGTATTGCGCCAATACCACCAGCATGTCCGCATCCTCGCCATCGACCGCGAACGCCGCCACCGACCCGGTCGTCAACGGTTCGACCCGCTCCAGTGCCCACTCTATGTCCTGCGGCCACAGATTGCGTCCACGGATCAGGATCAGATCCTTGGCGCGTCCGGTGATGACCACTTGTCCTTGATGCAGGAACCCGATGTCGCCGGTGTCGAAAAAACCATCATCCGCAATGGCACCAGCGTCCACACGGCCATCGTCCAGATAGCCCGACATCATCGATGGGCCACGGACCCGCAGACGGCCCACGCCGCCTTCCGGCAGCGGCGCTCCGTCCGTGTCCACGATTTCGACCATCACCGACGGCAACGGCTTGCCGCACGCGACGTATTGCCGCCGGACATCGGGCGGCGATGCCATCGACGATATCCCGATGGCGGCCGTGGCGGGCGGTGTGTCCGGGTCGGCGATACTGATGGCCAAGGTCATTTCCGCCATGCCATAGCTGGGCATGAAGGCCTGTCGCCGGAATCCATGCGGCTGCATGACCGAACAGAATTCCTCAATGATGTCCGGACGGATCATGTCGCCGCCGATACCCGCCACGCGCCAGGCGGAAAGATCATAGCGATCATCCAGCTTCAGGCGCCGGGCGACCAGTCGATAGGCGAAAGCCGGCGAATAGACCACTGTGCCGCGATTGGCCGACATCAGTTCCATCCACAGCAGGGGCCGCTTGGCGAATGTCGCCGGGGAGATATAGTCGACGCTGCATTGCGAGAACATGGTCGAGACAACGAATCCCACCAACCCCATGTCGTGATAGAACGGCAGCCAGGAGAAGGAGCGATCGCCTTCGCGGAATTTCATTCCGCTCTGCAGAATGGCACGCGCATTCGCACACACCGCCGATTGCGAAATCAGCACTCCCTTGGGCTGCGAGGTCGAACCCGAGGAATACTGCACATAGGCCATCTCGTCACTCCGGGCCGGTTGCAGTTCACCGCTGGCCGGCGCGGAAAAAACTTCCTCGAAACTCATGGTCCGCGTTCTGGAAGGCGCAGCCGCATCGACGCAATCGCGCACGCTGGCCGGGGCGAACGCGGCCGCTACCCGCGCTGACGTCATCATGTTGGCGAGCTGATCGATATAGGCCTGTTTACCTCCGGGGAAAAGACTGAAAGGCAGCAGACAGGGAACCAGCCCGGCATATTGGCAGGCATAGAACAACACCAGAAATCCGGGACTGCTTTCGGCCACCAGCGCCACATGCTCTCCTCTGCGCAATTCCAGCCCGCGCAATTGTCCGCCGGCACGCAGCGCCCTTTGCCGCAGCTCCCGGTAGGTCAGACTGTGTTCCAACCGTCCCAGCGAGGAATAGAAATTGACGCCGGTTTCTCCCTGCGCGGCATAGTCCAAACCTTGGGTCAGAGTCGAAAACTCTCCCAGTGACAGTGCCAGCCGCTCGTTCCAGGTAACGGTGGGGCCGGACGGCATCACGTACTCAATTCTCCTTGAAGGAGGCGTACACCAGGATGTCCAGCCGTTTCCCGTCCGGCGCGCGACATTCCCTGCTCAGCCTGGCTTCCAGCACGAAGCGCGGGTTGTCCTTGAAGTTGAACAGCATCGGGAAGTTTCTGGCCAGCAATCGCGCCGTCATTTTCTCGACGTCGCGGTATGCGTAGAAATGATCCAACAGTGCATCGATCGTCGTCCACAGCACGCCGCGCCCGAGATACCCGGCCTCGCCGATGCCGGTGGTGATATTGCCGACTTTGTGCGTCAGATTGACATCGATGGTGTAGAAACCGACCAGTAACTGGTTGGACTTGTCGAAGATGCCGATCAGGTAATTGTTCCGGTTGTCGAAACCTGCGATGAAGCCGCGCAGTTGGTCCAGCGAAAAATTGAGCGGCGGCAGATTGAGCCCGGCCAGCATCTTTTCGCTGTTCAGCCATTCCAGGAATCTCGGCGTGGCGTCGGCGGGAATCAGACTGCGCAGCACATATCCGTTGGTTTCGATATGTACGGGCGCTCCGCGCAAGGCGGTGGAGGGAGCATCTGACACGGTTTTTCCTCAGTTATGGATCGGCGGATACAAGCCCGGCTCCGGCCACACCACAACCTCTCCGCACAGCCCGAACCAACTCGCTCATGGTAGCCGAAGCCCGCACGGCGGTAGCCCTGGGCTACCACCGAAGATCAGGCAGGCGTCAGAACTTGACCTGGACACCCAGATTCAACGAGGCGCCTTCGCTGTGCCCGCTGAACGACCTGCGGTAGCGGGCATCGCCGAAGAAAGTCGAATCCCGGCCGAAGCTCACACGGCCGCCCACGCCCAGCTCCCCATAGGTACGGTCGTACTCCTCACGCACATACGTCTCACCGATCCGCAGTTTCTCCGGCTTCAGGAAATCATGGCCGACATTGACGATGCCATAGACTTCGCCCGGCCGCGCGGAGCCTTGCAGACCGTTGAAGATGCGCACTCCGGCCCGGCCACGCAACGCGTCGGTGTTGTAGCCACTCACCCTGGAAACGTAATCGTCGAAGCCTTTGTAACTGGTGTGCATATAGCTCAGCTGCGCCTGCGGCTCGAACTGCCACGCGCCCAACGCACCCATCGTCCTGCCGGCTTCCACAGAGAGAGCGCCGCGCCAGGCATTCTGTTCCGAACGCCCGCCGTAAGCATCGTTGAAGCGATTGTGCAGCAGCGAGGCGATACCGACCACGTCCAGATATCCGCTGTTGCTCCGGGCGAGGGTGTAGTAGCCGCCCAGGCCGAAGCTGCTCGAAGAGAGCGTGCCGGTGCGGCGGCTCAACCCGGCACCGGGCCGCAAATCGTCCTGGAACGAGTCATGGCCCCTGGCATAATCGACGCTGATGCCCACCCGGCGGCTGTTGCCCTCGCCATCTCCCTGAACCGAGATGTCGTGACCCAATTGCAGGCCGAAGAATTCTTGGCTGTAGTTGAAGCGGTCGCTGCCGTTGCCGCGCTGGCTGCCGCCATACAGACGGCCCCAGGCCAGCACATCCCCGGCCGCCAGATCATAATTGCCGCCGATCCGCTGGTGCAGCGACGTCAACTGCGCCATGCCCTGCTCCATGTTTGCGCTTTGCCCGGCCACATAGTTGGCGATGCCGGCGCGGAAGATCGGTTCCGGCGGATGGGGCCGATCGATATAGGTGGAGCGCAGATACCAATCGCCATCATCCGGCGTGCTCACTCCGCCCTGCTCCAGCACATATTCGTAAGCGCCTGCCTGTACTGGCAGCGCCAATCTGAAGGTCCCGGACGAATCGCCATCGACCCGGATCACCCGGATACCTTCGTCGGTCTGGTCGCCGGCACCGTCCGCGTTTTTCACCACCAGCCGCGAGTTGCCCGTGCTATCGCCGTTGATGATCAACTGATCGGTCGCCGAACCGTCCCCGCCCAGCACCGTCCGCATGGACACCAGACCGCCATCGCCGTAATAGCCGGGACCGGTAACCGTCAGCGTGGTGGGCACGAAAGTGCTGCTCAGCGCCGCTTGCATGACCTGCATGGGCATCAGGCCGCCATAGCCGCCATAGCTGGCGGTCGTCAGCATGGTGGACACGGGACTGCCGCTCAGCACTACCGCGCCCGCATTGCTGAGGCTGTTGACACGTTGGCTGAAGCCATCCAGATACAGCACGCCATCGCTGTCGACGCGATAATCGGAAACCGGGCTGAATGTGCCCGTGGCGCCTGCCTGCAATACGGCCCAGGAGGAAACCACGGTATTGCCGGCCCAGGTATTAGCGCCGCTGAGAATCTCCGTGCCGCCCGAGATCGTCAGTCCGCCTTGCCCGGAAATGACGCCGGAGTAGCTGCCGCTGCCACTGCCGTTGCTGCCGCCGGCGGTGATGACTAGATCATTGACGCCCAGCAACGTATCGCCATTGCCCGACAGCGTGCGGATTTGAGCGGCGCCGGTGTGGTTGCTGATATCGAACACGCCATAGTTGGCCACTTCGGCGGATTCGCTGATACCGCCAGCGCCTTCCAGCATCAATGTTCCGCCACTGATCGTGGTCTTGCCGGTATAGCTGTTGTCCACGGTAAACGACAGGATACCGGCGCCGGTTTTGGCCAGACTGCCGGCACCGCTGATCCCGCCGTTCTGGGCCGCGCTGCCGGCATCGACCTGAGCCGACAGCGTGAAATTCGGTTCGAGGACGATCGCATTGCCCGCGGCGATGGTATCGGCATAGATCAGCGTCGCATTGCCTCTCGCATAGATAGTCGAAACACCGGCGGATTAGTTGTTGCTCAGACCCAGCGCACCACCGTACAGATTGGTCTCGCCGCTGTAGGTATTGATCCCGTTCAACCAAGTGGTGCCGGCATAGTTGTTGACCTTGCCGGCGCCTTCGGTCACGACGTCGAACTGGTAGGCGGTATCGAGGTGATTGAAATTGATCCGCCCGGCGCCGGCGCCGAATATCGCATGAGCAGCGGCCAGGATGCCCGAAGCTTGCGCCGCGCCGCCTTCGGCGCCGCCGATATTCAATACCCCTTCCGATCCGGCCTGCGCCGCGATATGGAGGTCGCCCACGCTGTCGACAAAATCGACGATCTGGAAGGAGAAGTTATCGGGCGGAATCTCGTCGATGGCAGCCTGGCCCAATGTCACCTTGCCGCCATCGTTGATGGTCAGAACGCCTTTGCCGGAATAACCCAGCTGCAGGTCGCCCGGATCGCCTAAAACCCCTCCCGACACCGGGCTGGTATCTCCGCTCACATACCAGATGGAACCCGTCCCGGAAACCAGCGCTTCGCCGGTTCCGCCAGCGACACCCAACTGGACGGGCTCGACCACGCAACTGCCGTGGCAACTCGTATAGGTGAAGCTTTTGCCGCCGGCCAGCACCTGCAATCCGCCGTAGCTGCCAGCGCCGGACCCCAGCACCAGGCCGCCGCCGAGATTGGCCCGTGTCACTGCACCATTGGTATTGGACGCCGCCGGGGTGTCGTCGACAACCAGATAACCGCTTCCGCCATCGTGCCCCACGATGAA
>JAITWM010000112.1 GCA_031285265.1 Lysobacteraceae bacterium
TGATGGCCTACCACTTTGCTCGTCGATTGAAAACTCTGAAGGGCCTGACGCCCTATGAATACGTCTGCAAAATCTGGACAACCGAGCCTCAACGCTTCACGATTGACCCGTTCCAGCACACCGTGGGACTAAACACCTAGCGGGACGTCGTACCAGACCAGGTAGTCATCCTCAAGGAATTCTTCCAAGCGCAGGGTTAGGCGACGTTCGCCAGCAGTCATGCGCGGCAAGCAGCTTGAGCGATTGGGGATTAAGTTCGCCATCACATCCTCATAGGTGGCGGATCTGTCCCGAGGATACCGCGAAGGAAGCAAACCCGCATAGGCCCGAGGTCGCCCTCGGTTAGGTTATCCGACGTGCCGTGACCATATCGATGCATCGCAGGCTGTGATTTGTGACTGCCTGCCGCCAGTTTGTCATGAGCCGCCCCGAAGATATCTGCAGTTCTCTGTGCTTCATCGCATGGAGGTCGAACGTTACTCTACGGTGATGGTCCCTTCGACAACCACAGGCCTTATGAGTCGCTGTCACGCACTGTCTGGCCCGGCTAGTTTTCCATACTATGGCCCGATCGACGGGCAAACTTCTGGTCGCATCTGAACTGGTTTGCAGTGCCGATTTATGCCCCCGTCCCGGATCGGTCTTGCATCGTCTATGACAGTGTGTAATTCATGCGTCCATCGGACGATATTGTCTTTGGGTAGTTGTTAAAACTGATCGGGACATCCAATATTGGATTCCGTTTCACATCGGTCGCTGTGAAATTCAGGGATCGCCGGTTTGGCATGGTTGTGAAGACCGCTTATGGATCAAGGCAGGAGCTCGACATCGGTTTTTCGGGTAATTTTGATCTTCAGGGTGTGTTAGAAAATGGGGAATTGACAAAAACAAACATTGGACCGAACGTTACGTCATCGGAATTTGCACTCGCCCGAAACACAATTCTCGGCTGACCCTGGAGCAGAGCGTAAAATGAAAGAATATCGTCATGTTGCGATAGACAAAAATAACATCGGCCTGAGTGCTTTACGCCAATCGATCAAAACACATGGTATACAAACCGCGAATTCTCGTGGAATTGTGTTGGCTCCTGGGTCAATGCGGCTGGAGCATCATCTCCATGTTTTTCTGTGGGACGATAGTTTCATTGGACAAAGGCATTACCTGGATCTCGTCCATCGTGGCAGTTGTGTTGCGGTCTGGATCCGCTGGCACTCGCTCGCAGAACCGACATGGTTTTCCAGCGGAACGCTAAAAGGAGACAATCCTTCGGCAAGCGGCCCACCCCATGGCAAATCGACCAATGGTGCATGGGCCTATAAAGGCAATATTCCGGCGAATTATTGCTTCGTCGTTGATCTGGACACTGTACGTTCACCGGGATATGGAACCTGGCAATCAGGAATGGGATGGAATGGACGGGGTTGATTGCCGGATCAGCATGATCCGGTCTACGGGGCGCGATAAATTTTCGCTATGGGTTACTTATAACCCAGCATAAGAAAGTGGTTATATTGAAGCGCTCTTCTGTCTCATCAAATATTTTAGGATATTTTCAGTGGGTTATTGTTCCACTGTGCGATTTCGTCAATTTAACTCGTCTTCATGTCATGGCATCCGTTTTGCCAGGTCTTAATCTAGGGCATAATATTTATTCTGATATTAGATATAAGTTTTTATCCATGAATATAGAGTGTGTGGAGAAGATTTGTTGACATTTTGTTGGAGCAACAAAAGCATTTTATCCTCCGAAGAGAGTCATCTATACGATAACGCTTGTTGCTCCCCGAAGTGATGCAATATCTTCTTTCTCTGAGGGCATAATAGTTTTGATTGGAAGAACAGGGGCAGCTGCTGGAGACGTTATAGCTGTTTCTTCGGATGTTGGGTGAATATAAATGAGGCGATTGTGCATGTCTGGAGTTTTTCTGTTGCCTCAATGAGGCTTGAGGGCGATAGCAATGAACTCCTGCGCACAAGTTGGCGGAAGAGATCCATCGTCAATACCGGCAACGGTTTCGCGGCTGTCAGTACCGGAAACACTAAAATACGAAAAGACAACCTATCCAAATTCTGATCCGATACTTTCCCTCATATCGTCCTGGGTGGGTCGGTTCTTAATGAAAGCCCAGGGCAGCTTCAGGTGGGGATCAACAGCTATGGAGTCATTTCAATGACATGCAAACGTGCTGTCTTTGTATTTGTTTCCCTATGATAGCTGGAATGCAATGCCTATCCCGAAATATCGTCAGACGACAAAATTGGCTCTTGGTAGATTCCAGTGCATTGCGATTCGGTGTCCAGCCGTGGATCAATATCAGATCCGGTCTGCTCCCTTGGGTTTCGACGCATATTGAAGAAACTCTGGACATCGATGAATCGTAGTGATGGAAGCGGTCGCTTCATTGCTGTATCAAATGCCGTCATCATTGACGCCACTGGCCGGTGACCGAATCGTAAGCACGCGATAGCGCCGCTGCCAGCAATTGTACTTGCTGTGAAGTGTGCAGTGCCGTCAATGTGATTCGCAAACGCGATGCACCCTCGGAAACCGAGGGCGGACGAATGGCCGCCACCAGATAGCCTTCCTGCTCCATTGCTGTCGCCATCGCTATCGTCGTCGTTTCGTCGCCGCAGATCAAAGGCTGGATCGGGTGTTCGGATGCAGTCAATTCCAGACCGTGCCGATGTGCTTCGGAACGAAACAAGGCGGTCAATTCGCGTAATTTGTCACGCCGCCATTCGTCATGGCGGACCGACTTGAGCGATGTCAGGGCGGCGCTGGCTAATGCCGGTGGAAGCGATGTAGCGTGAACGTAGGGGCGAGCGGTTTCGGCCAGGTGTTGAATGAGTTCTTCGTTGCCGACGACCACGGCGCCGAAACTGCCTAGAGCTTTGCTCAGATTCACCATTTGCAATGGTATTTCAGCGATGCTCAGCCCTGCTTCGGCCACGCAGCCGCGTCCTTCCGGACCGAGAATCCCGGTGCCGTGTGTATCGTCGACATACATCAGTGCCCGTTGCACTCGGGCTGCCAGGCTCAACGCACGTAGTGGAGCAATGTCGCCATCCATATGAAACACGCCATTGCTTGCCAATATTGCCGCACCGTCGGGTTCGTTCTTTAGCAGACGCATTGCGCCTTCCGCGTCCAGATGCGGATAGTGGCGCAAGCGGCATCCGGCCAGACGGCTGGCATCTATCAGGCTAGGATGATTGAGCCGGTCTTGAACGCAGAGATCGTCGGCCTCCAGCAGGAAGGCTTGCAGCACAGCCAGATTGGCGATGTAGCCGCTGCCGAACAGTAATCCGCTCGGATAACCGAGCCATGCCGCGATCTCTCGTTCCAGAGCTTCATGGACCGCATGGTGTCCATATAGTAGAGGAGCTGCGGTCACTCCGACGCCGTCGCGGCTGATGCTATCCTGTGTCGCTGCGACGATCCCGAACTGTTGCGACAGGCCCAGATAATCGTCGCTGCAGAAGTTAATCAAACGATGGCCGTCAATTTCTACGAACACGCCGTCACGCCGAGTTATTGTTCGGCGCACTCGCAGACGATTTTGTGCGGCGCGCAATTTATGCAGTAACCGAGCACGTTCGGATAAGTCGGTTCGAGCCATTGGCTTCCTCCTCCCCCCCTAAAACAAAAACGGCCAATATAATCTACAGCGGTTATGTCTCCAGATTATGCCGCGTTATTGGAGAAAAAAACTATTCGACGATATCAGTATGCACGGTTGTGCCTGCGTATGGCATGGGTACCAACCCGAGACGCGTAAACAGCGATTGGTCTTGCTCAATTTTCGGGTTAGCGGTCGTTAATAATGTCTCCCCGTAAAAGATGGAGTTGGCGCCTGCCATAAAACATAATGCCTGCAATGCATCGCTCATGGTTTCGCGGCCGGCGGATAAGCGGATGATGGATGCCGGCATAGCGATTCTCGCAATCGCGATTGTACGTACGAATTCGAATTGATCCAGTTCCTTTATCCCGTGCAATGGCGTGCCGGTCGCTTGTACCAAACGATTGATCGGCACCGAGTCGGGGTGTGTCGGGAGATTGGCCAGCGCCTGTAGCAGTCCAGCCCGTTGCAGGCGAGTTTCGCCCATGCCGACGATACCGCCGCAGCAAGTTTTCAGTCCGGCGTCACGGACATGTTCCAAAGTGTTCAGCCTGTCCTGATAGTCATGGGTATGGACGATGTCTTCATAAAATTCCGGTGCGGTGTCGATGTTGTGGTTGTAATAGTCCAGCCCTGCATCCTTGAGAGCGTATGCTTGGTCCTTATCAAGCATGCCTAGTGTGGCGCAGGTCTCCAAGCCGAGTGCTTTCACTTCGCGAATCATTTCCGTCACTTTCGGAAGATCGCGATCTTTAGGGCTGCGCCATGCCGCACCCATGCAGAAGCGTGTGGCGCCGGAAGCCTGGGCTGCGCGCGCGCGTTCCAGTACTTGTTCGGTCGTCATCAGTTTCTGGGGCTGCACATCCGTCGAATAGCGTTGCGACTGCGGGCAATATGCGCAGTCCTCAGGGCAGCCGCCTGTCTTGATCGACAATAACGTCGATACCTGAATTTCGGCAGGATCGAAGCGTTCGCGATGAATGGCGGCGGCGCGATATAGCAATTCGGTGAACGGCAACGAGAATAATGCGAGCAATTCTTCGCGCCGCCAGTCGTGGCGAATTCTGATAGTCATTTCAGGCGAACACTGACTGTTTGAGGACTGAGAACCGGTGCAGTCTGAGTACTCGTCTTAGTTCTGTCAACTTATTGGATATGAAATATATATACAGGATTCGGAGCTTCATCCGTGCGCTGGAATATCGGCTCTTACCATCGTGTTGCCTGATTTGCGCCGCCGCCGGTACGAGTCAAAGCGACCTATGCACCGACTGCCGGTCAGCGTTGCCTTGGAACGATCGAGCCTGTCGTCAGTGCGGTATGCCAATGCTCGCAAGTGTCCTTGCTTGTGGCGACTGTCTACGACGACAACCACCCGTTTGCGAGACGCACGCCGTGTTCGTCTATGGATTTCCGGTGGAGCGATTGTTGCTGCGATTCAAATTTCATCAAGACTTGGCGGCAGGCCGTCTGTTGTCGGAACTATTGATCGAACGCGTCCAGGCATTACCGTATCCACAGGCGATAGTTCCAGTTCCGCTGCATCGCCAGCGGCTGCGCAAGCGCGGTTACGATCAGGCATTGGAACTGGCCAAACGCGTCGCATGCGCCACAGAAGTTCCGTTGCACGCAGGTGCGTTATGCCGCATTCGTGATACTGCACCGCAGTCGGAACTCGGTGCGAAGGCGCGTTACCGCAATCTCCGCAATGCCTTCACAGTGAAAGGCCAACTGCCGGCACATGTTGCGCTACTCGACGATGTCATGACGACCGGAGCAACGTTATATGCGGCCGCCGCCGCGCTGCGGCGTGCCGGCGTTCAACGGGTGGATGCCTGGGTCTGTGCACGGGCAACGTAAAGAGTTCCACTTGTACGGCTCTTCGTGCGCTGTGATCGAAGCATTCGGTGTTGGCGGGCCGCTAACGAGTGGATACGTTTTCGTGGCACGAAGATTGCCGGCGTTTCTTGATACAGATCAGCGCTGAACACGCTGTCGTGACCAGCGTATTCGACAGGAATTTTACGGCAAGCGCACAGCCAGCAGTGGGTCGCCGCCCTCAGCTAGGTATGGACGGCTTAGAGCGGGTTGTATGCTACAGCAGTGATGGATCGGTATTCGCTGCGCATATTCCGGCTGATCGATGCAGTCGAACATGTCTCGCGACTGATGACCGGTGCCGTGACGGTGGCACCGCGCCGGTGTGGTTGTCCGCGTCAGTTGTTGTATCACTCCGGTCAGGGCACTCATACATCAATGAATAGTTCCGGATGCTGTTGGCTGAGGCTGGCATTATGTTTAGCGCGAGCAGGCGAAATGGCTGCCGGGACGGTATCGCCATGGAGAACTGCTTTCCCACGTTGAAATTGAATGACCGAACCGGCACTTCTGTTGTACCCGTGACGAGTGTCGGGCCGAGGCCCCCGGCTATATTGAATATCCGGTGACAGCACTCCATCCTGGGTACCTTGGTCCAATCCAAGGAGGCCGATTAGGTTTAACCAGATCGCCAGGGGAAACAAGGTGAGCCAGGGGTCAGAAAAATCCTACACGTCAATACGGCATATCCCGATATTCGAGCGTACATAGATATTGGATAATTTCTCCATCAGCAACGCGTGATCGCACCAAGATAGTCCATATGCGTGACCAAACATGGACAACGTGGCCGCTGAAACTTCCCCCTAAAGGATGAATATGAAATGGACACGAGACAAAAAACTGGATTTGAGACTTCGTTGCACAACATAGTCATATCAGCATCCCAGCGGAATGATATGGCGAAACGGGTTTTAAGTGACGCCCGGTCTGCAAAGCTTGAGATCTTCAGTAATGGAGATGTGATTTTGAATGGTCATACTGGGACGGTATGGCTATCAAACATCATTGACGTATCTGATATCGGCTTCCACTTCGCATCGATCTCCGTGAGGTTCTCTGACCACCGATTTGGCGCTGTTGTAAAAATTGCCTGTGGAACAAGGCAAAAGTTTGATACCAGCTTTTCAGGTGATTTTGATCTTC
>JAITWM010000126.1 GCA_031285265.1 Lysobacteraceae bacterium
TGTGGGTGCGTTCGCTTTCGGCATTGCGAATCAATTGACGCCATGTTTGCCGGTCCGCAGACGGGTAAAGATTCAGCAATTCGGTCAACGCGGCATCACCCTCATTCAGCAGGCGCTCACGCCATGTTTCCGCGCGATGCAATGCCGCCGTTTCACGGCGCGCGGCTTCACCGTCGGCGCTCAGTGCATCCCGGATGGCTTCCAGCGTCGTTTCGTCCTCGCGTCGCATCTGTTTGGCCAGGTAGGCCAACTGGCGTTTACGCGCGATATGCGAATGGATGCGTCGAGTTTCTTCGATATGAGGCAGCAACGATTCGGGCACTGGCAGGCGCGCCAGTTGCGCAGGCGGTATGGCCGTCAATTGTTCGGCCAGTTCCAATATTTCCAGAGCGTCGCGCCGTTGCTGGCTGCGGCTGGGGCTGAAGAATTGACCGGTCTCGGGATCGCGTCCACGCATGATGTCACTCAACGTTGTCGTCGGTACTCCGGTTCGATGAGATCAGAGTATCGGAATGATGGGGCTTCCATTCTAAGGTCAAGCGCTATGAAATCGTGCTGGAAGGCCAATAGATTGTTCGTTGATTCATCGAGGGTGACAGTGGCCGATGCGTATTCGGCAATGCCGGAGTATGGCGGCTTTCCACCGATGTATCCGCCTGCTAATAGAGCAGGTATCACGATGTGCTTGTATTACCGAGGATAGACCATTGAACGAAATCTCTTCTTTCGACGATGACAGCCAGCTGCATTTGCAGCAATTGATGGAAACGGCGCAACGATTATTGGAGCGCGCCCGGGCACTGGGCGCAAGCCAAGCTGAGGTGAATTGCAGCCAGTCGCGCGGTCTGAACGTCAGCGTTCGCATGGGCGAGGTCGAAACCGTCGAGTCGACACGCGATCGTGGCGCGGCGGTGACGGTGTATTTCGGACAGTGCAAGGGCAGTGCCAGCACGGCGGATTTACAGGAGGCCAGCCTGGATGCGACCGTGGTACAAGCTTGTGCGATCGCGCGCCATACCGAGAGCGATCCCGCTTCCGGTCTGGCCGATGCTGAATTGATGGCCAAGGAATTTCCCGATCTGGATCTTTGGCACCCTTGGCGCGTGAATGCCGATGAGGCGGTCGATCTGGCGCTAGCCAGTGAAACTGCGGGGCGCGAGGCGGATGGACGAATCAGTAATTCCGATAGCGCATCGGTGGGAAGTGTCGAAAGTGTGGCGGTCTACGCCAATTCGCATGGATTCATCGGTGGTGCACGTGGCACCCACCACTCGATAAGTTGCGCGTTGATTGCCGGTCACGGCGAAGAAATGCGGCGCGATGGTTGGTACAGCAGCGTATTGGCTCGCGAGGATTTGGAAGATCCAGCGGCGATAGGACGCCTTGCCGCGGAACGGACCGTAGCCAGACTCGGTGCGCGCAGTGCTCCGACAGGGGATTATCCCGTGTTGTTCGAAGCGGAGACTGCACGTTCTCTGATCGGTCATTTGCTGGGTGCGATATCCGGCGGGGCGCTCTATCGGCGTGCCAGTTTCCTGCTCGACAGCATGGGGCAGCGGATATTCCCGGACTGGTTCGTCATCGATGAACGGCCTTTACTACATCGCGGTTTGCGTTCGGCTGCGTTCGATGCCGAGGGTGTGGCGACCCGGAACACGCCTTTGGTCATAGACGGTGTTTTGCAGCGCTATGTGCTGAGCAGCTATTCGGCGCGCCGGCTGGGACTCGTTACGACGGCCAATGCCGGTGGAATACACAACTTGCAAGTAGCCGCCAACGCGGGAGGGCTTGAGGAACTGATCCGGGGCATGAGCAATGGTTTGCTGATCACTGAACTGATGGGCCAGGGAGTCAACCCGGTGACGGGGGATTATTCACGCGGCGCAGCAGGGTTCTGGGTGGAGAATGGCGCTGTGGCTTGGCCGGTGGACGGCATAACCATCGCCGGTAATCTGCGGGATATGTTCGAGGCGATAGAAGCTGTCGGAAACGATATCGATTTCCGTTCCCATATCCGGACTGGATCGATTCTGCTCGGGAAAATGATGGTCGCGGGAATGGATTGAAACGATGAATATGGCTTGCTTGAGATAGAATGTCTGTTAAAATTTCGTATCTTTAGTTAATCAGTGCGGGGAACCAGAATATGTCGAGCGAAGTATCTCAAGACAACAAAACAGCAGCGTTGCTGGCTTATGTTCTGTCCATCTTTTTCGGCTGGCTTGGCGCGTTGATCATGTGGTTGATCAACAAAGACAAGTCGGATAAGGAGTTTGCTACCGAACATGCCAAAGAAGTGTTGAACTTTCAAATCACCTTGGTCTTCGCATATATCGCTATCTTCATACTCTCCATCATTCTGGGTTTTATCAGCGGAAAACTCGCTGCGCTGGCCGGTCTGCTGTATCTGTTGATTGTGCTGGCCAACGTTGCATTGTGCGTCATGGGTGCATTGGCTGCCAATAAAGGTGAATCGTACCGCTTCCCGTTCGCGCTGCGTTTGATCAAGTGATGTGATTGACGAATATGCTCCTGAAAGCCTGTCTGGTTCAGGCTTTCAGGCTATATGTAAATTAGGGATAGTCGTGCCGTCGAAGACAGGATGATGCGGTTCTTGGTGGTATCCTTGTTCATCCGGCTTTCGGAAGCGCCCCCCACAAAAGGAGTCTTTATGACTGACGAAACTTCACAAGACGGTCAGATTTCGCAAGATGACAAGACGATGGCGATGCTGTCGCATTTGCTCGGAATCGTGATCGGATTCATCGGTTGCCTGATCATTTGGCTGATCAACAAAGACAAGCCTGAGAAAGCATTTGTCATCGATCAAGCCAAGGAGGCATTGAATTTTCAGATCACGATATTCATCGCTTCATTCATCAGTGTTTTGTTGGTGGCCGTTTTCATCGGACTGCTTCTGGCTCCGGCAGTGTTCATCATCAATATCGTGTTTTGCATCATCGCAGGGATGGCCGCGAACAAGGGAGTGGAGTACCGCTATCCATTTGCGCTACGTTTGATCAAATGATCGTATCGATCCATTGACGAGCAGTATTGAAAGCCCGGTGTTGCCTAGCCGGGCTTTTTCTATGGATCGTCGCTGCAGTGCGTTGTCGCTGCGTTACAGGAAAATATTCGATATTTACCGGTATATCCGAACGTCGATGCCTTTATCGTACCGTTCGAGAGTTTATCGCGTGCGGTATACCGCCAAGTGGCTCAGATCACGCAACGCAGCGGCAGCGGGGCCGTAGTCTTTCAAGCACTGTTGAAGCACGGCCGCCAACTCCTGAAGCCGTTGTTTCGCTTCGGACATCCCCAGTAACGCCGGGTACGTGGATTTGGCCTGGACAGCATCTTTCCCGGCCGTCTTGCCGAGTTGCTCGGAATTGCCTTCCACGTCGAGAATGTCGTCACGCAGTTGGAACGCCAATCCCAATGCAAGCGCGAAACGATCCAATTGCTGCAAATCGTCTTCGGAAGCCTTTCCGGGCAAGGCTCCCATTCGTACCGAAGCGCGAATCAAAGCGCCGGTTTTCAGCGCATGCATATGTTCGAGCTCCGATAACGATTGCATCCGTCCGGTAGCATCGATATCCAGTGCCTGCCCTCCGCACATTCCTGCCGTTCCCGAGGCGGCAGCCAGTGTCTGCAACCAGGCGACTTTGAGTGCGTCGTCAGTCGCCGCATTGGCAAGCAGGTCGAACGCCATCGATTGCAAGGCGTCTCCTACGAGAATGGCCGTTGCTTCGTCAAAGGCGATATGTACGGTGGGCCGTCCTCGCCGCATATCATCGTCATCCATCGCCGGGAGATCGTCATGTACCAGCGAATACGCATGAATCAGCTCGATGGCGCAGGCGGGGGCATCCAATAACGCCTCGTCGATATTAAACAACGCGCCGGTTGCGTAGACCAACAGTGGTCGTATCCGTTTTCCGCCGTTCAACACTGCATAGCGAATCGCCTCATGCAGGCGATACGGACGCTGATCAGTGTCGGGGAGCGTGCGGTCGAGTGCGGCATCGACACGTGTGCGCCAATGCGCGAATCGGGTATCAGAGGTCATCGCTTGCCAATGAGGGGGTGCCGTCGGCGCCCTCCGGGTCGTCGAGCTGACGGACGCGGAGTTCGGCCTGCTCCAACGCTACCTGGCAATTGCGGTACAAGCCGACACCGCGCTCGTAAGCAGCCAGAGATTCTTCCAAGGTCATGTCGCCGAGTTCCATTTTCTCGATCAGTTGTTCCAACTGTTCGAGCGAATGTTCAAATTCGGCAACCGGGGAGGCTTCAGCGGTTTTTCTTTTTGCCATAGTCGCGAAGTGTGCGCGGCGGCGGCGTTTTGGTCAATTATCCGGATTGCGGAGGATAGACTTGGCCATTCGGGAGGGGCAGCCCTTGCTCAAATCCTGGAATGCGTTGTGCCGGATCACAAAGGCTCGACGGACAAGGTCAGGGCACTGACAGCGCCTTTTTCCGGAACCGCATGATGAAAAAGAAGGCAAGGCAGATCACTGGATAACAGGGTGGATAAAACCCACTTCCCGCCGGAAACGGAATTTGGCGGGGTTGAGTCATGTTTGATGATCATGCTGACGATATAGTCGCCGTTTGAGGTTTCCGATGTCGATTTACATCGTGTTATCGATGTTAATGATGACGCTCAAAGAGGGAGGCATGGTCGTTTCAACTCGAAAATGTCTGTAACAGACGTTGATACCGTGCCGTGCTTTCGTCCGAGAAACAGCAGAAGGTGATTTCGTGGAATAACGGATATTTCCGCACGGTATCGCGAACGGTGGCAACGGCGATTTCCGCCGCCAATTCCGCAGGAAAACGGTGTACGCCGGTGCTGATGCATGGGAAAGCAAGCCGGCCGATGGCATGATCGGCCGCGATTTCCAGACAACGGCGATAGCAGGAAGCAAGCAGTTCCGGTTCTCCATGCCGCCCTTCCTGCCATACGGGCCCGACAGTATGGATGACGTAGGCGGCATACAACCGGTAACCGCGAGTGATCTTCGCATCGCCTGTCGAGCACCCATGCAGCCGGCGGCATTCCGTCAATAATTCAGGACCTGCCGCGCGATGGATGGCGCCATCCACACCGCCGCCGCCGAGCAGGCTGTTATTGGCCGCGTTGACGATGGCATCGACTTTCAGCGTTGTGATATCGGCGTGGATCGCGGTCAGTCGGCAGGTCATGTCGCGTGTCCCTTTGAACCGAAGCGTTTCGGAGTCGAGGAAAATCGGTCTTCGATAATGAAGCGTGCGGATGGTGGAATTCAGGTGTCTGAAGGGGACTGCCAATGATTGACGATCTTGCAGAACAGCTTGGCCGTCTGTTCTGTATCGTAGACGGCCGAATGCGCTTCTCCTGCATCCCACTCCATGCCGGCAGCTTGTATCGCGCGCGCCAACACTGTCTGCCCGTACGCGACACCGGCCAAAGTGACGGTATCGAACACGCTGAATGGATGAAACGGATTGCGTTTGTGCCCGACGCGGGCGACGACCGCATTGAGGAAATTCAGATCGAAATGCGCGTTATGGCCCACCAGAATCGCGCGCTGGCAGCCATGTTTTTTGAGGGCCGCGCGTACCGGCGCGAAAATGTGATCCAGTGCTTCGCGCTCCGGCTTGGCCAGACGGAAAGGGTGATCGAGAACGATGCCGGTGATTTCCAGCGACTTGGGATCGATCTCGGTGCCGGGGGCGGGAATGACATGGGCGCAACTGACATTGCCGGGTTGCAATAAACCGTTCGCATCCATCTCGATCGGAATCGCGGCGATTTCCAACAGCGCGTGTTTGTTCCAATCGAAACCGCCGGTCTCTACATCCACGACCACGGGTAGAAAGCCGCGGAAGCGTTGCGCCATGGACATAGGAGGAGTTTCGATTGCGGTGGAAGATGTTCGTATCATGCCGAAAGCCTAACAGACTGCCATGAAATCCGGTCGCTGTGCTCGAACGAAAGTGTTTCAAGAATGTGGATCGCGTATTGTTCATCCGGGTCAAGCAACAGGAGTTTTCTCCGGGAATTTGCACAAATCGCGGATGGCGCACCGGTTGCAATCAGGCTTGCGAGCCTTGCAGACATAGCGGCCGTGAAGGATCAGCCAATGATGCGTGTTCTGCTTGTACTCGTCGGGAACGACTTTCAACAAATGTTCCTCGACGGCATGAACATCTTTGCCCGGTGCCAGTCCGGTCCGATTGGCGACACGGAAGATATGTGTATCGACCGCAATCGTGGGTTCGTCGAAAGCGGTGTTGAGCACGACGTTGGCGGTCTTGCGGCCGACTCCCGGCAGCGCCTCCAGTGCGGCGCGGTCATGCGGCACCTGGCCACGATGCCGTTCCAGCAACAGCATGCAGGTGGCAATGACGTTCTTGGCTTTTGCGTTGAACAGGCCGATGCGGGAGATGTAGCTCTTTAGCCGCTCTTCTCCCAGTGCCAGGATTTTTTCCGGTGTGCCGGCGTCGGCGAACAGCCGCCGCGTTGCCCGATTGACGCTGACATCGGTCGCCTGTGCCGATAGGATGACCGCGATCAATAGTTGGAACGGTGTTCGGTATTCCAGTTCGGTGGTGGGATGCGGATCGGCTTCCGCCAGACGTGCGAACAATTCGTGGATTTGCGCTTTGGTCATACGGCTGGTGCGGGGAGAGCGTCCAAGCACGGCCGTAGTTGCCGAGCCGGATTTCCGTGGTGGGCGGGATGTCATTTCTTTCGGGATTCGTTGGCTTTGGCCTTGGCTCGAAGCACCAGTGTGGCCACTTCGGGCGGCAATGCGACTTTACGATTATCCAGTACCGGCAGTGGCAACGGCAGCGGCGTGCGGAGTTTCCTGCGCGCCGCCCATCGCGCCTGATGCGCGCGGTAACGGTCGCGTGCGTTCCAGGCTGCTTTGAGTTTCTGCTGTGTCTGTAGTACAGGAAAATTGTAGGGAGTGTCCTCGGCAGTCGGCGTATAGTCCATCAGACCGGCATCGATGGCACGATCGATATCCCCGGCTTCGAGTAGGCGCAGTAGTTGCTGTAGGGGTAATGGAATCAAAGATTGCATCGGGCCATTTTAGCGATTATCGAATACGGGTTTGCGTTGCGTGTTGCCAAAGCCTGAAATCAACCTCAGATGGATTTCCGGCCGCTTCGGCTTTGCATTATCTGCGACGGTTCGTCGATGTCAGGCGTGACTGATTCCAATTCTCCGTCCAAAACATGGCTGTTGACATAGCAAGGACGGATTCGAGTATACGCTCTATATGAAGCATCGTTGTCCCATCCTGGTAGTGAGGAATCTCTTCCTTCCGTTGCCGTTGGTGCATTCATTTCCGCGGTGACGGTTTCTGCAAGAAGGCTTTTCCGTCCGTATCTGCCAGGGTGATGATGCGTATGTCATTGACCAGTACCGTGGCATGAAACGCGTCACCTAAGAACGGCGATAGTCTCGCGATTGGGCGTGTTCGACTTGCTGGGGCAATGGATGGTAGTTCGGTGTATATGGCGCCAGGGCCTCATATGAGGATTGGAGCATCAGATATTGGAGACATCATTGGCGAGGCTTGTTAAATATTAATTAAATTGAACTTCTTGGATATGGCTGTTGTCGCATTGCCGACGTTTCCAGTAGCAGGAGACCGCGGCGGAAGCTATCCTAACTAGCCTTGATTAATCCACTTCGGGCTGTCGCCTGAGGTCAACTCTTTTCACAGAGGCATGAATTTGATGAAGTTGCGTTCGATCGTGGTCGCCATGGCGGCCTTCAGCATAACAGGCGCCGCCTTCGCTCAGGACATCACGTCCGAAAAAGGCAAATTGAGCTACTACTTCGGCTATGACTACGGTAACAACTTGGCGGAACTGGCCGGGCGTGGCGAGCAGTTGGATATCAATTCGGTAGTGAAGGGACTGCAGGATGCCTTCGCCAAGAAGGATCCGGCAATCAACGAAGCGCAACTTAAGCCGGCCGTAGAAGCTTTCCAGCGCCGCGAAGAAGCGCGCATGCAGCAGGCCAAAGCGGAATACGAAAAAGTTGCCGCCGAAAACAAAACCAAGAGCGATCAGTTCTTGGCGCAATACAGAACGCAAACCGGCGTGCAATCGCTGTCCAGCGGTGTGTATTACCGTGTGCTTGATGCCGGCAGCGGAGCCAAACCGACCCAAACCAGCACAGTGGAACTGGAAGTGGCGGGCCCTTATCCGTTCGGTCAGCGGCCGGCGGATGCCCGGCCGCCACAGAGGATCCCGTCGACGCGTGTCAGCGAAATCCAGATGCCTGCAATGCGCGAAGTCCTGACGCAGATGCCGGTAGGTGCGAGATGGGAAGTGGCGATGTCGCCGGACAAGGCTTACGGTGCCGATCCGCGTTCACCGTTTCCGCCGAATGTCGCAGTCGTCTTCGAAATCAAGCTGGTCGGAATCAAATGATCCCAACCAGTCCACGGAATTCGGATGTCATGTATATCCGAAACGTACGATGACTTGAATCTACGCCGGCATCTGCCGGCGTAGACTTATCCGCAGCGACAAATGTGATCCCATTCATTCGATTTTGGATAAACGAATCATTGTCCGGATATTGTTTTCCCATGGACGGTTGATCGGAAAACGGAAAATATCGATGATCGATATCCATGGTGGCCGGTATCCAGCCGGATGCTCAAATCACTGAGTAGGTAGATTCGGTGGACGAAACGGTATCAACGCGCGAATGGCAACAAGTTCCCTCCATATCGGATCTTCCCGAGTGGACGGCGCTGAAATCGGCGTTGTATCCATTATCCGATCCCCCGATGGGAGAGGCTTGGAACCAGAAGGAACTCATCGATCTTTTGCCGGTTGGCAGATTGGCAGAGGCGGCTGTGCTGGTCGGCCTGGTTCCTCGTACCGAGGGGGTGCATGTACTGCTGACACGCCGCAATGACGCACTACGTCATCATGCCGGGCAAGTGAGCTTCCCGGGAGGACGCGCCGAAAATGGCGACGATGGAGCGATAGCGACGGCGACACGCGAAAGCTGCGAGGAAATAGGATTGCGCCCGGAACAGATCGCCCCATTGGGATATCTGGATCCCTTCGCCACGACCAGCGGTTTTCGCGTCATTCCGGTCGTTGCGGCAATTACTTCGGATTACATCGCCAAACCCGATCCTGCCGAAGTGGCCGATGTATTCGAAGTCCCGCTGTATTATCTGATGACGCCGGAGAATCTGCGGCATGTATATATGGAATATCGCGGCCATCGGCGGATGGTGTTGGAATACGATTGGCCGGGATACCGTATTTGGGGAGCGACCGCTTCTATATTGTGCAATCTGCGGCAACGGCTTGAAAACAGCCGGGCATGAGAATAGCTGACCGGCCCGATGGCGAGAGAGACCGCTGTTTGGAGGTTGGTGCGGGCTCTTTCCCGATCGACAAATGCCGTTAATGCAAGCATGCCGGCGGATGGTTTTCGGCCATAATGAAATGGATTGCCTACGACCTCCAAGCAGACAGCAGCTTCATGCGCAGGCGGTACGCTTTAGGAAAAGTCTATTGTGGTCGGAGGCCATGGGGATGCATGGAGCATCGTGCCGCACAAGTGAACGATCTCGCCGATCAGCGATCGAGCAATGATCGTAAATCGTCTGGAACGGTGATGTCGGGGTACTGATCGCGAAACCGTCGTAAGCTGGCTTTGGCGGCATCCAGATCACCGTGATCGTGAAGTTCACGGATATGTTGCAGCCATTGCTGCGGAGAGAACCGATTTTCCACCTTTGAGGCATCGCCGGAGTCGGATACTGCCGGCCCAGCCGCTGGAAACTCTGCAACTCCCTCCGTAGAAGAAGCGGGCGGTGACGCCGTCACGGGCGATGGCGGCGGCGGCGGTGCTGCGGCCCCGCTCAGCGAGTATTCCCCTCTGCTGGAATCGGCAGCAGAACGTCCGAGTGTCGCCGATGCAGGGAGATCATTCTGTTTTTCCGTATGGATCGATGGAGACGGTGTCGTGGTCGGGAATGCTGAAGGAGATTGAGATCGCGAACGACGGAACGCTTCTGATGATCGGGAATCGACAGTTGCATCACGAGACAAGCCGGGTACAGACGATTCCAATACGTCGGTTGTGGATGGCCGGGATATCGGCGCCGGTTTGGCGGCATTCGTGTCCCGCTCTTGCCGAAGAGGTGCGTGCGTTTCTTCCGGCAGGACGATCTGTCTTGTCGCGGGCACCTCTGGAGCGCTCAGAGCGGAAGTGATTGCTTGTGGTCCGGATACCGTAGAGGGTGTCCGTTCCGTGGCAGGGGGGGCGGCCATCGGTTCCGGTGCGATCTGACGGCTACTATCGATATTGGAACCATCCGTAAGCGTATCGGCAGGGTGCGCGCCGGTAGCGGCTCTGCTGCCGGATTCCAAATCGCGTTCCATCGCGGCAACGGGCGCTTCAGACGGACGACCGGAAACAGGAGCGGAAGCCGCCATATCGGCTGCAGGATGTGACGGTGTGCGCAACTGCCAGGCGATGCCGATGGCCAGGGTGACGGATGCCGCCAATCCCAATAGCGTCGGCCAACGCGGGCGTTGCCGTTGTCCGGAAGTTGGAGCAGCGTGTAATGAAGTGGCGGGCTGATCGATGGACGCGGCGAGTTCGGCGCGCGCGGCAGCCAGAATCGCGGCATCCAGCGCGGCGGGTGGTGCGGCGTGCGCTTCCACTCGGGCCAGGCGTTGAGCCAAGCCGCGTTCTTCCGGAGTCAACGGTTCGCGGGGATCGGTCGTCATTCGTTCAACCTCGCGCGC
>JAITWM010000153.1 GCA_031285265.1 Lysobacteraceae bacterium
CCGGTACTACGTCAGTTATTCCTCGACGAATTGCCGACCGCATGCAGGAACGTCGTGAATGCCGCACGTAGCGGCGATCTTCCGGCGTTACATGCCGGTTTACATCGTCTGCAGGCAAGCTGCGGTTTCGTAGGGGCGGCCCGGCTTGCTGCCGCAATAGCCGAATTGCGAGCATCACCGGCATCCACCGCGGCACTGGAACATTTCCGAAATGCCGTCGAAGCATTGCTTCCACCCGGATGCGCGCCGAAAACCTAACCTATCGCAACACTTCCTGCGAATCGTAAACTGTATAGATGAATTATCGCCACGCTTATCACGCCGGCAATCATGCCGATGTCCTCAAACACACGATCCTTCTGGCAATACTGGATGCCCTGAAACGCAAGGAAACCGCCTTTTTCGTCCTGGATACACATGCCGGACGCGGTCGTTACCTGCTTTCCAGCCAGGAAAGCCAAAAGACCGGAGAATCTTCCGGAGGCATCCTACGGCTTCTGGGAGAGCCTGATCTTCCGCTCCCAATCACACGTTATCTGCATGCCGTAGCATCGGACAATCCCGTAGGAAGCGTACTGGTTTATCCCGGTTCGCCTTTATTGATCGCACAGGCAATGCGCGATCAGGATCGCCTCACCGCTTGCGAACTGCACCCGGAAGAAGCGGCTGAACTCAAGACACTGTTTTCCCGCGACCAGCGTGTCGCCGTCCATTTCCGTGATGGATACGAAGCCATCAAGGCACTATTGCCTCCACGGATCGACTCCATACGCTACCACCGTGGTCTGGTGCTCATCGATCCTCCTTATGAGGCCCAGGAAGCAGAATTTCCCCGCATTTTCACCGTGCTGGCAGACATCCAGACACGTTGGCCCCAAGCACATTGCGCGCTGTGGTACCCCATCAAGCAACGCCGTAATCTGCGGCCTTTTTTCCGCAAGATCGCATCGTCGCCAATAAAATCGGCGCTGATCATCGAATTGCTGATCCGCCCCGACGATTCGCCACTACGGCTCAATGGCAGCGGTATGCTGATCTTGAATCCCCCATGGCAATTCGATGCCGCGATAGCTCCGGCACTGCCAGTATTCAAACGTATGCTCGGCGAGTACGGCGCGTCCACGCGATTGGAATGGATAAAACGGGAGTCGTGACCTGCGCAAGCAATGTAAATGATGCTCGCAGCAAACCATGCGGGCTATAGAAGCACTTATGCGTAATACAAACGCATGGTATTCACCCCGATCGGTAACCCACAATCACATGTCGAAATCGAAATTCCTTCGATCCGGTCACGCCGTCTTCGCAGCGGTCGACGACATAATTGACGGAAAGAAAATCATGTCTCGCGATGATATCGTGGATATTTTTCCTTTCTCTTCTTTTTAAGGATAAACATTAGATCATAACAAGACATTAAGTCGTCGTCATTATTGGTGCGCATGTTTCCCTTATGACAGACATGCGACCATGAATTTCATGAGCAGACGCAACCGACTCCCCCCGTGGCATGAACAATTTACGTTGGTCAATGGTCAAAGCCTATTGATCCGCCCAATTCGCATTGAAGATACTGAACCCATTTTCAGCGCATTTTCAATGTATGGCCCCGAATCATTGAAATTTCACTTTCTGCAGCCAACGAAAGAATTGACTATCGAAATGGTCGGGCGGCTCGCCAGTCCCAACCCCAAGACGGAATTCGTATTGGTTGCGGCGGAGCCACTCCCAGCCGGGAAAGCCCTGGTAGGGGCGATCGCTCACGCGACCATGCTTTCAGAATCGAATGAAGCCCGATACACCATTCTGGTCAGCCAATTCCTGGCAGGAATGGGAGTGGGGCGGAAACTAATGTGCAAGTTCGTCAAATGGGCAAAGTGCCAGTACATCGACCGCCTGGGCAGCAAAGTATCCCGGGATAATACTCCGATGCTGGAGTTGGCCAAGTCGCTGGGCTTTAAATGCCGCTCGGAAAATGATGACACTGAGCTGATCGACATCGTCCTGGAACTCGGGCCGCAACCTACCCTTCATTCGCAATCGCTTCCACCATGAATGGGCATGCACATCGCATCGCCGTATTACCACTGCATCTGCAATTCCAGCGGTAACTGCATGATTCGTAATTCATTATCCATCCATTCAATGGATCTGCCATTGAGTCGGGTGGCAGCCGGAATACGCGGATACGGGCACGGAAAGACCAGACCTCCCCGAGGCAATACCAATCCTTCCTCGACTTTGAGCGTCACGACATCGTTTTCCCGAGTCAACGAATAATTCAGCCGCCCGTGAGGAGTGCGAAGCCCTTTGATTGCAACTCCTCCTTCATTCAACCATTCCTCGGGAATTCCTGCGGCCAACACAAGACTCCGATCGATTTCCCTATCGTATGCAAACATATCCAGCGCTGAGCGTACGAAATCCGATGCCACCCAAGCATGCGGCAAGTCGCCTAGAAAAAATGGTTTTCTGGGAGTAGGCGTCACGACTTCAGCCCACTGATTCCATGCTGGCGGCGCACGATCTTTGAGAAAATATTGCATCGCTTCCCAGGCACGCTGCCGCCACCCTAAACGAATAAACGCAGACACATTGCGCCACTCATAAGGAGTGTAGTCCTTCCATTCCCGCATACCATCGCGACGCTGGACGAACTCCAGCCAATAACGCTCGAAAGTCGTATCCAGGGACACCTGAGGTAAAAATCCCTGTTCGCCTCCAGGCGCCAATGCAATCGTCGTCGATGTCGGATCAAAATCTCCTAATTCGACCGCACCCGGAAGATAATCGATGGCATGCGCTTGCATCGTCATTCGCAACGATTGATAAAGATCATTCCGGAACTGGTCTCGCGCAGCTATCGCCCGCGGAATCATTTCTTCCTTGCCCAGCCATTGCGCGATATTCACCACATCCTTGTATCCGCGCAATGCCCAGAAGTCATCCCAATACGAATGCATTGGTTTTGCCGAATAGCCTTCGTGACTGATGGAAGCTGGCATCAGTCCATAAAATGCAGGATTTATCGCTCGATTGGCTTCGGTACGCTCACTCGCCCGCAGTTTTTCCATATATTCGAAGGCGCCATTCACATGCGGCCACATTTCTTGTAACAAGAGACGATCACCGGTATACCGATAATATTCGGCAACGGTGAAAATCAGCTCGCCATGACTGTCATTTTCCGGAACCGGGTCACTGCCACGCGCATCCACGCAACACGGCACCATGCCATCCTTGAATTGGTACGGCGCATACCAGCGGAGGAAATCACGCACGGCATCGTCATGCCCCATCCGCAACAGCCCTTCGGAAATCATGGCCCCGTCGCGAATCCAACTGCGCGCATAAGAACGCGTCCCTGGCTGCAAACGCGGGCCGATCCGTGAAATCAGCATATGCGCGGTCGCCGTCCGCAGAGTATCGACCAATGCCTGCCCTTGCGGCGGGACATCGACCTGTACATGACCAAGACGTTGCCGCCATTGCTCCGCGACCTGTTGCTGTATCGCTTCCGGATCCCACGATGGTTGCCGGAACGGCATTTCACCGGTCATCGGAATCAATAAGTCGTTTTCCCAAGACTGGCCGGGGACCAATTCCAGCGCATACAGCAATAGCCCTGTCGTCAAACCGTTGGGGTCCTGCCGCTCACCGCCCGTTTCGTCCGTATCCGGATTCCAAGCGCGTAATGGCATGCTCGCATCGGTCCGCAGGCCGGGGGCCAATGTCAGTACGCGCCATGAGTCCGCAAGCTCCCTGGCATAAACCCGCGACCGCCCGTCGACACGTACGACACGCCCATCATTGTCCAATCCGCCGATGTGGCTGACGCCTCCGGTGATATTCAGGAATTGCGTCGGAGGGTTGACTTGAAAAGGGCGAACCGCAAGCCCTAATTCGATAGATCGTTTCCGATCGCTGCGATTGTTTAGGCGATAACGCGCATGCAGTTGCGATTGTTCCGGACTCCCACTGGCAAAACCGGTTATCGTCAGTTCGAAATCCGGATGCTCCCAAGTCACGCGAGGAATAGGCAGATATCCTTCCTGCAAAGACTGTTTGCTATGCACATCGGCCCAAGTGACCCAATCGTTGTCGATCCGAACGAACGGCTCGACACTGAATCCGCCTTTTCCCACCTCCAACGCACCATCTTCCCCGAGAAGGCCTTGCTCCATCCCGCCATCGATTCCCACGATCGTCCAATATGGCTGTTCACCGCTGAATCCTCGCGGCACCCAACCGCGCGGCAGATGCTCGGCCACCGCCTTCACGAATGCATTGGGAGTCGCCGCAAATGCCAATGGTTCGACGCTCACTTTCTTGAGCGTATATTCCGAACCCGGGTGGCCTCCTTCGGGAAGAATACGGATATAGCGCGCTTCCGATTCCGGTAATGGAATCAAATCCACGCCTCCCCCTTGAGTCATCCGATATCCCTGCGCCCAACGTCGACCGTCCTCAGATAATTCAACGCGATAAACATGGGCGGGCCGTGACTCGTCCCACACCAAAGTCAGGCCGCCGAACTCACGCACGCGTCCCAGGTCGAGCGTCAACACATCGTTCATTCCGTCTTTAAAGACGGACTGCCAAGCGACAGCAAGATTCCCATCCGTTGCCAACGTAGAACGACTTGTTTCCGGTATCGTCGACGGGCGGATCGTTACCGTCAACGGCGTTTCATCCATCGCCGGTAATTCCATGAAGCGCAATCGACTGAAACAGACCGTTCCTTGGCCTCCGATCTGGTTGTAAATCGTGAATTCCAGCTTGGCGCTATGTCGCAATATCTGCTCCGGACCTGGTCCCCAAGCCTTATCGATGTGCCGGCGCTTGTAATGTACTTCGCTCCATTGCGCCGGAAAGGGATAACTCGTCCGGTTGACCCACCAGACATTATCACCACTGGCATCGATCAGCTTGAACTGCAAATCGTTACCCGGAGAATCGCCGCGCAGATCAAAACTGAACTGATAATTGTCCGGGTAATCAATTGCCAAATCGCGTTGAATGCCCACATATCCGGAGACGCCATTGAAATCGTAATCCAGACACAGCGCCCGGCCATGTTCGCTATCGATCTGCCGCACATTGCCGCTGACTTGATTGGAAGCAACTACACGCCAGAGTGAAATATCGTCAAAATCATCGAGTATCCGCATATTCTTCACCGTTGCCGCATGCAGCCCGGCGGATACCGACAATACCGGCAGCGAAAAAACGCCTATCAGCATCCACACGGACATCGCCGGACGTATGCGCATTCGATTTCTCCTTTCCCGGTCTGAACCATAGGAAGCCACTTCAGCCTTTCACGCTACCCAACAGCAAGCCCTGGATGTAGTAGCGCTGCAACAACAGGAATAGCAACAGCACCGGCAAAACGGTGACGACGGCACCGGCCATCATCATTTCCAC
>JAITWM010000227.1 GCA_031285265.1 Lysobacteraceae bacterium
TCCGTTGCTGGATCGTTCCGCCACGTTCGCTGGCGATATAGGCCGCATGCTAGCCAATTACGATCTGAGCCAAGGCGGCGCGTCGTCCGCTTCGAACAAAGGCGGCAGTGAAGGCAGAATTCAGCGCGTCCTCCGCGGAGCGATGGCGTTGATGGGAACTCCCTACCGCTGGGGAGGAACCTCGCCCGACACCGGCTTCGATTGCAGCGGTCTGGTCGGCTATGTCTTCCAGCACGCACTGGGCATCGAACTTCCGCGTATCTCGCATGACATGGCTGTTACCACTGAAGGTGACATCATCAAGGACCGTTCGCAATTGACGCCGGGAGACCTGGTATTTTTCGGTCGCAGCGGTCGCGTCAACCATGTCGGTATCTATGTCGGCGAAGGCCGGTTCCTGCATGCGCCTAGCGCGGGCAAAGACGTACGGATCGATAGCATGACCAGCGGCTACTGGGGTGATCGCTTCCTTCAGGCACGTCGACTGGAAATCTGATCCCCTGTCTGGAAACGGTTTCGGTTGCATACTAAAGAGAAACCCGCAGTCATTGACTTGCGGGTTTTTTCTTGATGATAACCCGGTCGCACTCAGTGCGAGCGTCACTATTACGATGGTTATTCCGGACACTCTGGCGGTGCCGTTTCTTCCCCTGCACCGAGTTCGGCAAGATCACAAAGCACCGGTTTAAAGATCAAGAGATCCAACCGAAAGCATTGTGCAGGAAGACACGGGACAATGCCGTGCAGATCGCATCGTCCTCATCCATCCTGGCGCCCGTCCTCAACAGTACGGCAAATACTGCATAGTCGTAGTTCACACTCAAATCATCACTGACGGCATCGAATCATCACCAGTATCACTGGCAAAATTGGAAGTACTGACGAAAACCACTTGCATACCCAGAGTGGCATCACGGAAAAATTTTCAATGGAGTTAGCCCATTAAAACAATCCGCCATAAGCCGTCGTGATATACAACGTACAGGCCAGATACGGCGCCGACATGAACATTTCCAAAGACGGCAATTCGCCGAACTCGTATCCACTGCACCGGTGACGATCCGGGCCGAGCGGTCGACCAATTACAATGCGTCATTATTCAGAGAGCGATGCGTTACTTCCTTCGTATCCCACGCCCATCCATTCAACCAGGCCGTTCATGATGCATCGATTACTGCTCTCATTGCTTTGTATTCCGTGGTCGTTGGCATCGACTGCACCCATATCATCCGATACACATGCCTCTCCATCAGATGGCCACCATGTCACGATCCCGGAAATTGCCCATCCACAGGAAGAAACACCTCAATGGTGGTATCGCAGCGGCGCTGCCAAAGCCGCCGCCAACGGAGCGATAGATGGCAATGCGAAAAACGTCATTTTGTTTCTTGCCGACGGCATGAGCCTGCCAACGGTCGCTGCCGCGCGCATTCTGGATGGGCAAAGGCGGGGGCAACCAGGGGAAGAAAATCTGCTGAGCTGGGAACGCTTCCCTTATACGGCTTTTAGCAAGACGTATACCGTCGATTCGCAAACACCCGATTCGGCTGGCACGATGACAGCGATCACCACTGGCGTGAAGACCCATATGGGTGCGATTGGAGTTTCCGCAGGACGCCGCAATGATTGTCGTAACAGTCTCGATAAGCAGCGTTTGACTTGGCTGGAACTGGCCGACAGCGCTGCGATGAGCACAGGTATCGTCACCACCGCGCGTCTGACGGATGCCACGCCCGCCGCCACGTACGCCCACGTACCCGACCGCCGCTGGGAAAACGATGTTACCCTACCCGCCGCTGCAGCACGGCAAGGATGCCGCGATATCGCCCGGCAGATGGTGAGCGCTCCTTTCGGACAAGGTCCACAAGTCATGCTTGGCGGAGGCCGCAGTCATTTCTTACCGGTTACCGAACAGGACCCGGAATATCCACAGGACACGGGATTGCGCCGGGACCACCGCAATCTGATCGAAGATTGGCGACGTTTGCACCCGCATGGACACTATGTCTGGAATCGCGGCCAGTTCGAAGCCGCAGCAGACGCTCCCGCACTGTTGGGCTTGTTCGAGTCGGGACATATGCAATACGAACATGACCGCAATAAAAGTGAAAATGGCGAGCCCAGCCTCGCGGAAATGACGCGTGCCGCCATCAAGATACTTTCCCGCAACCCCAATGGCTACGTGCTGATGGTGGAAAGCGCCCGTATCGATCACGCGCACCATGCCGGCAACGCCTATCGCGCCTTGGACGAAACCATTGCGTTATCCGAAGCCGTTCAGACCGCACTAGAAACTGCCGTACTGGAAGATACCTTGATCATCGTGACCGCCGACCATTCGCACACGTTGAATTTTGTCGGTTATCCGGCACGCGGCAATCCGATTCTCGGCAAGGTTCGCGGCCGTGGCAGTTTTGACGGCGCTTCCAGACGATTGGCTCGTGATCTCGCCGGCCACGCCTATACGACGCTCAGTTATGCCAACGGACCCGGTTACACAGGGCGTAGCGACGCCCAGCCACGCGGCGTCAAACGTTTCGAACATCGTCCCAGCCGCTTTGAATCCGTATCCCACCGTCCCGATCTCGATACCGTCGATACCGAATCTCCCGACTATCTGCAAGAAGCGCTGGTCCCGCTGAGCGCCGAGAGCCACGGCGGCGACGATGTCGGGATCTGGGCACAGGGACCGGGCAGTTCCGCGATACGCGGTACCGTCGAACAGAATACGATTTACCACTTCATCGTCCAAGCCACGCCGCGTTTGCGCGAACGCCTGTGCACGGCCGGCACCTGTGACGATCGGGGAGTTCCGGTCGAACTGCCGAAATGGCAGGATTTCATTCGCAATGGCGGCGATCCATGACCGGTGCATACTGCACGATGCCCTGCGAACATACGGATGAGAATATCCTCCTACCGCAACTAATGGTACCGACGCACGGCCACTCTGATTCAAACGGTTGCCATCATGGCAGAATACGGGTCCAATGCTCGACTATTGTCGATGGTTTCGAAAAGCTGCGATTGGAGAGTTGCATGCACCGGGGGCAGTCTTTCCATTGTTTCCGGCCTATGTTTTTCGCAAGTCGACCATATCCATACACTTATTCGGCCAATAGAGAAACCAATGTCTGCCGCCAGACAAAGCCGTAGCCATTCACCGCCGCCTTCTTTGTATAGCGGTGCCTTCAAGATACTGTTGCCGCGCATCGGCACCGAATGGGTTCAATCGTGACTATCAAACTTCGTTCACACCACCTGCTCTGCATCCTTTCTTATATGGGAATGGGGCACACTCCGACGTTCGTTCTCAACTTCAACGCGATTGCACAGCGTATTCGGGAAGGCGAAGACATCTGGATCGTTGCCGGTCCCGACGATATTTGTGCGCCGTTTGCCCCATCGGAAGGCGAACTCCCGCGCTGCCCTTGCGAAAATGCCGCCGAGAAAGACCGGTTGGCCGCCGAAGCGATCACTTCATTGCTGGGCCGCCCGGTAACGCCGGAAACACCCTTCGAGTTCAACGCAGATATCCTGGCCAAGATGCGTGCAGGCTTTTCATCCCGGCAGATACGGCAAGCTTGCTCCGGATGTGACTGGGAAACGATATGCGATGCCGTTTCGTTGATGAAATATCAGAATGCGCTGGTGTTCTTTCCTCCTCCGGAAGCATCCTCATCCCCGCCATCCTCGACAACACAGCCTCCATCCGACCCGCAGCAATAGGCGCCTCACGTCAAAACGGCTTGCCAAGGACCAGCCAGATGATCGCGAGCAACAAAAATACCGGCACCTCATTGAACCAGCACAACATGCGGCCGGACGGCAACGACCGGCCTTTATCGACACCTTTCAGCCAATAGCCCGAAACGCAGTAATGCGTGATGATCAATACCACCAACAGCAATTTGGCATGCACCCAGTATTGATCTCCTCCCCAGCCCATCTTGAAATACATCCACAGCGCCAGTCCCAGCAACACTGCAAAACCAAGCATGATGTGCCCGAACCGGTACAAACGCCGTCCCATCAACACCAGCCGCGCACGCACTTCCGGTTGATCTCCCGCCTCACGCAGGTTGATCAGAATCCGCGGCAGATAAAATACCGCCGCCATCCAGGCAATCACGAACAACAGATGGAACGTCTTGGTCAGGATATATGGGTGCAAGATCGGAAGA
>JAITWM010000020.1 GCA_031285265.1 Lysobacteraceae bacterium
GTTCAGTACTTGCGTCGAGTCGCCGATCAATCGCACTTGCGCGCTTTGTCCTTGACTGCCGCTGCTACCGCCTCTGACCCAACTGCTGATCACCAGTTGGGCTCGTACCGATTGCGGTAGATCCTTGCGAATCGATTCGACCAGGGATTCGAGCTTGGCACCGTTCGCCAGATCGAAGGTCACAATGGTGGCGCTGTTCCCTTGCTCGCTGTACCAAGAATAGATCTGCGTAATCTGGAAACGCTCTCGATTGCGGTCGAGAAAACCCTCCACTCTAGCGACTTCTTCGCTGATCTGCTCACGCGTATAGGAACCGTTCCACTGGTAGATGACATATGTTTCCTTACCGCCTTTACCCCCGAACATATCGACTTTCATCTTCGTCATCGGCAACAGGCTGATCGTGATGATTGCGATGATGCCGAACACGCTCCAACCACGATGCGCTAACGACCACCCCAATAGTTGCGCGTAGCGTCGCTGCAAACGTGGAATCAAGCCTCGTTCCGATTTCACTATCGGCGGCGTCGGCATCTTGGCCGATAGCATCGGGATCAGACTGACTGCGACCAACCAGGATGCCAGCAGCGATACTGAAATCGTGATTGCTATCTGAGCCATGAAAATGCTGATCTGATTGGCCTCTCCAAATAAATTGGGAACAAAGACGATGCAATGGCACAGCGTACCGGCACTCAGTGCGATCGCTACATTACGGGTGCCTATGATCGATGCCCGTAATGGCCTCCCCGGTGTTTTTTCCCGTTCCTGGTAAATACTTTCAACGACTACCACGGCGTTGTCGACCAACATGCCGACAGCCAGCAATAACCCCATCATCGTCAGAATGTTCAATGTGACGCCGAAAAAATACATGAAACCAAGCGTCATGATGAAACAGATCGGAATCGCCAGCGTTACCATCAATGTCGATGGCCAATGCCGTAGGAAGAAATACAAAACGATCACCGACAGCAACAGGCCGACCATACCGGCTTCTGCCAATTCTTTCAGCGACGAAGTCACGTTCTCGCCCTGGTTCACGATGACCTTGATCTGGACATCGCGTAAGGACGGCTGCTGGAGGATCACCTCGATCGCTTTCAATGCGGCACTGGACACTTGCACCAGATTCGCGCTGCGCTCTTTGTAGACATCCAACCCTACGGCGGGTTTGCCGTCCAACCGGCGGCCATAATACATCCGCGTTGGCTTCAAGCGGATCTCACTCACATCGCCCAGACGCAGACCGTTGGCAAGAATGACCAGATCGCGCCATTGTTGGAGATCACGCAGTTCACCCACCGGTTGGACGCGCAAACGCAAACCGTGGTCTTCAATTTCGCCCGCAGAAATAGAGAAATTGACCAACTGCAAGCGCGCCGTCAATTCGTTGAGACTCAAACCGTGTGCCGTCAGCCGATCGGAATCGATTGCAATCTCGACCTCCTTGGGCGGTGCGCCGGAAATCTCGACCTTGGCTACCCCTGCGATGCGTTCGAGCCGCCGTTTGAATTCGCGCTCGATCATGTCGTACTCATCCGTCAGATTAACGGCGCTGGACAACTGCACACGTAATATGGGCTGATCACTACTGGACCATTTGAATACGTGGTAGCGCCGAAAGTCATTCGGCAAATCGTCACGGATCGCATTGATCCGCTCGCGCGCATCGGAAGCGGCGATGGCGATATCACGATCCCAATCGCTGAATTCCACCAGAATCTGACCGCTATCAGCTGCCGCGACGGAACGCAGACGCTTGATGCCAGGCATTGTTGCCAGCGCCTCTTCCACGGGACGGACCAGATTGTGTTCTACTTCCTCTGGCGTCGAACCGGTATAAGGGAGTTGTATGAACATAAACGGCGCAGAGATGTCGGGTAAGGCCTCCAGCGGCAGACGGATCGACGCGATCAGCCCGATCACGACCATCGATACGAAGAACATGATCGTCGTGACAGGTCGTTTGATGCTGAACTCAGCAACGCTCATGTCGGTTCCGACGCAGGAATATCATTGGTCTCTGCCTGAGCGTCGGCAAGCTTTATCCGAATGCGGCGACCGCGTTCGAGATAATAATCATCGCTATGCCGATCCAATAGATCGTAAACGATGGGGATCACTATCAATGTCAGAAGCGTCGATACCAACAGACCGCCGATGACGGTAATCGCCATCGGCGAACGCACCTCTGCCCCTTCGCCACTGGCGATCGCCAATGGCAAAAACCCGAATAACGTGCATAACGTGGTCATCATGATCGGCCGCAGACGGGACCGCGCGCCTTCAACCAGCGCATCGCGCTTGCTTGTTCCAGCCTCGCGCAATTGGTTGACCTTGTCGATCAGAATGATCGCATTCTTGGTGACTAGACCGACCAGCAGAATCAGTCCGATGAATACAACGACCGAGATCGTCGAACGCGTCAGCAACAGTGCCAGTATGGCTCCGACCATCGCTAACGGGATGGTGAACAAAATCACAAACGGGTGCAGCAGCGATTCGAATTGCGATGCCATCACCAAATAAACCAGAAAAATCGCTAGACCGAACGCAAACAACAACGAACGCACCGACTCGGCCAGTTCCTCACCTTGTCCGCCGATATGCATATCGATGCCGGCGCCGAGCGGATGCGTCCGAACCATTTGCCGAACTTCGTCCACCGCCGTTCCCAGATCGATACCACGTAAATTCGCAGAGACGACTGCCACACGCGTTTGATTGGCATGATGGATTTCGCTGGGGCCGGTAGCCGCCACAACTTCGGCAACGGTTTCCAGCAATACGGGTTTGCCGTTGCCAGGGTGAACGATCAAACGACGAATCACTTCGATTGAAGTACGTTCATTTTCCCGCGTGCGCACCAAAATATCGATCTTGCGGTCGCGAAAACTGTAACGCGTTGCAACCTCGCCGCGCACCGCACGCACGACGGCATCGGCGATCTGGCGTGTCGTCAGTCCCAGGGCACCGGCACGGTCCTGATAGAAGCGAATCTGGATTTCCGGAAATCCTTGTTCGGTGGTCGATTTGACATCTGCGTAGTGCGGATTGGTACGCAGCAGTTCTGCCAGCTTTTGACCTGCGGCTTGCAGACTCTCCAAATCCTGTCCTCGCAATTCCACTTCCAGCGGCGCCGAAAAACTGAATAATGCCGGCGGGCTGAAATCGATCTGTGCGTTGGGATGCGATTGCATGCTGGTGCGAAGGCGTTCGGTTTCCGCCGCCTCGATACGCGCGTTGCCGCCATCGTTCATGATCACGGTCAGCTTACCGATGTTTTCACCGCTTTCTGTCGGATTGGCATCCAAGCGCGTACCGCTGCCACTGACAGCATACAATGCCCGGATTCCTGGATTGCCATCGTGTTTTTGCTGCAATTGCCGCATCAAGCCGTCCGTCTGTTGCAGTGGCGTACCGGGTGGCAGTTTCACTATCATTTCGAAACGATCCTGAGCCAATTGCGGAATCAGGTCCGTACCCAGCATCGGAAGCGACAATACCGTTGCGATGAATGCCGTCGCCGCCAATGCCAGGATCCGTCCTGGCCGGTCCAGCGCTTTTGGCAAAAAACGCAGATAGCTGCGTTCGGCCCGCCCATACGGCACCATCGCCCAATCGCTCAGTTTGCGCATGGGTGGGCCGATCATTGCCACCAGGAGCCGCCAACAACGCACTATCAACCATAAAAGTGCAAAGAAAACCGCACGTATTCCCGTTTTTAAACCGCTCCCGATCCCGTCCAACGATTTTTGCCAGCGTGTACGAGGACGCCATGGCGGATGCGCCGGTTCTTCCGGAAAAGCCAATGGAGCATTGCCTTTGAGTGAGCTCAGCATCGGGATCAACGTCATCGCGACCACTAGTGAAATCGCAATCGCAATCGCTACGGTCAACGCTTGATCACGGAATAGCTGGCCAGCGATTCCGTCCACGAATACCAACGGCAAAAACACAGCGATGGTGGTCATCGTCGATGCCATCACTGCAAGACTGACTTCGCGCGTGCCGATGATCGCCGCGCGCAACGCGCCGATGCCGCGTTCGCGCGCTTTGGCGATGCTTTCCAGGACGACGATCGAATCATCCACCACCAATCCGGTCGCCAATGCCAGCCCGCTCAGTGACATCACATTCAAACTCAGTCCCAACTGCCCCATGAAAAAAAATGTCGTGATGATCGAAACCGGCAGGGACAAGCTGATGACAAAGGTGCTCCAGCCATCGCGCAAGAAAAGAAAAATGACCAATATCGCCAATGCGCCGCCGATTACAGCATCTTTCTTGACATCATTGACGGCACGCTCGATAAAGACCGACTGATCCTCAATGACCGTCAGCTCCATATCTGCCGGTATTCGCGCACGAATCTGCGCCAAGCGCGCCTTGACTGCCGCCGCGGTCGCCACGGTGTTGGCGTCGCCTTCCTTGTAGATCGCCAGCTCTACCGCTTCCTTGCCGCCCAGTCGAATGATCGCTTCGCGTTCCTTGTAACTTTGCCGAACGTCAGCGATATCCTTCAACCGCACCGGCAGGCCGGCGGCGGCGACTGCATTGGCCACTGACGAAGAGCTTTGCACCGATGCCGCTGCCGCCATCGCTGCGGCCGAACCGGTTGCGGCCGCAAGTGCCGCCATTTGCTGCATTGCCAGCTCGCCGCTGTCGTCGCCATGGTTTTTCACGGTGACCAGCAAATTGCGGACCTCATCCAGATCGGTAAATTGATTGACGGTACGCACCAGATAACGCTGCGAACCTTCTTCCAGGCGCCCTCCGGACAGGTTGACGTTTTCCCGCTGCAAGCGATCGATGACCGCCTCCAGCGAAAGATTCAGTTGCGCCAGCTTGTGCTGATCGATTTCGACCTGGATCTCATCTTCCAGGCCACCACCGACTTTGACCGCCGCTACTCCCGAAATCGGTTCCAGTTTCTTTTTCAAGTCCTCATCAGCATAGCGTCGCAACTCGATCAGGCTCAGGGTCCGCGCGGTTTCTGCAGACAGTTCCGTAACGGAGGAAAGCGCCAGACGAATGATCGGTTCCGTTGAGGGATTGAAGCGCAACAGAACCGGAGCCTTGGTTCCCTGCGGCAACTGCAGGGCTTCCAATTTATCGCGCACATCCAAACTGGCGTGATCCATATCGGTGCCCCAGACAAACTCCAGCACCACATCGCTCTGGCCGGCACGCGATACCGATTTGAGCCGCCGCAGGTTTTTGACAACGCCCACGGCCTCCTCGACCGGCCCGGTGATCAATGTTTCCATTTCCGCAGGCGCGGCACCGGCGTATTCCGTCCGGATCGTCAACGTCGGATAACTTAGATCCGGCAATAGATTGACTTTCAAACCACTCAATGCGATGAAGCCAAACAACACCATGGTTACGGTGACCATCACGACCGTAATGCGTCGGCGCGTGGCAAATCCTACGATGCCACCACCATGCGATAGCGATGATGCGCTTGTTGAGTCATCAGGGTCGTTGGCGGCCATTATCGGTCCTTCATGCTGCCCGCAGTTGTCGGTTGCCTCGATGTTGTGTTGGTTGCAGACGAGTCAGCATTGACGATCTGCACCGTTCTGCCATCACGCAACGCCACTTTGCCTGCGGTCACCACCGCTTCCCCTGGATTCAGTCCTCGGTGTACTTCGACCCAACCACTGTCGGTATACCCCGTCTCCAACGTTACTCGTTGCGCCTTGCCATCGCGGACAACGAACACGGAGGGCTCACTTTGATCGTCCAATAACGCCAAACGCGGAATCGCCAATGCATCGACGCGTTCGTCATAGTCGATTCTGATCCGCCCGAACATGCCCGGCTGCAATTGTCCGTTCCCGGCAAAGGTGCAGATTGCCCGGAACGTGCCACTGCCCGAATCCACCACTGGCGCGACCCGATCGACCGTGCCGTTGAACGTCTGTCCCGGCAACGCATCAACCTGCAACCGTACCGGCTGACCGGCCCGGATCGTGGCCAGTTCGCGTTCGGGGATATTGAGTGTCGCTTCCAAATGCGAATTGTCGATGACGCGGAAAATGGGGGTATTGATCTGGACGAAATTGCCTGTCTTGATCGAACGCGAAGCGATCACCCCGGCAATCGGCGATGTCACCGTCGTATAGGAAAGCTCCAGTTGCGCCAGATGATATTGCGCGCGCGCATTGGCCAGATCGTAACGCAATTGATCGACTTCATTGGCACTGATCAGTTGATGAGCGATCAATCGCTCGGCACGGCGATAACTGTTCTCGAGTTTGCGCATCTGTGCTTCCGTCTGCGCGACGGCCAAGCGCGGGCGATCCGGGTCCAGCCACACCAAGGCTTGTCCCGGATAGACCATTTGCCCCTCTTCGACCAGCACTTCCAATGCGATACCTGAGGTTTTGGCGACCACCTGCGACTCTGTACGCGGTTCCAATGCGGCCGTACCGATATAGCTGGCCGAGATGGTCCGGCGCACAACATGTGCCACCTCCACCGGAACCGCATCGAAAGCATTACCATTATCGCTGTTGCCAGAGCGACAGCCGCTTAAAAGATTCATGCATAACAACGACAGCAGTATTGTGCGGGCAACTTGCCGATGAACGAAAAAATGGAAGGGGGGAGACATCACAGCAAAGGGTCCAAATCTGACATAGACAAAAAAACATGCAATAAATAGTTATTTCACATATAAAAAAATATATATGGATAAATACTGTATGTATTAAAAGAATATGTAAATAGGTGTCGTATATATGAATGGCACCCGTGAACTTCCCCTCAAGACAGATATTCGAACAGTAGAACTTTCTGGCCTATTCCCCACCAGGGGGGCGTGAAGAAGTCCAAATTCACCAAGACGCAGATCGTCTCGATTCTCCAACAGGACGATGCTAGGGTCCCAGTCAAGAACGCCGGCCGCCAAGCCGGCATTAGCGTGGCCACATACTGTTCTGATCGCCGAGTTGGCGTGCTTGGTCGAAGACCGGCGAACCGAGTACCGCTCGCTCCTGCGCAGGCAACGAGCGAACTAGACCGCCAGCGGGTCTGCCGAGTGCATAAGGCGATGAAATTGAACCTGCATCATGCTGCCAGACGACGCCTACTGAAGCACGAGCGGGCGGCCCTGTACCAGCTAAAGGCTGCCGAACATTCTATGTTTTGAATTGTCTGCTTGACGAGGAAGCTTACAGGTGAACCTGCCTCATGCCATCTGGCTGATGGTCTTGCGGAAACGCGTCAGCGAAGCGCTAAAAAGAACAGCGGCGATCGCAAAAAGAGAAACCAATTGCGGCCACACGACACTGAATCCGGCGCCGCGATAGAGAATCGCCTGACCGATAATGACGAAATGTGTAGTTGGCGCCAGCAGCATCACCTCGCGAATGAACCAAGGCATACTTTCACGTGGTGTCGCTCCGCCTGACAGCATTTGCAGTGGCAGCAACACTAACATCAACAGCATGCCGAACTGCGGCATCGAGCGCGCCAGCGTCGCCAGAAAAATTCCCATTGATGTCGTTGCGCACAAGTGCATCGCTGCTGCCAGCATGAACAGTGCTATCGATCCTTCGATTGGCACATGCAACATACCCTTCACGACCAGGATGAGCGACATTCCGGTGGCAATCAATACTACCAATCCCATCGACCATACCTTCCCCAACATGATCTCCGAAGGCGTCACGGGCATGACCAATAAATGCTCAATCGTGCCGTGCTCGCGTTCGCGGATCAATGCGGCACCGGTCAGAATGATCGACAGCATCGTGATGTTGTTGATGACCTCCATTACCGAACCGAACCAGGATTGTTCGAGATTCTGGTTGAAACGCATCCGTAGCGCTATATCCACCGGTAACGAAGCATCACTACGATGACGTTGCACGAATTCGTTGATTTCGCTGCTGACAATCTGCTGGATATAGCCTGCGCCGGTGAATGCCTGGCTCATGCGCGTGGCATCGACATTGAGCTGGACGGTCGGTATTCTCCCGGCAAGAACATCTCGTTGGAAATACGGCGGAATGTTCAACACGAAAGTGTAGTCGCCGCTGTCCATTCCCGGATTGGCGTCTCCCCAGGAAATCATTTCCGGCGTCCTGAAATATGGAGGATAGAAGCTGGAGACTATACGAGCCGATAATGCCGAGTTGTCCTCGTCGACGATGGCGATCGCCGCATTGTGCAGGCTATCCGGCATCGCGGTCGCTGCCACGTAGATCGAAACGGTAAAGGTATAGACGATCAGTATCAACAGTAGCGGCTCGCGAGCCAAGCCCCATAGCTCCTTGACTCCCAGTCGATAGATATTGGAAATCGCTTCTTTCGTGATCGCGGTCTTCATTATCAATGTTCCTGTTTTTTCAACAGCACGATCGATAGCCCAAGGATCACCGGCACAGCTATCAACAGTGGCAGAAAAGCGGCATGCAGATCAGAAAAGTCCAAAGCCTTGTTGAATACACCGCGCGTGATGGTTAGAAAATGCGTCGCCGGATAAATACGGCCGATGAATGCCCCCGCGCCTTCCAATGACGACACTGGATTGAGTAGGCCGCTGAACTGTATGGAAGGCAGTATCGTCGCGATCAACGTTACGAACATCGCCGCAATCTGGCTTTTGGTGAATGTGGAAGCCAACAGGCCGAAACCCGTAGAACAGATCACGAACAATATCGATCCCGTCAGTAATGTCACGAAACTTCCCTTGACCGGCACATCGAACACGGTCACTGCCATCAGCGTCAGCAATAGAAAATTCAATATGGCCAACACGATGTAAGGCAACTGCTTGCCGATCAGGAATTCGGCGCGCGTCACCGGCGTCACATAGAAATTGGTGATCGAGCCGAGTTCCTTTTCACGCACGACAGAAAGCGCTGTCAGCATCGCGGGAATCATCATCAACAACAGCGGGATCACCGCCGGCACCATCGCCGGAAGGCTCCTCACGTCGGGATTGTATCGAAATCGCACCTCTATCGAGCTGGGAGTGGTCAATGCGACGCCGGTACGTTGTTTGATCATGTCAGCCAGCCAGAGTTGATGCATGCCCTGTACATAGCCCTGTACCGTTTCTGCACGCGAAGGCATTGCACCATCGACCCATGCTCCAATCTGTACGTTGTTGCCACGTCCCACATCGCGAGCGAAGTTCGGAGGGATCTCGATTGCCAGCGACAGTTCGCCACTGCGCATGCGCCGATCCAGTTCGTCGTAATCGCTGATTGGTGCTTTCTCGATGAAATACCGCGATCCGGACAAATTCAATATGTAATTCTGGCTGAGCAGCGTCTGGTCGCGATCCAACACAGCGAACGGCAGAGACTCGACATCCATATTGATGCCATATCCCATGATGAACATCAGGATCACTGTACCCAACAGCGCCAACGTGGCGCGAACGGGATCTCGCTGCAGTTCCAGAGATTCACGCATCGAATAACTGAGCGCGCGTCTGATGCTGAAAATCCGCCAGCCGCTGCCATGTGCCGGTGCTGCACCATTGGGCATGGCTGCAGAATCCGCTTCGCTCGAATCCTCCTTTTGTTCCCGCCGTCGCGTGGATTCGTCATCACCTGTCGCATCCTTGAGATAAGCAATGAACGCTTGCTCTAGGGTATCAGTGCCGCGTTTTTCAATTAGTACGGCCGGTTTATCGCTCACCAGTACTTTTCCGGCATGCATCAACGAAATGCGATCACAACGCTCCGCCTCATTCATGAAATGCGTCGTGATGAAGATCGTGACGTGATCTTTCCTGGCCAGATCGATCATCAACTGCCAGAACATATCGCGCGCTACCGGATCGACTCCCGAGGTCGGCTCATCGAGAATCAGCAATTCCGGTCCATGCACCACGGCGACGGCCAACGATAAGCGTTGGCGTATGCCCAACGGCAGATTCGACGGCAAACTGTGACGCACGTTTTCCAAACCGAATCGCGTCACCATCTCATCCACGCGCCCTGGAATATCGGCTTTCGGTACTTGGAACAGCTGCGCGTGCAGCACCAGGTTTTGTTGAACGGTCAATTCGTTGTAGAGCGAGAACGCCTGCGACATATACCCAACCCGGCTCCGTGTCGTGATATCGTCGGGATCGACTTCATGCCCGAACAGCCACGCCTTGCCTTCGGTCGCCGGCAACAGGCCGGTCAACATCTTCATCGTGGTCGATTTACCACAGCCGTTGGAACCCAGAAAGCCGAAAATCTCACCTCGCCGGATACGGAAATTGACGTGATCGACTGCGATGAAATCGCCAAAGCGCATCGTCAATCCTTGCGCTTCGATCGCGATTTCTTCTTTGTCCGAATCCGCCAGCGGCGGCACGACAATCTCATGATGTCCACGCCTTTTCTCTTCCGGCAGCAATGTGATGAATGCCGATTCCAGCGTCGAGGTGCCGGTGCGTTCGCGTAGCTCGCTTGGAGTGCCGGTCGCGATCACCTTGCCGCCGTCCATCGCTACCAGCCAATTGAAACGATCCGCCTCTTCCATATAGGCTGTCGCGACGATCACGCTCATCCCGCGGCGCTCATGGCGGATGTCATCGATCAGATCCCAGAATTGTGCGCGCGACAACGGATCCACACCGGTTGTTGGCTCATCCATAATCAGCAAATCGGGATCATGGATCAATGCGCAGCATAGACCGAGCTTCTGTTTCATCCCTCCGGACAATTTACCGGCAGGCCGATCCAAGAACGGCTTGAGCCCAGTGCGGCCGGTCAACTCATCGATGCGATGCCGCCGTTCGGCGGCATCGTGACCGAATAGACGCCCGAAGAATTGCAGATTCTCTTCTATCGACAACGTCGGATACAGGTTCTTGCCCAGGCCCTGCGGCATATAAGCGATACGCGGGCATATTTTCTCGCGATGCTTGGCGTCGCTGATATCGCCACCGAGTACTTCCACCCGCCCTCGTTGGATCACGCGTGCGCCGGATATCAACGAAAGCAGGCTGGATTTCCCTACTCCGTCCGGGCCGATCATGCCCACCATGCAACCCGAAGGGAGTTCCAGATCAATATCGATCAACGCCAGTGTCTTGCTATAACTCAGACCGACGCCAGCAAGTGTGACTACAGGCCGAAGCTCTTCAGTCCCGGCAACCGTACCCACTTAATTCGTCCTCACCGTCAACTGTTCGGGCCAGGATGCTTTCGAATCTATTTTCACCCAGGCTACTCCGGGTAATCCCGTTTTGACCTGGGTCAGATGCTGCTGAAGCAATTCAGGATCGATCTGCGCCCTGACACGGAACATCAACTTCTGCCGTTCGCTGGCGGTCTCTACGGTTCTCGGCGTGAATTGCGCCGTACTGGCAACAAACGACACTCTCGCCGGAATCACGAATTGCGGCGCGGCATCGAGCACAATCCGCACGTCACTGCCCATGGCAAGCCTGCCAGCGACATCCGTAGGAACGAAAAACGTCATATAAACATCCGATAAATCGATCAGGTTGAGCACTCTGCCGCCACTTGCCAATACCTCGCCAGGCTGAGCAACGCGAAATTGAACCCGGCCGTCCCGCGGAGCAACCAGGGTACTGTCCCTGATGTCCGCTTCTATCCGGACGATAGTCGCTGCGGCCGCTTCCGCCGTCGCGCGTGCGCCATCCACCTGCGTTTTCGCAGCGATAACAGCCGCCTGCGCAGCGGCTACTTGCGCTTTTGCGGCGGTAACGGTCGCCTGAGCGCTGCGTGTGCTGGCGCGATTGTCATCCAATTCCTGTTCCGACAATGCGCCTTCGCGCACCAACGTTTCCGAGCGCGCCAAACGCCGGCGTGCCGCATCGTGTTCGCTCTCTCGCTGAACGACCAGTGCCAGCGATGCTTGATAATCGCTTTCGCGAACCGCGACCTGCGCCTCAGCGTTGGCGACAGTGGTGATCGCTTGTTGCCGTTGCGCCGTGGCTTCCTCAAGTTGCGCCTGCAATGTATCGATCTGCATCTGCGCCAAGGGTTGTCCTGCTTTGACGAAGTCTCCCTCGCTGACCAGGATGTCCTGAACCCGGCCTGCGAATTTAGTGGCAATATTGATTTCGGTAGCCTCGATACGGCCATTGCTACTAACGAAACCGTCGCCAAATCCCTCGCTATGCGAAGCCTTCCATAGAAAGCCCACGATTGCGGCAGCGCAGATCGCCAGAAGTATTGGAATCCACCGTTTCTTGCGAGATAGCGTCATGATGTTGTTCCGTCTCGTCCATCTTGTGGTTGGTTGAGTATTGCGAAAACCGGAGTTATTCGACGTCCAGTACCAGTGAACCGCCACCCAGTGCCGAATACAGGCTGATCCGACTGTTCAGTAGTGCGCTGCGCACTTGCACGAGTTGTTGTTGCGCGATCAGTAAATCGCGCTGCGCATCCAGCACTTCCAAGAAAGCAGCCGCACCATTGTCGTATCGCAATTGCGATAGCCTGGCCCGTTCCGACTGCGCATCCAGCGCCGTCTTGGCGATTGCAAGCTGTTCGGTCAACCAACGATGCGCGGATAACGCGTCCGAAACATCGCGGAAAGCGCTCTGCACGGTTTTTTCGTAATTGGCGACGGCCATATCGCGTTGCACTTGGCTTAGCTTCAGATTGGCACGTCTACGACCACTATCGAAAATCGGCAGCGAAATATTCGGGGAAAAATTCCAGGCACGGCTACCGGACTTGAATAGACCATCCAATTCGTTGCTGGCCGATCCGAACAGCCCTGTCAAAGTGATTCGTGGAAAGAATGCCGCACGTGCCGCGCCGATATTGGCGTTCGCCGATTTCAATTGATGTTCTGCGGCGACGATATCGGGGCGATTGACCAGCAGATCCGATGGCAGCCCCGGGTGCAGGTCGCCAAATAGCTCATTTTCCCCCAATGGCCGAGTTTCCACCGGCAGGTCGAGCGATGCGCCCACCAGCAATTCCAGCGCATGAATCTGGGCCGCGCGCGACTGTTCCAATTGCGCGCTCAACGCTTGAGCTTGCGCCAACAGCGTTTCCACCTGTTTGAGATCCAATCGTGAGGTTGCGCCAACTTGCACCCTACGCGTGAAGATTCGCCGCGATTCCTCTCGAGTGACGACGGTTGCCCTCGCCAATGCGATGCGCTCGTCCGTTTCGCGCAGGGTCAGATAGCTGGCAGCAACCTGGGCAATCAACTGCAACGCACTGGCACGACAAGCTTCGTCGGTCGCCAAATATTCCTCAAGTGCCGCAGTTTTCAGACTACGCACCCGGCCCCAGAAATCGAGTTCCCACGCCGCGACGCCAAAACCAACCTGATACTGTCCCGCGATGATGCTCTGGCCTGTCAATAACGGGTTCAACGTTCCCGGAGTCCGCGAGCGAGCCATATCTCCCTGGACTCCCAGGCTCGGGAACTGATCAGCACGCTGAATCCGATAGACGGCACGGGCAGCTTCGACATTCAATACCGCCATGCGCAAGTCGCGATTGTTGTCGAGCGCCTGTGTTATCAAAGACTGCAAAAACGGATCGGTGAAATAGTCGCGCCAGCCGTTAACGGCGATGTCGATGCCACTCGTACCGCCCCCGGCATCGGTGGCATAACGCTCGGCCACGGGCAGCTCCGGCGTTTCGTAACGCGGCATCATCGAAACGCATCCTGACAACAGAAGAGGTAAGACCATCCATTTTGCCACCCTGCCGATAGAGTCTTTGAATGGATTGGAACGGCGATTCGTCATCGTTTTCCGAAGGTCATGTATATGTGGCATCAGGTATTCGAGGGGATGGGAAAATGCAACGACATTACAAGCCTAATCAGTATAGTAAATGTTTCGTCCTGAACGCGTCTCCAAAGACGATCCTGTCCTATCGAATGTATACCGATTGTCAAACCTGCCATTACTACGATGAAACAATGGCTCATTCCCTGTTTCTATATGGATCGGAACAGGCGGAATGTCACCAATCCCAAAGCGGTCAACGCAAAGGATCCGAGTAGATGGGCGAACATCACTGCCATCGCCCACCAGTAGTCTTGGCGATTCAATAGTTGTACGACTTCGGCCGAAAAAGTGGAGAAGGTCGTCAACCCACCCAACAACCCCGTAACAATGAACAACCGCCACTCCGCCGGCACACCGGGGCAATGTGCGAACCATGCCAATGCCAGGCCGATCAAGTATCCGCCCACCAAGTTGGCCGCCAGTGTTCCGAATGGAAACAATGTGTGGCTCGAATTCAGCCAAAGACTCAATCCCCAGCGTCCCCAGGCACCGATCGCCGCCCCTATTCCAACCGCAATCAAAGACCGAATCATAGGCAAGCCTCCTTATTTGAATGGCAATAGCGGTGGAATCCAATGACGGGACTCTTCTTGGATGGCAATACAGCCATCGGACTTGAAAATAGTGGAAGCATCATCCATTGACCTGCTTTCGAATCAACGTAATCAATCTTCCGGATCATGTTCCCGCCGCGATAAAGCCTCCGCTCTGCTGGTGCGGATATGATCGAGTTTTTCTTTCAGTTTGATTTCCATACCACGCATTACCGGTTGGTAATAAACACGCTCTCCCATGACATCCGGAAATCCGCTTTGATCCAGGGCGATTCCACCTTCGAGCTGGTGGTCGTATTGATATCCTTTGGCATAACCCAGCGTCTTCATCAGTCGAGTGGGTGCATTGCGCAGATGCATTGGAACCTCTTGAGTCCCATAATCACGCACATCCGCTTTGGCTGCGTTGAACGCCATATACGCCGCATTGGATTTGGCGGTACTGGCAAGATAGATCGTCGCCTGGGCCAATGCCAACTCACCTTCCGGGCTGCCGAGGCGGTCATAGGTCTCCCACGCATCGATCGTCATCGACAACGCACGCGGATCGGCCAAACCGATATCTTCGACGGCCATTCTCGTCAACCGCCGTGCCAAATAGATCGGATCACAACCACCGTCAAGCATTCGTGTCAGCCAGTACAAGGCTGCATCGGGATTGGAGCTGCGAACGCTTTTATGCAATGCGGAAATCTGGTCGTAGAACTGTTCGCCACCTTTATCGAAGCGCCGAGTCCGGTCGGCCAATACCTGTAGCAGCGTGCCCTCGGTGATTCGTCCTTCCTCTCCCAGCGCTAACTCAGCGGCGATTTCCAACAGCGTCAACGCACGCCTGACATCGCCGTCCGCGGCAACTGCGATCTCATGCAATGTCATATCCGACACATTCAGTTTCTGGTCACCCAGTCCGTATTCGTTATCGTCCAGTGCCCGTCGCAGCGCCTGAACGATATCATCCGCGGATATTGCCTCCATGACATGAACGCGACAACGCGATAACAACGCGGAATTCAATTCAAAGGAAGGGTTCTCGGTAGTGGCGCCGACGAAGATGATCGTTCCGCGTTCGATATGTGGCAAAAAAGCATCCTGCTGTACTTTATTGAAACGGTGCACCTCATCGACGAACAATACTGTGCGATGCCCTTCGGCAAATCTTTGCGCCGCTTCGGCCAATACCTGGCGCACTTCCGGCAGACCGCACAACACGGCGGAAATCGCGTGGAATTCGGCATTGGCGTATTGCGCCAACAATAAAGCCAACGTGGTTTTCCCGCAGCCGGGAGGCCCCCACAACACCATCGAATGCACATGACCGCTTTCAATTGCGCGACGCAGTGCGGAACCACTGCCAAGCAAACGCCGCTGACCAACCATCTCGTCCAGCATGCGGGGACGTATGCGTTCCGCCAAAGGACGCAGCGCCGAATAGTCGGCGCTTAGCAGATCCGGCGTATTGCCCGGGTAGGATTTTTTCGACTTGGCCACGAGCCCATTCTAACCTCGCCTCGTGCCCGACACAGCCTCACTCCCCGACCACGTCGACACCGAGGCCAGGGGTGAACTTGAATATGTCGGCAGCCAATTTTGGGTTACGTTTCCAATCAGTGAATTCGATGATCGTGCGCTGACCTATTACGTCGACAACCTCCATACGACTCAATCCCGATGCACCGAATCCGAGCATCGTGACTTGAAAACTGGCTTGTGAGTCGATCTTCGGGGTAATCGTCAGCCATTGCAGACCATTGCGCGGTGCCGCCTCTTCGCTGACGTCGAAATCGCGTTCCAATCGCGCCGGGTCGGTCAAGGCGTTCAATGGACTGTTGCGCTCTTCTTCGGCCTGTGGGCGAACAGTCACTTGCTGCAAATCAGGGTCGTATATCCATACTTTCTGACCGTCGGCCACGATCAATTGCGGATGCGGCCTGATGTATTCCCAACGAAATAGCCGTGGAACCGACAACGTGACCCGCCCGCTGGAAGTTTCCTTGAGCCGACCGTTATCGTCGAACACTTGTTGCCTGAATTGACCATCCAGCCCTCTCAAATCGGTAGTGAATCTGCGCAATTCATCCCGGGCACCTGCGTAGGCCGTGGTCGAAACCACTACGAAAACCAGAAAAGCAACACAGCGGCGTATGAACATCATCGACATTACCCTGATAACGGTCGTGCAAGTTTGCGCCAGCGACACTGAACGGGCTATCAGATGCGAACTGCAACGGCATCCGTCCCATGAACCCACTCCATGTCGGTGATGTCGTCATTAGTCTCGAAGTAAAATCGCGTCGGCCACGACGACAAACAATTCATCCATACCGCGATTTTCCTGACTGCCGCCGACACCCTGTATCGAAGCGTATTCACTGGGCAGCCGGCACGACCTGCATCTGATCGAGATCGCCATAAAGAATTTGTCCGCGAAAACCGTGTCTTACCGAATGATACAGTTCGCGGAACGCCGGGTAGTCCTCGGGCTGACAGAGCGCGTACGGTCCACGGACCGCGTAACTATGCAAACGATGAACCACATTCACCGTTTGCCCTTCGCGTTGCCAATGTGCCGTGTATTCCCCGGCAGCATTTCGAAAATCGATGTTCTTCGGAATGGCAATGACCGGAACATCTTGTGGAAACGTCAACGCATAGGTCTCTTGATGCAAGTTGTCGGTGCAATAGAACGGAGTCAAATTCTGCTCCGAGGACGTTGAAACATAAATACCGCGCATCGAGTCGG
>JAITWM010000057.1 GCA_031285265.1 Lysobacteraceae bacterium
CGTTGCCGGCCGCGGTCAATGTCAGCGCCGAAAGGAAGATCCCGACTGGGCTGCCCCAGCTATAGCCAACGTGGCGGGCAATCAGATAGCCGATGATGGCGGCGCCCATCACCCAGGGATAATCGCGCCGTGCCGCTTTGAACGAGACGGCAAACGCAAACGAAGCGACCAGCAGCGACGCCCATTCCACCCATTCCGGCTGCGGGCGGCTGGCGCGTACCTGCGGTGCCAGTCCGAGCATGTTCAATACGGTCACCGCGATGATCGCGCCGACGGTCAGTTTCATTACGGTGGTCAATGCGCCGGCCAGCCGTGCCGTGCCGGATACCCAGTGCTGGCTGCTCAGTTCATTGATGGCGTTGGTTAGCGCCATGCCCGGCAGCAGAACCACCAACGAAGCGATGATGACCGTGTTCAGGTTCAACGGCGCGATCGTATAGGCGACCAGACCGACCAGGGCGCCCGCCAACAGGCCGGACAAAGCGTCCCCGGCCTCTTTCATGGCGGGGTGCTTCCGGATGCGCTGATCCAATAGGCCGATCGATAATCCGGCCAGCGCGGCCGTGGCGATGTCCAGCCAGGGCAGACGCCAGAGACCTGCCAGGGCCGCTGCCGCCAGGCCGAATGAAAGTGTCTGCATGATGCGTGCGCCCCGTCCGGGATCGCGATCCAGGGCGCTCAGGGCTGCGTGCCCTTGTGCAATGCTCATCGTGCCGTTGGCAACGGCGTCGGCGATGTGATCGGCCTCGCTCAGCTTGTATAAGTCATTTTCGCCGGGCGCCAGGCGGATCACTCGCGTCGTGTCGGTACTGCCGAGCGGTGTACCGGGGTCGCTGAAGCTGAGAATCAGTCCGGTCGGATTCGACCACGGCTCACAATCCAGCTTGAGGCGATGAGCAAGTCCGCGCACCGCCGCTTCCAGCCGTTGCGCGGTCGTTCCGTACCTGTGCAGGCGTGCCGCTATTTCCACGATGAAAGCGATGCGGCGCGCGTAACTGTCTTTGCTTTCGAGGGTCATGGAATGCGGCGCTGACGATGAGGCGGCGTTAGTATCGCTCGAATGGGAAGGCCAAGTCAGGACGGCATGATGCAACATGCCGTCGGATGAGCGCGTCCTTGTGTTCACCGGCAACAGAGTTATTACGCGGTATGCTTTACCGGTACAGAATACCGACCATGATCGATTCCACCCTGCCCCCTCAGTTCCGATCCGACCCGGATGACCCGCTCCGGCTTCAGCTTTACGGCGATTGGGTGCTGGGCAATGCGTTGGTCATCGCCGAGAAATTGCGGGAAGTGCCGGATGGGATCAAGGAACTGGACGCCAGTGGCGTCGGCCGGCTCGACTCGTCCGGCGCCTTGCAACTCGTGCGCTATGCCGACCGCAGGCAATGGAACAAGAGCGCATTGTGTTTCCGGCATGAGCATCTGGCATTGGTACGAGTGATCGACAATGTGGCTGACGATCGTCCTGCCCAAAAACGGGATTATGGTTTCATCGCAGCGCTGGCGCGCTTGGGTGAAACAGTGCACGGTATGGCTGAATCGATTCAGACATTGATCGGTTTTCTCGGCGAGAGTCTGTTCAAAATGTTGCGCACGCTGCGCCAGCCGTCGCGGTTTCGATTGACTTCTACCGTCAGTCACATGGAAGAGGTGGGCCTGAACGCGGTACCGCTAGTGATCTTGCTGTCGTTTCTGGTCGGTGCCGTGATCGCTTTTCTCGGAGCCACCGTTCTGCGCGATTTCGGTGCCGAAATCTATGTGGTGGATTTGGTCAACATCGCTTTTTTGCGTGAACTTGCGCCGTTGGTGACGGCGATCGTGTTGGCTGGACGGACGGCTAGTGCGTTTACGGCGCAAATCGGCGCCATGAAGAGCCGCGAAGAGATCGATGCCATTCTCACGCTGGGTATGGATCCGATCGATCTGCTGGTGATTCCGCGGTTGGTCGCATTGCTGATCATGTTGCCGTTATTGGTATTTATTTCCGGTTTGGCGGGATTGGCCGGCGGCATGGTCGTCGGGACATTGGATCTGGGTATCCCGTGGCCGATGTATCTGGCGCGGATGCACGATTCGATGGAGCTGCGGCATTTTCTGGTAGGGCTGGTAAAAGCTCCGGTTTTTGCCATTGTGATCGGCCTGATCGGTTGCCTGGAAGGATTGCAGGTCAAAGGCACTGCGCAATCGGTCGGTGAACGTACCACCTCCAGCGTGGTACAGAGCATTTCACTGGTGATCGTGATCGATGCGTTCGCAGCGATCTGGTTCATGCATATGGGCTGGTGAGATGGCCGATACGCAACCAGCACCTTCCGTTGCTGCCGGTGATGATCTGGTCGTCCGTATACGCGGTTTGGTCAACCGTTTCGGTAAGCAAGTGGTGCATGACGGTTTGGACCTGGATGTCCGCCGCGGTGAGATCCTGGGGATCGTTGGCGGTTCGGGTACTGGAAAGTCAGTATTGATGCGCTCCGTCCTCGGGCTGCGTCCGCCCAATGCCGGCGATATTTCGGTGCTGGGCGTGAACGCGCGCTCGGAACGCTCACAGGATCGCCTGCAGATAGAACGCAATACCGGCGTGCTGTTTCAGGATGGAGCGCTATTCTCGTCGTTGACCGTGGGCGAAAACGTGCAGGTACCGCTGAAGGAGCATCACCCCGAGCTGCCGGGCAGTTGGCGTTACGAACTGGCGCTGTTGAAGGTGAAACTGGCCGGACTGCCTGCCGACGCCATCGGCAAGTTGCCGGCGGAACTGTCCGGAGGCATGCGGAAGCGTGCCGGTCTGGCGCGCGCGCTGGCGTTGGACCCGCCATTGCTTTTCCTCGACGAGCCGACCGCCGGTCTCGATCCGATCGGTGCGGCGGCTTTCGACCATTTGATCGGAACCTTGCGGGAAGCGCTGGGATTGACCGTATTCCTGATCACTCACGATCTGGATACGCTGTATACGATTTGCGATCGGGTTGCCGTGCTGGCCGACCGTAAGGTGATCGTCACCGCGCCGTTGCCGGAGGTGGAACGTTTCGATCATCCCTGGGTCCAGGAATATTTTCATGGCCCGCGCGCGCGCGCCGCACAGAACGCAAAGATCATTCTGCGGGAGGAAACCTGAGATGGAAACCAAGGCCAACTATGTTTTGATTGGCGCTTTCACCATTATCGCGTCGCTGGGATTGTTGATGTTCGGGTTATGGTCGGCGAAATTTTCATCCGATCGTACCTGGCAGAGGTATCAGATCATTTTCAGCGAAGCAGTGACCGGACTGTCGGTCGGTAGCCCGGTGCAGTACAACGGCATCTCGGTCGGCTCGGTGACCAGACTTTCGATCGCACCCGACGATCCGAGCAAAGTGATCGCTCAGGTGCAGATCGAATCGGGCACTCCGATCAAGGTCGATACCCGTGCCAGATTGGCGATCACCAGTGTGACGGGGCCGACGATCATTCAACTGTCCGGGGGCAGCCCGGATACACCGGCGCTGACGTCGGTCGATAAGCGTGACTTGCCGGTGATCCAGACCGCGCCGTCGGCGTTGCAGAATATCGCCGACACCGCCGGCCGCCTGGTGGAGCGGTTGGATCAACTGCTTAGCGACCAGAATGTCGCCGAGATATCGACCGCACTGTCGAACCTGTCCAGCCTCAGCGATTCATTGGCCGACAAAGATCATGGCGTCGAAACCTTGTTGGTCAGCATACGGGATGCCTCGCAGCAGTTGAATGCGACACTGGCGACCACCAACGGCACGATCCAGCGATTGGATCAGAACGTGATTCGCGAGTTGCCCGGAGTGGTCGGTAAGCTGGAATCCACATTGAGCAAGATTGATTCCGCTGCTGGCAATGCGGATGCGCTGTTAGGCGAGAATCGTGCGGCTTTCAACAGTTTTGCCAATGACGGTCTGGCACAGTTGGGGCCGACATTGACCGAACTGCGCAATCTAACCCGCGATTTGCGTCGCATCATGGACCGCATGGAAAGCAATCCCAGGCGTTTCCTGCTAGGCAGGGATGTACCAAAAGAGTTCGAACCGGAATGAAATGCATGCGTAAATTCCATCTACTGTATCGTGGCCTGCTTTTCCTGAGCGTGGCGGTTCTGACCGGATGCGCGATATTGAGCCCTACGCCGACGACGTCTTTCACCATTTATGCTCCGGATGTGCGCATTCCGCCGGACCCTGCGTGGCCACAGGTGAGTTGGCGGTTGATCGTGGCGAAGCCGACGGCGCAACGGATGATCGACAGTACGCGTATCGTGGTGAGCCCGAGTCCGGGCGAGTGGCAGGTATACAAGGGAGTGGTCTGGTCGCAGCCGGCGCCGGACATACTGGAGGCGACGGTATTGCGCGCGCTCGAGGATTCGGGCCGGATCGCTTCGGTGGGTCGTTTGAGCGCTGGAATCCGTGCCAATTACAGGTTGATCATGGATATCCGGCGCTTTGAATCGGACTACACGGACCAGACGGTTCCCGTGGTAACGATCGAGGTCAGCGCCAAGCTGCTCGACAATGCCGATCAACATGTCATCGCGGCACGGACGTTTTTATCTACGCAACCGGCGGCCAGTGTCGATATCCGTGAAGTGGTCGATGCATTCGAGCAAGCATTGGCGGCGATCACGCACGATGTCGCCGGCTGGACGTTGACCAGCGGCGAAGCGGATGCGCGCACGCGCCGTTAGGTCGAACGAATGTCAGGCAGTCCCGTGCGTCCAGTTCGCGGCGATACGGTTGCCGGGGTTGCGGATCAGACCATTATCCGGCGAAAAGTGAGATTGATCCGCTCGCCGATTGGCTTGGCGGTTTTTGGCAGTGCATGCAGATAATGGCGTTGCGTATCGCCGGCCATCCATAGCAGGCTGCCGTGTGGCAGTTCCAGCGTCAGTTGAGCGGCAGGGTCGTCGCGGCGTTTGAACCGGAATCGCCGTACCGCTCCCAGGCTGAGCGACGCGATGATCGGTTGAGGCCCCAGAGCGGGTTCGTCGTCGCTGTGCCAGCCGATGCTGTCGGCGCCGTCACGATAACGATTGAGCAATACGCTGTTGAAGGCGACGCCGGTTTGTGCGAGCAGACGCTTGCGTAAAGGCCGTAAAGCGGGTGGCCACGGATGTGGTTCGAAGCGAGTGCCGGAATAGGTGTATGCCGTGCCGGGGTCGCCGATCCAGCAGCTCAGACGCGGCGAATCGACCAGACGTCCAAAAATATGGATGCGATGCACTTCCCATTCGATTTCTGCCAATAGCCGCCGTTGCAGCGTATCGGCCTGAGCGGCCGGCAACCAGGCCGGATGCCAGCGCAGATCCGTGTCGGGGAGTGGCAGTGGAACCCAGGTCATCGCCCGTACCGTAGCAGATTCCTGCCGGAGCAGGTCGCCGGTTGGCGGTTGATTTGCCCCGCATGCGGCAAACCCTGAAAATGACGTGAGCTACGATCAGTCATCACAGAGGTAAATCATGTCGGATACGGGAACTGGCGCGACCACTGTCGAAGCAGTGGAACGTGACGTGATGGAATATGACGTCGTCACTGTTGGCGCCGGACCGGCGGGACTGGCATGCGCCATCCGTCTCAAGCAGCTCAATCCGGACATATCGGTGTGCGTGATCGAAAAAGCGAGCACGGTCGGTGCGCATATCCTTTCCGGCGCGATCATCGAACCGGAACCGCTGGACCGATTGCTTCCGGACTGGCGCGACAATCCGCCGCCGATCTGTGTCCCGGTCAAGGACGACGAACTGTGGTACCTGAGAAAAACCGGAGGATACAAGTTTCCGGTGATGCCGCCGGGGATGCACAACAAAGGCAATTTTATCGTCAGTCTCGGCGCATTGTGCGCATGGCTGGCGCCGCAAGCCGAAGCCCTCGGTGTCGAAATCTATCCCGGTTTCGCTGCCGCCGAGACGCTGCATGACGAGAACGGCAATGTGATCGGCGTCCGTATCGGTGATATGGGAATTGCCAAGGATGGTTCGCACAAACCCGGTTATACGCCCGGTATCGATATCCATGCCAAGGTGACCGTGCTGGCCGAGGGCGCGCGCGGCCACCTGACCAAACGGTTGATCAAACGGTTCGCGCTGGACAAGGACAGCGACCCACAAGCGTATTCGATCGGTATCAAGGAGTTGTGGCAGGTGCCGGAAGGCCGGGTGACGCCCGGACATGTCATGCACTCGCTGGGCTGGCCGGCGGAAGGAACGATCTACGGCGGCGGGTTTCTATACCACCTCGATGGCGGTCGGATCGCCCTCGGTTACGTCAGCGGTCTGGACTACAGCGACCCGGAGTACAAGCCTTGGGAAGCTTTCCAGCAATGGAAGAACCATTCGTTGATTCAGCCTCTGCTGGAGGGCGGCAGCCTCCTGTCCGCCGGTGCGCGGGCGATCGTCACCGGTGGTTGGCAGTCCTTGCCCAAAGTGGAAATGCCTGGGGCGCTGCTGATCGGCGATACTGCTGGTCTGCTCAATGTGCCTAAGATCAAAGGGACCCATCAGGCGTTGCGCAGCGGTATGTTGGCGGCCGAACATCTGGCTGCAAATCTGGATTCCGCCGGATTCGATGCGAAGTTGCGCGGCTCACCGGTAATGGAGGAGCTGAGGAAAGTCCGTAACGTCAAACCCGGCTTCAAGCGAGGGCTGTGGTTTGGGCTGTGCAACGCCGGTTTGGAGACTGCGCTTGGCGGGCATACGCCATGGACGTTGAAAGTCACCCCTGACTGGTCCTCGCTGAACAAGATCGGCGAACGCAAGGAGCCGCGGTACGACTATCTGGAACGCACATTGTCACCGCGCGATCGGCTGCAGGCAGTGTATTTCGCCGCGACCGAACACGATGAAGACCAGCCGGTGCATTTGCGCGTGGCCGATACCTCCATCTGCGCGACGCAATGCGCCGCTGAATACGATAATCCGTGTACGCGATTCTGCCCTGCCGGCGTCTACGAGATGATCGACGATGGCGCCGGCAAGCGCTTGCAGATCAATGCCGCCAATTGCGTGCACTGTAAGACTTGCGATATCAAGGATCCGTACCAGATCATCGATTGGGTCGCACCGGAGGGCGGTTCCGGTCCGAACTACCAGAATATGTGAATCGATCGGCGGGATGATCGTCGGATTTGCAGTGGCATGTGTTCACGAAAGTCGAGCGCATGGCCGGTAGGGGGCGTTTCGATATGCCTGGGAAATCGGCCGTGGGACGGCTCCTTTCGGACGGAACTGCACCGAGAACGGACCGAAGCCGGCCTGTTCCGCTCGATGCCTAAATAGGACGTTTGCTCGCATGGCCTGGCCCGGACGGGTAAAATCGTAGTTTCGTTCCCGTGCCGGCATCGGCTGTAGTTGGGTCCAGTTCGTATCTCCTGAGGAAATCCCCTTCCGATGAAAGTCCTCGTTGCCTATAAGCGCGTTGTCGACTACAACGTTCGTGTACAAGTCAAGCCGGATGGTTCCGGTGTGGTTACCGACGGCGTCAAGCTGTCACCGAATCCCTTCGACGAAATCGCTCTGGAAGAGGCATTGCGCCTTCGCGACAAGGGCATTGTTACCGAAGTCGTGGTCGTTACCATTGCGCCAGGTGACGCGCAGGCGCATTTGCGCAGCGGTTTGGCGATGGGCGCCAACCGCGCGATCCATGTGGTTGCCGATCAGGCCGTCCAACCGCTGACGGCGGCGCGTATCCTATTGAAACTGATAGAAAAGGAGCAACCGCAACTGGTTCTCCTCGGCAAACAGGCCATCGACGACGATGCCAACCAGACGGGGCAGATGCTGGCGACGCTATGGGGACGGCCGCAGGCGACCTTTGCCAGCAAGA
>JAITWM010000181.1 GCA_031285265.1 Lysobacteraceae bacterium
TTGATAGCAAATACGATCCAGTTCCGCCGTAGTGACGCCCGGCTTGACATAAGGCGCGACAACCTCAAGCACTTCGGCCGCCATATGTCCGGCAATGCGCATTCGTTCGAGTTCTTCTGCGGTTTTCAGATGGAGCGTCATGACATTCGAGTGATGGCGGAACACAGTTCGCGGCGGATACAAATGCGTAGAGGAGGCGCTATCTTAGCTCTCCGCATCATGCCAGCCAATCCGATTATGGTGAAATGAATCACCATCCGTTTAGACCCGCTACCAAGAAACCGCGCCGTATGGACCTCTTATGATCTATTTCGTAAGGAAGGACCTGGAACTTCTGCAACCACGGTCAGATCCGCCGCCAAAACGTATTCGCCCCGTATCGACTTCATCAACAGGCAGGATTGGCTACCCCATGCGGGACATGTCCCGCCGGCACATGCAGGCGCGCGCTGTCGATATTCTGCGATGAATCGTCGAAAAAGATGTCCGCGCCGAACGTTGCCAAAAATGGACCCTTCTCCCGTCCGCCCAGAAACAACGCCTCATCCAGACGCACACCCCACTCGCGCAAGGTGCGGATCACTCGTTCATGCGCGGGAGCCGAGCGCGCCGTCACCAATGCAGTACGGATCGGCGAACGTTCATCCGCCGGGAAAGCCTGTTGCAATTGATGCAATGCCGCTAAAACACTTTTGAACGGCCCGCCCGACAAGGGTTCTCGGGCTCGCTCCCGTTCATGCTCACCGAATGCCTCGACACCCTGTTCGCGTGAAATCCGTTCACCTTCATCACCGAAAATTACCGCATCTCCATCGAATGCAATCCGCAATTGAGTATCCCTCCCGTCGCAGGCTTCTCCATCAACCTCCACATCGCAAAGAAGACCGTCCGACATCCGGGAAGGCAGGATCGTGGCCGCCGCGATGCCATGTTCCAGAGTGCGCCGCACCGATTCAGGGTTGGCCGAAAGGAACAAATCCGCCATGAACGGCTTGATATACGGCCAAGTCGGTTCGCCCGAAGTAAAGACTGCACGTACGATATCCAGGTGGTAATGCTGGATCGAATTGAATATTCGCAGGCCCGTATCCGGCGAATTGCGCGACAGCAGAATCACCTCGACCCGCGGCGCCTCCGCAGGCGCCCCAGCGTTCAACGCCAGCAATTTTCGCACCGCCGGGAAGGCCACTCCGGGTTTCAATGCATCGTCTTCGTGTTCGCGCTGATATCGGCTGTAGACTTCCACGCCATTGCGTTCGTACAGCGCATGGCTCTCTTCCAGATCGAACAAAGCACGTGAAGTCACCGCAACGGTCAACAAGCGAGGAATGCGATCGGACATCTTCAAACTCTCCCGCCGACCTAGACAGATACAGGCCGTTTAAACCACGAATTGTTCACTGAGAATCCGCTCTTCCAGATTGTGTTCAGGGTCGAACAGCAACGTCACCATATGATCGCTCGACTCCTTGATGGCCACTTCGATCACATTGCGGACTTCATATGAGTCGGCGGTGGCGCTGACCGGACGCTTATAATGGTCCGATACATGGAAACGCACCTCGGTATCGGCCTTGAGAATCGCACCGCGCCAACGCCGCGGACGGAACGGTGCAATCGGCGTCAACGCCAACGTATGAGAACCGAACGGAATGATCGGACCCAACGCGGAATAGTTGTAAGCCGTGCTGCCGGCTGGCGTCGATACCAGTACACCATCGCAAATCAACTCATCCAGCCGCATCCGCCCGTTGAGCGCGATACGAATATGCGCCGCCTGGTGAGTCTGCCGCAACAACGACACTTCGTTATAGGCCAAAGTCCGTACACTCGTTCCGGCCTCGGTCAGTGCGGTCATTTCCAAAGGCCGCAATCTGGCCGGTTCAGCGATCGCGATTCGGTCCAATAAGCACTGAGGGTCGGGATGATATTGATTCATCAGAAAACCCAGCGTACCCAATTTCATACCATAAACCGGCTTTCCGAGCATACCTAATCTATGAAGCGTCTGCAGCATGAAACCGTCGCCGCCCAATGCACACAATACGTCAGCCTCCTCGGAACGGCATTGCCCATAGTGATCGACGAGAACCGCCAAAGCCCGTTGTGCGGGCTCGGCATCACTGGCGAGAAAAGCAATACGCGAACAAGAATTCATCATGGATTCCGTCTTTTCTACAACATAACCCGACTAGTGAAACGGGCGTACGGTCATCACTCCCGCACCGCCCGTTACGATGAGCCTCGCCACATCATCCTTGTGCGGCAAGCTGCCCCAATTTCTGCACCGCTACGGAAAGCGTCGGATAATCGAGAAGCTGTTGGGTGGAAAGCTCCTCAAGCATCGACAGGGTGAACCGTAGCCGGGCATCATCACGTCCGATCCAATGCCGTACTTTGACATCAGCCTCGGTACCGGGTTGTTTCAATGCTTGACCGGCCAACACACGCAAATGCGCGGCAAGCTCGTCATGCAATACTCCACGCGCGATCGCATGCCAGCGTCCATCCACCCGCAAAGCACCGATCTGCTCAAATAGCCAAGGCGTTCGCAAGGCCTCGCCAACCCTGAAGTACACTCTGGACACCTCCACTGGCTTGAGTTTGTTGGCGAGTGCCAGTTCGTTGATATCGAAAGCAGATTCCAGATAAGTCAGCTCCGTCATCTGTTGTGCCAGCGCCAACGGCATCCCTTTGTCCTTCCACTCCTGCAATCGACGCTCATAGGCCGGACGCTGCGAATCGGGCAGCACCCCGGACGCGGACCGAATCTCCGCAAAAGGCCCCCGGTAACGCTCGACCGCATCGGTAATCCCTGGCATTTTCCCCGGTCGTCCGAGCAGCCAGCGCACGAACCAGCGTTGCAGATGCCAGATCACCTGTAACGCATCGATCTGCACCGATTCCGGTACTTTCCCGTCCAGCGCATCCAATTGCGCCCACAACTGCTGGGCACCCAATACTTCGCGGCTGATGGTGTATGCCTTGGCGGCTTCCGCCGCACTGCGGCCCGTATCCTCCTGCATCCGCAACAGGAATGTCGCACCCATTCGATTGATCGTAGTATTGGTTACCGCAGTGGCGATAATTTCCCGTTTCAACCGATGTTTTCCCATCGCATCGGCGTATTTCTTCTGCAATGGTTGCGGGAAATAACGCAGCATTTCCTTGGACAGATACGGATCCTCCGGAACATCCGAGTCCAACAGCCATTGATACGCCACCAGTTTGGAATAGGACAGCAATACTGCCAGTTCGGGACGCGTCAGGCCCTGCCCACGCGCCCGGCGCGCCGACAGTTCCGCATCGGAAGGCAGGAATTCGATTTGCCGGTCCAGCAACCCTTGTGCTTCGAGCACCTGGATGAAATGTTGCTTGGACCCCAATCGCTCCACACTCATCCGCTCCATCAGACTGATGGCCTGATTTTGACGATAGTTGTCCCACAACACCAAACGCGCCACTTCATCGGTCATCGATGCCAGCAATTGCTTGCGTGCCGGCAACTTTAATTTGCCCGCCCGCACCGCATCGTTGAGCAATATCTTGATGTTGACCTCATGGTCGGAAGTGTCTACTCCGGCCGAATTGTCGATGAAGTCTGTATTGAGCAATACCCCTTGGTGGGCGGCTTCGATACGACCGCGCTGGGTAAAGCCGAGGTTTCCGCCTTCACCGACGATCTTGCAGCGCAACTGCCCCCCATCGACGCGTACCGCATTATTAGCGCGGTCACCGGCATCAGCCTGTTGCTCACAGCCAGCCTTGACGTAAGTACCGATGCCGCCATTCCACAGCAGATCGACCGGCGCGCACAAAATCGCACGGATCAGGGCATCAGGCGTCAATGACTTCACTTCACTGCTCAAACCCAGTGCGGTCCGCACTGGCGGGCTGATTTCGATGATTTTCAAGGATCGCGAATAGACACCGCCTCCCCGAGAAATCCGTTTGACATCGTAGTCGGCCCAACTGGAACGCGCCAGCTTGGACAAACGCTCGCGTTCCTTGAATGAAGCCGCTGAATCTGGCTCAGGATCGAGAAAGATATGCCGATGGTCGAAAGCCGCCACCAAGCGAATATGCCGGGACAACAACATGCCGTTACCGAAAACATCGCCGGACATGTCGCCAATACCGACACAGGTGAAATCCTGAGATTGGCAATCATGGCCAAGGGTGCGGAAATGCCGTTTGACTGATTCCCACGCACCACGCGCAGTGATACCCATACGTTTATGGTCATAACCGGCAGAACCGCCGGAAGCAAATGCATCTCCCAGCCAGAACCCATGCTCGATCGACAGCGCATTGGCAATATCGGAGAAGCTCGCTGTTCCCTTGTCGGCCGCAACGACCAGGTAAGGGTCATCGCCATCGTACCGGACGACATGCCGCGGCGGTACGATCCGGTCTTCGACAATATTGTCGGTGATATCCAACAAGGTCTGAATGAACATCCGGTAGCAGGCGACACCTTCCGCCAATAACGCGTCACGGTCGCCTCCAATTGGCGGTCGTTTGACGAAAAAACCGCCTTTGGCACCGACCGGGACGATCACCGAGTTTTTCACCATCTGCGCTTTGACCAGACCCAATACTTCCGTCCGGAAATCCTCGCGCCGGTCCGACCAGCGCAACCCGCCACGCGCCACTGGACCAAACCGAAAATGCACGCCCTCCACACGCGGTCCATAAACGAAGATCTCCCGGTAAGGGCACGGCTTCGGCAAATCCGGCACGACTGCCGGATCAAGTTTGAAACCGATGCAATGCGCCATGGCACCGGTCTTGTCCGTCTGATAATAATTGGTACGCAACGTCGCCTCGATGACGCTGATAAACGCACGAAGGATACGGTCCTCGTCCAGACTCGAGACACTGTCCATCAGTTTCGACAATGCTTGGCGGCAAGCTTCCTGCCGCGTTTCACGAGTACTCCCGCGCGTATCGACCAGCGCATGCAACAAAGTCAGCGCACTCGCATCGCCCGCAGCAAGTGCGAGCAGTTGCTTGCGTAGGGCATCTTGTTCTCGTCGTGCTTCGGCACGGCCTTCACGACCGATCATTGGATCGAATCGCGCTTCGAACAACTCGACCAGCAAACGCGCCAATAACGGATAACGTGCCAATGTCTCTTCCACATAATTCTGTGAAAATGGCACGCCGATCTGCAACAGATATTTCCAGTAGCCGCGCAGCATCGCTACCTGCCGCCAGTTCAATCCGGCACGTAAAACCAAACTATTGAGTCCATCGTCTTCGGCATCGCCATGCCAGATCTTCACGAAAGCTTCTTCGAAAGCTTGCGCCGACTGCGCCGGATCGATCACCGCATTCACGGATTCGACCTCCAGATCCTGGATATATACCGGGAGCTGGACCGACTCGGTAACGTTCACCAGTAATCGGTGCGAATGTTCCGCGATCAAGCGCAAACCCAAATTTTCCAGCGGCGGCATGACATCCGACAGAGGAATATCCTGATACTGACGATACAGCTTCAATCGCAGACTATCTTCATTCCCTTCACGGCGTACCCAGTGCAGGCTCAAGCGCAGATCCTGCGGCCCGTGCAATGCCGCCAACTGTTCGACATCTCCGGCAGCGATTCCCGGAGAGACTTCCTCGATATAACTGGCCGGCAATGCCTTGCCGTAACTGGAAGCCAATTTCAGACCGGCGCTTTCTCCGCAACGGATAATCAGTTGCTCACGCAAATCATCCTGCCAATTGCGTAACGCCTGCACCAGCCGCATCTCCAACACAGCCATATCCACTTCGACCAACGCATCTGCTTTCGGGCGAACGAGCAAATGCACCTGCGCCAACGGCGAATCGTTTAGTACGACACTGGAATCGATATATTCGCTGTGCAGTGACTCCCTCAACAGGGATTCGATGCGCAAGCGCACATCGGTATTGAACTGTTCGCGCGGCACATAAACCAACACCGAAAAGAAACGGCCATAGCGATCCAGACGCAGGAACAAATGACTCCGCACCCGCTCTCGCAAGCCGAGAATGCCCATCGCGTTGCGATATAGTTCATCCTCATCGGACTGGAGCAACTCCTCGCGCGGTAAGGTTTCCAAAATATGCCGCAATGCTTTGCCGCTGTGGCTGTTGGGCGGAAATCCCGACTTGTGCATCACGAAGTCATAACGTCCGCGCACTAGTGGTATCTCACTGGGCAGGCAATTGAATGCCCTGGAAGAGTACAGACCGAGAAAACGCCTCTCCCCGACGATTCGACCTTTGGCGTCGTATTCCAGTACCCCGATGTAATCCATATACCCCTGGCGATGAACCCGCGAGCGTGTACTGGTTTTGGTCAGAACCAGGGCTTCGCCCGCTCCTGAACGGTTCAAGCCATGCGCCGCCAGAAGATGCGCCGGCCGCGGCGTCGATGTGCTGTCATTACGCATCAATCCCAGACCGGAGCCTTCCACAACCTGCAGTATTTCCTCACGCCCCTGTTTGATTACGCTGTATTCACGGTAACCAAGGAAGATGAAATGGTCGTGTGCCGCCCAACGCAGAAATTCCTGCACTTCATATTTTTTATCGTCGTCGATAGGTAGCCGACGAGTAACCAGATCCTCGGCCGCCATCAACATTTTTTCGCGCATCGCACTCCAATCATCGACCGCCGCGTGCACATCCTCCAAGATTTCGCGAATCTGCCGCTCTATCACCACCATTGTTTCGACGGACTGCCGATCAATCTCCAGCAGCATCAACGATTCTGGCTTGCCTTCCCCAACTTCGGTGATGCGTCCATTGCGGTCTCGCTTGAAACGTATCACAGGGTGCCTCATGGCATGCACCCCGATCCCCAATCGGGTCAAATTGATGCTGACCGAATCCACCAAGAATGGAACATCGTCATTGATGATCTGCAGAACGGTATGCGGTGATTCCCAGCCATCGATTTTCGGATCCGGATTGAACACCCGTACCCCGATCGTACCGGTCTTGCGCTTACGTACGAACTCCAGCATTCCTGCCGCTATCGCCAGCCACTCTCCCGGGGTATGCAATGGATATTCGTCTGCCTCCAGACGGCGTAGGAACGTAGCGACAAAAGCACGCATCTGCGCTTGCTGCGCCATAGGAACGCGCTTACGGATCTCGGCATAAATGGGATCGAGAGAGAACGGTCTGTTCTGAATGACGCGGCTACGCGAAACGACCGATCGGGCAGAAGTTTGTACTTTCGACACGCGGGATACCGTTTTACCGGTCCCCGCCGGCTTTTTGGCTGACATCGACGAACACTCCGAAAAGTGGAATCAGAAGGCGAATTGTAGCCATCTTCGCAGAATATCCATGTTCATAGGAATAAGCTGATCAATTGGCCCATGTTCTTCTCAAACGGTCACTACCAATGCTTGTCTGTCAATGATTTTTCGCTATCCGTTCAGGTCAAAGCCATTTTTTCTGCCTAAAAGTCAGATTGCTAAATAAATGTACTAGACGGTATAGTCCACATCCACTTCCATGGTTCGTTCTGTCCGCTTTCATGACCGTACAAGATGTCACTGAACGCGACCGGCATGTTTACGATGCCGTACCTGCGTTAATGGCCCGGCAAGGCTTTCATGTCAGCATGGAAGCAGTCGTGGCACGCGTCAGTGACATGCAAAAACATCCGGCCGTTTGGCAGGAACCAGCCATGCGATCAGCCTGTCTCAGGCATGGCGATCCGCACTATGCCGCGGACTTACCGTCGAGCATGATCATCGGCACGGATCTGGAACGCAAACGCCTTCCCGTTCCGAACCAGAGCAAGGAACAGCAGCATCATCAGGCAAAATCCGTCGTCGATAGTTTCCTGCACGCGTTTGTTTCTTCACTTTCTCCATTCCCGATCGAAATCAACCGGAATTTTTCATGATCGCCCCTCTTCGTCATTTCATTCTAACCGGCGCCTTACTGGCGACATTGACTGCCTGCAAAGAGCAGCAACAGCAAATGCCGCCACCGCCGGAAGTCGGAGTGCTGGAAGCCAAACAACAGACGGTTCCATTGGAGCGCGAAATGGTCGGACGCTTATCGGCCTTCCGCAGTGCAGATGTCCGAGCACGCGTTCCCGGCGTGCTGCTCAGGCGCGTTTATCAGGAAGGCACCGATGTCAAAGAAGGGCAAGTGCTGTTTCTGATCGATCCGGCACCGCTGCAAGCCGCGTTGAATGTCGCTCAATCCCAATTGGCGCAAGCCGAAGCCAGCTATGCCAATGCGAAAATGATAGCCGACCGTGCACGTCAATTAGCGCCTCAAAAATATATTTCGCAGAACGATCTGGATAACGCGATCGCTACGGAGCGCACCACCGCGGCCGCCGTGCAAGGAGCCCGTGCCGATGTTGCCAATGCCAAGATCAACCTCGAATACGCCAGCGTGCATGCACCGATCAGCGGAAGGGCAGGTCAACAGCAAGTCACCGAAGGTGCACTGGTCGGACAAGGCAATGTCACCCTATTGACTACCATCGATCAACTCGATCCGCTGTATGTCAACTTTTCGATGAGCGCCAATGAAATGGCGGAATTGCGCCGAGCTCAGGGCAGCGGCAATGTCGAACTGGCCAATGTGGGCAAGGCCACTGTTCAGATTATGCTGGGCGACGGCAGCATCTATGATCAAACCGGTACCGTCGATTTTTACGATTTCACCGTCGATCCGGCCACCGGGTCGGTGTCGTTGCGCGCATTGTTGCCCAAACCCAACCCGACCCTATTGCCGGGCTCGTT
>JAITWM010000059.1 GCA_031285265.1 Lysobacteraceae bacterium
ATCGGCACGGTGATTTCGCAGACATAGTACCCGTCGCGCCAACCACGCGTCAGCCATGCTTTATTGCCATAACGATACCCCAGCCGATGCGCGATATTGCGTTGCGCATGACCGGCGCCGTTGTGTTGCAAGCCGGAGGATTCGACTCCCGGATCGGGCGCGGGATTGCGGATTCGCACATGCAGCATGCCGTCCACGGTATTCAGCTCAATCGTCACTGCACCGCCTTCGGGCAAGCGCGAAATACCATGCAGGATCGCGTTCTCGAGCAACGGCTGCAAAATCAGACGCGGCATCAGCAAGGTCCACGGCAAAGGCTCCTGCCGTTGCCATTCCACCTGCAATCGCTCGCCCAAGCGTAGCGACTCGATCGCCAGATAGCGCTCGGCCAGCTCACACTCCGCCTGCAACGTCGAATCCCCGTCACCGGTGCCAAGCGCCGCGCGAAACAGATCGGACAGATCCAACACAGCCTGCTCGGCGACCTCCGGGTCACGCCGCAACAGGCTCGCGATCAGATTCATGCTATTGAACAGAAAATGCGGACGGATTCTCGCCTGCAGGGCATCTGCTTCCGCGCGCGCCTGCGCCTCCAACTGCGCCGCCCAGCGATCACTGACGTAGAAATAACGCAATGCCAACGCGGTAATCAGCATCGTCACTCCCGCGCTGCGCACGACGAATGCGGACATCGATGCACCCATCAGCGCCACCCCGATCGTGTCGTATAGCGTATAGATGATTCCCGAGAAGACGAACGCCACGACGCCGGACAATGCCACTGCCGTCAACGCGCCCAGCCGTACCGGCAATCGGGACAACGGCCCGCGCAACCGGCACAACAGGACCGACACTGCCAACGACATCCATAATGCGAAGCCGCTGGCATGGGCAAACCGGGTGATACTCCAGTTATGCGTCCCGTCCGGGGTCACGACGACCACGACCACGACCAATCCGGCCAAACCCAGCATGATCGCCAGCCGGGATGTCCGGCAAAAATCAGGCATCCACAGCGCGGGACGGCTCGGGTCTTCCATCGCTCAATCGACCGCAACGAACCGCTGGCCGATCCAATCGCCAAGATCGCGTATTTCCTCCGCACAGACCTGATGCTGCATCGGGTAGCGATGCCATTGCACCTCGAAATCGGCCGCCTGCAGTATCTGCATGCTGTACTCGGCATATACCAGTGGTATCACCGGATCGCTTTCACCATGTGCCATGAAGACCGGCTGCCTAGTGGCTGCCTCGGTTTTTTCTGCAATGGCCTGCTCGCCGCTTGGCAGATACGCGGAAAGGGCAATCAAACCAGCCAATGGCTCCCGACGGCGCAGTCCAGTAGTCAGGATAATGGCGCCACCCTGCGAAAAACCGGCCAACAGCAACCGCTGCGGGGAGATGCCGCGCCGATGCTCATCCTCGATCAACGCTTCGACCGCAGCAACGGATTCCTCGATGCCTTCGCGATCGGCGCGGCTGGAAAAATCCAGGCCGACGATATCGTACCAAGCACGCATCCTCGCGCCGTTATTGATCGTGACCGGGCGAACCGGCGCGTGCGGGAACACGAACCGCATGCTTGGCCACCCCTTGCGCACCAACTCCGGAAGAATCGGCGCGAAATCGTGCCCATCCGCTCCCAGGCCATGTAACCAAATGACCGACCATTGCGGCGCCGGCCCGGTTTCATACTCGATGGTTTCCAGCATCAGCCGCTCCTCGATGAGATGAGACCGCATTATGCCTGTGCTTACACGTTCTCGCCGTCATCCGGCCGGGAACGGCGCAACTCCGCCGCGCGCCGCAGAATTTCCGGCGGCTTCAATTCCTCCGGGATGCACAACAGCTTCCGCCGACGCAACCATTCACCCATACTGCGCGCCGATGTCAGCGATATCACCGAGATCGACAACACCATGCCGAGAATGATCGGCGACATCCATGCCGCCAACGTCGGCGATATCCACCAACTCAGTGCGCCGATGAAGGCGCCGAACAACGTCAACCCGCCATAACTGCGCAACAAGTCCGACAGCGATTGTCCGCCGTCATCGCGGCGTTGCGCTTCCCAGCCGGAATCCCTGCCGGCGATCACCTCGGCCACGCCCCGCGACTGCCGATACATCACGATCGGCGCGCACAACGTTGCGACGATACTCTCGATCACGATGCCGATGAAGATGCGGACGCCGCCGCCGCTCTCGCGGCGCTTTTCCGAATCCAGCAGGACCGTGAAGTAACCAAGTATCTTCGGCGCGAACAACAAGCCCAAGGTAACTGCGAACAGCCACAGCACCCGCTCTTGGTCGCGCTCCCGCCAATAGACGAGCGGAGAGAAGCCCGGCAGATCGAATCCACCGGAAAGCAATCCCGCGTTTTCCAGGGGAATCGCCAGTCCCAGCAACAGAAACAATGCCCACAGCGGTGCGGTTAAGTAACCGCCGATACCGATCAGCATATGGCAACGGCTGATCCAATGCAGTCCGCGCGCGCATAGAACCTTGACGTGCTGGAGATTGCCCTGGCACCAGCGCCGATCGCGGATCAATAGGTCGGTCAGCGAAGGCGGACCCTCCTCGTAACTGCCTCCCAGCATCGGCACCATATGAACGGCCCAGCCGGCCCGGCGCATCAATGCCGCCTCGACGAAGTCATGGCTGAGAATATGGCCGCCGAACGGCTTGCTGCCCGGCAGCGTCGGCAAGCCGGCGTGCTCGGCGAACGCACGCGTCCGGATGATCGCGTTATGCCCCCAGTAATTGCCTTCCGCGCCCTGCCACCACGCCACTCCCCGTACCATCACCGGGCCGTATACATGCCCGCTGAACTGTTGCATGCGCGCGAAGAACGTATTGCCGTTGACCACCATCGGCAATGTCTGGATCAAGCCGACATCCTGATTCCGCTCCATCGCCGCAGCCAAACGAACGATGCTGTCGCCGCTCATCAGACTGTCCGCGTCCAGGATCAGCATGTGCGCATAAGCGCCGCCGAAACGACGCACCCATTCGGCGATATTGCCTGCCTTGCGTCCGCTGTTATCGATACGCCGCCGATAGAACAACCGTGTATGACTGCCCTCGACACGCGCGCGTAATTTCAGGAACTCCTCGACCTCCTGGGCCGCGATCTCTTCGCGGCGAGTATCGCTGAGCACGAAAAAATCGAACTGCGCCAATTGTCCCGTGGCGGCCAGCGACTCATAAATCGCTTGCACCCCCGCCAGAAGCCGATGCG
>JAITWM010000064.1 GCA_031285265.1 Lysobacteraceae bacterium
CCCGTTCACCAGCTCCGCCGCCGTCAGCGCCTGCCGCTGGTCCATCCGCATATCCAGCCGGCCTTCCTGCTGAAAACTGAATCCGCGTTCGGCCATATCCAACTGCGGCGACGATACCCCTAGATCGAACAAGACTCCGTCCAGATCGCGCGCGACCTCCCACTCCCCCAACGCGGCAAAGCTGCCCTGGCGAATCGAAACGCGCGAGTCCCCGCCGAAATCGTGCTCGGCCACCGAGACTGCCTCAGGATCCTTGTCCATCAACAACAACCGCCCCCTTGTGCCTAGTCTTTCCAATACTCCGCGCGCATGACCGCCGCGGCCGAACGTACCATCGAGATAGATGCCATCCTCAAGCACGCGCAAACCGGCAATCGTCTGTGAAAACATCACCGGCCGATGCGTCGCCGGCTGTAGCGGATCCTGGCTTTGAACCGCCTGCGCCTGAGTGCGCATCCGCTCCCTCCTCACAGTTTCAGATCGAGCATCTGTTCGCTCAGATCCTCATCGGTCAATGTCCGCTGAATCTGCGCGCGATGCGCTTGCTCACTCCAGAGTTCGAACTTATCGCCCATCCCCAACAACACCGCTTTCTTCTCGATGCCAACCGCATTGCGATGGCTGGCAGGAACGCTGATCCGACCGTTGCCGTCCAGTTCCACCGGCGTGGCCGCGCCTACCAGTTTCAATTGCAGACTGCGATGCGCCGCACGCGTACTGGGAAGGTGGTTGACCGCATCTCGTACACGGCACCATTCCTTTTCCGGATAGAGATAGAGCGAACCGGCTTCGAAAGGGTTGTAGGTAATGACCAGACGATTGGCGCATTCGGCCGCGATCACATCCCGATAAGCCATCGGAATGCTTATCCGGCCTTTATCGTCGACGGTAATGGCGATTTCGCCCTGGAACACGACTGTCTACCCACTTTCTGCATTACGGTTGCAGCAGCATTGAACCACGAAAAACCACAAAAAACCTACTTTTCCCTCAGGTTCCCACCATAAGTACCGTTCACAGAGTTGTCAACAATCTTCGAGTGAAGAAATCATCAAGAACTTCAAAGACTTGCGACACATTTCACAAACAAGTTCAAGGCTTTTCCACAAGTGGCTGTTTCGTATCAAATTTTGAGACTGACAGAAATGTCGGGGTTCAGGTATGAATCCAATTTGCGCATGATTTCATGCACCGCAGTATTCCAAATCCGATCATCGGATGCGCATTTTTGCGCAACCTCATCGGCGCTCGTCACCCACTTATGCACACGTTTGGGTTTGCATTTCTGGTTCTGACAAAGCGCATCGTGAACGCCGATCCATTCACTACATCGTTTGGAATCCGCATTCATCGCCACCGGATCGTCCACCGATTCTCGCCGGACAGCTCGTTCAGCCCCGCCTTCGCGGGGATTAAGGTGTGGTAGCGGGGGGCAGGACTTGAGTCTGCGATCCGTTCATTCCCGCATACGCGGATAAAGTCGATCGCCACGAATGCGGCGGCCGGCGATGCTCCATTCGGATCATGCCCGAAACCCGGCCCTCGGCGGCATGACTCACGCGGCCTAGGTCGACCGTCGTGCCATGCGCATCAAGAACGACCCGTCGAGAAGATGGCGGAGCCGGCCGATAAGCCGGGTTCTGTCGTGGACAGTCATTCGTCTAGGCGCGACGTCGCCGTTGCGCTCAAGCAACCTACCCGGACCCGACGCGGGCCGCGCCATGAGGTCCCTATTTGGTCTTGCTCCCGGTGGGGTTTGCCATGCCGGTCCGTTACCGGACTCGCGGTGCGCTCTTACCGCACCGTTTCACCCTTGCCTGTGCCCTGAGGCCATCGGCGGTCTACTCTCTGCTGCACTTTCCGTCGATTCGCATCGCCCAGGCATTACCTGGCACCGTGCCCTATGGAGCCCGGACTTTCCTCGGCATTCTTGCGAATGACGCGACTGTCTGGCCGGCTCCGCCATCTGGATAGTGTAACGATTCGAAAGCCATCCAGGCGAAATTCGCTCAAACCGACCATCTCACGCCGGTTCATCGGGAATCTGCATGTCTTCCAAGCGCGCAATGCAATCTTTCAACCAGAGTCTGCGTTTTTTTAGCCGTTTGACATGCAGTTCGTCCCTGCTTCTGGCCGCAGCACCAGCGATTTCAATATCAAGTGCACGATGTTCCAACCGTAAAGCGGCAATACGTTGCGTTATCTCGGAAGGCGTCAAGTTCGGCATGGCATCCGAGCATACACAGATATCCGGACCCCGTCACGGCACCGCATTCATGCCACGTCGCTGGGTACGGCCATGAGCGGTAGAATGGCGGCCCCATGAACGATATTTTGTCACTTTCCGATCCCGGCTTTCGCCGCCGCAACCCGCGCGTTCAGATACGCGAGCAGGCCAAGTTGAACAAACGGCTACGCCGGCAGGTAGGCCAAGCAATTGCCGATTTCGGCATGATCGAGGCCGGGGACAAGATCATGGTTTGCCTGTCCGGCGGCAAGGACAGTTACACCATGCTGGACCTACTGGTGCAATTGCAGAAAAAAGCCCCGGTACCGTTCGAACTGGTGGCGGTCAATCTCGACCAGAAGCAGCCCGGATTCCCTGCGCACGTGTTGCCCGATTATTTGCGCTCGATCGGAATACCGTTCCAAATCATCGAGCAAGATACCTATTCGGTAGTGCAGCGCGTCGTACCCGAAGGCAAAACCCTGTGTTCGCTGTGTTCGCGTCTGCGGCGCGGCGCGCTATACGCTCATGCTGCGGCGCATGGCTTCACCAAGATCGCTCTGGGCCACCACTGCGACGACGCCGTCGCTACGTTTTTCCTCAATCTCTTCCACCATGCCAAACTCGGCGGCATGCCGCCGAAACTGTTATCCGATGACGGCAAACACGTCGTGATCCGCCCGCTGGCCTATGTCCGCGAAGTGGATATTGCCGATTACGCGAATTTCAGGAATTTCCCTATCATTCCATGCAACCTGTGCGGCAGCCAGGAAAATCTGCAACGCAAACAAGTGCAGAGAATGATGGCGGAGTGGGAGCAACACTCCCCTGGACGGGTCGAACAGATCGCTCGCGCATTGTCCGATGTAAGGCCTTCGCAACTGGCCGACCGTCGATTGTTCGATTTCCTCGCGCTGGGCCGTCGCAGCGATACGCCATTACCGGACGGCCACGCGTGGCTGTCCGGCGATTACGCCAACGGCTCTCTTCCTTCGCGGGAATCGTGATTCCCCTGCGTGCTCCTTCTTACTTTTTTTAGGGATACTCGATGTTTTTCCGCAATCTGACGTTTTTCCGCTTCCCAACCGCGCTGGATGTCTCGCAGCTCGACGAACATCTCGATCAAGCCCAACTCAAACCCGTAGGCTCGCTGGAACTTTCCTCGCGCGGGTTCATCTCACCGTTCGGACGCGACGGAGAAGTGCTGTCGCATCGCATCGGCGATGCGATCTGGTTGACCGTCGGCGGCGAGGACCGGTTGCTGCCGGCCACCGTGGTCAATGAACAACTGGCAAAAAAGGTGGCGGAGATCGAAGAAAAAGAAGGCCGCAAGCTGGGCAGCCGGACACGCAAGCGCATGAAGGACGATCTTCTGCACGAACTGCTGCCGCGCGCCTTCGTTAAGACTTCCCGCATGGATGCAATGCTCGACATGCAGCACGGATTCGTCGCCATCGATACGTCTTCGCGCAAAGTCGCGGAAACCGTCGTTTCGGAAATCCGCCGTGCGCTCGGCAGCTTCCCGGCATTGCCGCTCAACGCCGAAGCTTCGGTGCGCAATCTGCTGACCGGCTGGGTCGCCGGCGAGACCTTGCCCGAAGGACTGTCGCTGGGCGAAGAGTGCGAATTGAAAGACCCGGCCGATGGTGGCGCCATCATCAAATGTCAGTATCAGGACCTGAGCAGCAAGGAAATCGCTCAGCATCTCAAAGCCGGCAAACAGGTCACCCGGCTGGCCCTGAACTTGGACGATCATCTGTCCCTTGTGCTGGGTGAAGATCTGGTCGTACGCAAACTGAAATTCCTGGAAGGCGCCGTGGACCAGTTGGAAAGCACCGAGCGCGAAGACCTGCGCGCCGAACTCGACGCACGCTTCGCCTTGCTCAGCGGCGAGGTCCGCCGGTTGTTCCTGGTCATGGAATCGACTTTGAAACTCAGCCGGGCCGATTCGCAATGAACGGCAACTATCTGTCGGGCGCGCCGGACTTCGCTACCGAGCCCCTTCCATGACAGCCCGGCTGGCGGATTGGATCGGATCGATTATCCGCCATACCGTGAGATCCCCAGGCCCTCATCGTTGAATCCGGGTTCGTGGCCCGCAATGACATCGGCCAGATAACGTCCCGATCCGCAAGCCATCGTCCAGCCCAAGGCGCCATGGCCCGTGTTCAAGTACAAATTGCGGAAGCCAGTCGCTCCCAAGACCGGCGTGCCGTCCGGCGTTGCGGGTCGCAGCCCGGTCCAGAATTCGCCTCGACTCAGATCGCCTCCCGATGGATACAGTCCATTGACTACCTTTTCCAACGTAGCGCGATGCTTGTTTCGCAATGTCCCATCGAAGCCGCAGACTTCCGCTATGCCGCCGACACGGATGCGTTGATCGAAACGGGTAATCGCGACTTTGTAAGTTTCATCGACCACGGTGGACATGGGAGCCATTGCCGGATCGGTGATCGGTACCGTCAACGAATACCCTTTCAGCGGATAGATCGGCAATCGTAAACCGAGTGGCTTGAGCAACGCCGGAGAATAGCTGCCCAATGCCATCACGTAGCAATCGGCCGTCTCATGCCGTCCATCGATGACGACAGACGTGATCCGATCGCCTTCCCATTCCAGGCGATCGACCTGCCGGTCGAAACGGAATTCCACACCGATCGCCGCCGCCATCTCCGCCAAACGGCAGGTAAACAGATAGCAATCGCCGGTCTGATCATGCAGTAGCAGCAATGCACCGACGAATTGATCGATGATGCCGGTCAAGGCCGGCTCGGCACGTTCGATGCCCTCGCGATCGAGCAAAGCGAACGGAATGCCAAACTCCTCCAGGATATCGATGTCCTTAGCGGCAGCGTCCAATTGTTCTTCGGTACGAAATAGTTGCATCGTACCCAGATGCCGTCCCTCATACTGGATTCCGGTCTGCGTGCGCAATTCGTCCAGCGCGTCGCCGCTGTATTCGGCCAGCCGTATCATCCGCGCTTTATTGACGGCGTAGCGCTCTTCCGTGCAATTGCGCAGCATCCGTAGCAACCACTTGTATTGCTCAAGATGCCATGTCGGCCTGATCGACAGCGGCGCGTGCCGGGAAAACAACCATCGCAACGCTTTCATTGGTACGCCCGGAGCGGCCCACGGCGATGCGTATCCTGGGGAAACCTGCCCGGCATTGGCAAAACTGGTCTCCTGCGCCGGCCCGGGCTGACGGTCGACCACCGTGACCTCGAACCCTGCTTTGGCCAAGTACCAGGCACTGCAGGTACCGATCACACCGCTTCCCAATACCAAAACCCGCATCGCCTGTCTCCTGGGCATAATTCATATGCGAGGCAGCATAGCCGTTGCCATGGCAATGGGGAGAGAAGAAACGCATACGCGCCACTCGATCAGCGGCGCGATAATCGCGTCAAAAATGACACGACGGCTTGCTTATCCTGGAGGCTGGCCATGAACCAGCCTGCCCGGCACGAAATCGGACAACCTATCCGATTTCAAAAACGGAACGCAAGCCATATGCAGGAAGTTATTTGGCCCACTGCAGCGACGACTCCGAACGCGGCAACACTTGCGCCGATAACGGTTGGTTTTTCTCCAACAGATTGATCGCATCGGCAAGAATTGCCGCCGCTTCGCGCTGCAATGGATCGGGCCGCCGCTCCGCCGCTTTCTGCCGCGCGGCATCTTGCACGACATCGCGCTCACTGGCTTGCAACCCATCGTCATTCTCGTCTGCCAACGGGTCCAAATCCAAGCCCAACTCCCTGCGGATGGCCTGACGCTCCTTGCGCTGATTCTCCTGCCGATCACGCTCGGCCCGCCGTTCGGTTTCGTTCAACGACAAATATTTCTTTTCGGCTTCCGTCCGATAATGCGTGACATCCTCGATCCACCACTGAAACTCCTTGTCGCTGGCAATCCGGCGTATATGCAAGGCATTCAGCTGTTGCACCAACGGTTGGAAATTACCGTACTGCTGATGCGATACATCTGCAATCCGGCTCCAAGGCAGCGCATTGTCGTATGTACTTTCACCGAACTCGGTGGCATTGACGCTGAGCGGATAAACGATGTCGGGTTCCACGCCTTTATGTTGCGTGCTGCCGCCGCTGACACGGAAAAACTGTTGTACCGTCAATTTCACCTGACCGAAGCGTGGATCCTGGCTGTCGCCCGGCCACCGGTCCAGATCGACCAATGTCTGCACCGTGCCTTTCCCGAAAGTAGTTTCGCCGATGATCAGGGCGCGCCCGTAATCCTGCATCGCTCCGGCAAAAATCTCCGATGCCGACGCCGAACCGCGATTGATCACCACTGCCAACGGACCGCTCCAGGCAACGCCGGCTTTACGATCACTATGCACGGTGACGCGGCATCGGAGATTTTTGCCGGAGCGATGCAGGATTACGGGCGCGCCCTGATCATCGGCGAAACTACTTT
>JAITWM010000155.1 GCA_031285265.1 Lysobacteraceae bacterium
CGATCGGCGCTGGCATCCACCAGCGAGTTGTCGTCCAGCAACTGTTTCATCTGCACCTGGTTGCCGGTCAGGATCACCTGAGTGATATTGCCATTGCGGCGAATGATTTCGGCATTGCTGGCGCGGATGTTCAGTGTGCCCTGCTGGATCACGACATTGCCGCTGAATACGCATTTGCCGTCGTTGGTGAGGTTGCAGTCGGAGCGATCGGCATCGAGCGACATCGGTTGGTTGCGGTCGGAACTCTTGGCCAGTGCCGTTGCCGATACGGTGGCGGCGAGCAGGATGGCGAGACTAACGGCGTGCGGAAGGTTCATAACGGACCTGAACATGGGAAAGTAACCGGTATTCCCGGGTTTTCAATTGTGCCTCGAAACCGATGCCGGTTTGCATTATGCCCGGTTGGGATACCGTGACCTGATCGCTGGTGAAAGCCAGCTCTTGCTCAGGTTGTACGGTGAGCGTAACACTGCGAAACGTCGTCGGGATGATATCCGGGCTTTCGGGGCTGTCGCCGGAGACGTTGCCGTGCAGGCGCAATTCCTCGCCTTTGGGGCTGACCCAGCCGGTATCGGCGCGCAGTTGCCAGTAACGCCCTTGATCGTCGGGGATCAGAAATAGTGGCGATACGATGGCGAAAGTCTGATCGTCTCGTCGGCGTTGCAATTCCGATCCGTGTAATGTGATGTTTTCGCGGCCTTGTTTGTCGAGCGAGATCATTTCGAAATCATGCAGGATGTAATCGAAGGGTTGTTCCTCGACGGCCACGGTGGCTTCGTTGCTTTTGTGCAGCCGCCATGCCGACCAGCCGCTGATGATGGCGGCGATCAGCAATACGATGCCGAGAGTGGTCCGCCAGGTCATTGCGGAGATACTCCCAGGATCGTGTCGAGATGATCGTGCGCTTCCAGCAGCAGGTCGCATGCTTCCCGCACGGCGCCTTCGCCTCCGCGTGCCCGCGTTTTCCAATGCACGATATCGCCGATCCACGGGTGCGCATCGGCGGGGGCGATCGCCAATCCGACGTTTTGCAAGCATTCGAAATCGGGCAAATCGTCGCCCATGAAGGCGACCTGACCGAACGTGATGTCATGTTGTTCGCAAAGCCTGCGCAGGCAGGATAGTTTGTCCTGAACGCCGGTTCTGGCGATCAGGTCGAGATCGGCAGCGCGTTTTTCCACGGCCAAGCTCGTTCTAGCCGTGATCAGTGCCACCGCGAAACCGAAGCGGCGCAACAGTGCCAATCCCTGACCGTCGCGGACGTGGAATGCCTTGAATTCCCCGCCGTTGTCGTCGTAATAAAGCCGGCCATCGGTCAGAGTGCCGTCCACGTCGAAACATGCCAGGCGGATGTTTGCAGCACGCTGACGGATTTCGGCGGAGACCAAGGAAAAAGGCGAGTAGGACATTGGTGATGGCATGGCGGGATGGAGGAATGGGGTCGGTACACCGGCTGTTATTGTGGTGTCGTTGATGTCGGTTGTTAAACCACGCGCGCCTGCAACAGGTCGTGAATATTGAGAGCGCCGATGGCGCGGTTGCCGGGATCGACGACGACCAGACCGCTGATCTTGTGGGTTTCCATCAGTTGCGCCGCTTCGACGGCCAGTTGCTCGGGATGAACGGTCTTGGGATGACGAGTCATGACATCGGTGATCGGCGTCTGTCGTACGTCGACGCCGTTGTCCAGTGCTCGCCGGAGATCGCCGTCGGTAAATATTCCCAGCAATCGTCCCTCGGCGTCGATGATGGCGGTCATACCCAGATGTTTGCGCGTGATTTCCGCCAGTGCCTCGCGGACGGTGGCTTCGGCGCGCACGCGGGGGAGGTCTTCGCCGGCGTGCATCACATCGGCGATACGCAGCAGCAGCCGTCGTCCCAGGCTGCCTGCGGGGTGCGATCGGGCAAAGTCGTCGGCGGTGAAGCCGCGCGCTTCGAGCAGCGCGACCGCCAGTGCGTCACCCATCGCCAGCGTGGCGGTCGTACTGGACGTCGGCGCCAAGTCAAGCGGGCAGGCTTCTGCGGGGACAGCCACATCCAGGTGTACATCGGCTTCGCGGGCTAGGGTGGAGCGGGGGCGGCCAGTGATGGCGATCAGAAGGTTGCCTTGGCGTTTGAGGACCGGCAGCAGCGTCAGAATCTCGTCCGATTCACCCGAATACGATACCGCCAGCACGGCATCGGCATCGGTAATCATACCCAGATCGCCATGTCCGGCTTCGCCGGGATGGACATAGAACGCCGGAGTGCCGGTGGACGCCAACGTGGCGGCGATCTTGCGCGCAATGTGTCCGGATTTACCCATGCCGATGGCGACCACACGGCCGCGCGACATCAGGATTCTTTGGCAGGCATCGCCAAAGGCGGCACCGATATCGGCACCGACGGCCGTCAGCGCGCGGGTTTCGATTTCGAACACGCGCCGGCCGCTGGCGATCAAACGGGTATTGTCGAACTGGTTCGGGGGGAGGGTATGTGGCATGGCGGCATCGGCCTCGAAGCCGACTTTCGTTAGACTATGTGACTTTCATTTTAGGGCAAGTGTCCATGGACCCCGAAATCATTCGCCAATTGATCGAGACCGGGATTCCCGGCGCGCAGGCGCGCGTACAGAGCCGCGACGGTATTCATTTCGATGCGGTGATCGTCGCGGAGGCGTTTCGCGGCAAACTGCCGCTGGCGCGGCACCGTATGGTACATACTGTGCTGGGAGACCGGCTCGGTGGAGATATTCATGCATTGTCGATGAAAACATTGACGCCGGACGAGCAATGACGGGCACGATGAGAGCCGCCGCTGGCATGGGCCGGGGCGATGCCGGCGAGTGCTGCCACCGTGGACGATATCGCTGTATCGTGGGAAATACCTGCGTCAAGCCGGAAGCCGTCGCCGCGAGACATATATCGCCATTGCGTCCAGGCCGGCCGGCCGGAGCCTTGACGTCCGATGGCCGCGCGAATTCGCTGCTTGCACATCGAATGGTCTTTTATCCCCCCCTTTCAACGAATAGTCCATAACCCGACATCATGCAAAAAATCGTAGTCAATGGCGGTACTCCGCTTCATGGAGAGGTCGCCGTTTCCGGCGCCAAGAATGCGGTTCTGCCGATCCTGTGCGCGACACTGCTGGCCGATGAGCCGGTGGAGATCCGCAATGTGCCGCATCTGCACGATGTGGTGACCACCATGAAATTGCTTGGCGAACTGGGAGCGATCATTGATATCGATCAAGGTTCGCTGGCTGAAAGCAATCGCATCGTCGTCGATTCGCGTCCGGTCAGCCAATGCGTAGCACCTTATGAACTGGTACGCACCATGCGTGCATCGATCCTGGTGCTGGGACCGTTGCTTGCCCGGCATGGCGCGGCGGAAGTATCGCTGCCCGGCGGCTGCGCCATCGGCTCTCGTCCGGTCGATCAGCATATTAGAGGGTTGCAGGCGCTAGGCGCTGAAATCGTGGTCGAGAACGGTTACATCAAAGCCCGTGCCGAGCACTGGCGCGGGGGGCGTGTCGTGTTCGACATGATCAGTGTCACCGGCACCGAGACTGTGATGATGGCCGCCACGTTGGCCGAAGGCGAAACCATCATCGAAAACTCGGCGATGGAGCCGGAAATAGTTGATCTGGCCGAATGCCTGAAGGCGCTCGGTGCCAGGATCGAAGGTGCCGGTACGCCACAGATCGTAGTGCAAGGTGTGAAACGATTGTCCGGCGGGAGCCATACCGTGTTGCCGGACAGGATTGAGACCGGCACGTTTCTGGTAGCGGCAGCGATGACTGGCGGGCGAGTCACCGTCAATGGCGCGCGTGCCGCCGATCTGGATGCGGTATTGGTGAAACTGCGCGAGGCTGGGGCCGAGGTCGAAGTCCACCGTGACCGCATTATGCTGGATATGCAAGGGCGACGACTGCGCGCGGTCAACCTGACCACGGCCCCTTTCCCGGCGTTTCCCACTGACATGCAGGCACAGTTCATGGCACTCAATTGCATTGCCGATGGGGTGGGAATCATCAGCGAAACGATTTTCGAAAATCGTTTCATGCACGTGAATGAGTTGTTGCGGTTGGGTGCCGACATCCATATCGACGGACATACGGCAGTTGTGCGCGGTGTGGAGAGGCTTAGCGGCGCGCCGGTGATGGCGACCGACTTGCGCGCTTCGGCGTCGTTGATTCTGGCCGGGCTGGTTGCCGATGGTCAGACCATCATCGATCGGATCTACCATCTGGACCGCGGCTACGAAAACATCGAGAAGAAATTGAGCGCGCTCGGCGCACAAATCCGGCGGGTTTGAGCATGGTCCTGATACGTGCTTCGCACAACCGCGGTTTTTCGAACCAGCGCAAGGCATTGCTGGCCACTGTCATCGTGTTGCTGCTGGCGGCCGGGTATGCCTGGTATGCGGGAATGGCGATTACCCAGGGCGTCGCGCTGCGCGA
>JAITWM010000024.1 GCA_031285265.1 Lysobacteraceae bacterium
TCTTGCCCGCGTCATAGCCCTTCCGGCCTGCCGTGTCCGTGTTCTTCACACTCTGCCCGTCCACGATCAAGAACCTGCTGCAAGCGTTGCGCCCCTGTTTCTTTCGGGCCGCGCCAACCTGATTTTTTGAGCGCCCGCTCCAGCAGGCTTCCCTCAGCGTGGGGTTGGCTCCAAATCGCAAAATACGAATGCACGGTGCGCCACTTAGGAAACGAGTCGGGCAACATGCGCCACTGGCAACCGCTCCTGAGCAGGTACAGTACCGCGCAAAACACCTCGTACAGATCTACTTTGCGCGGCGCCGTCTTCTTGCGCGCACTTTCCAGCAAAGGACGGATCAACTCAAATTGTTCACGGCTAATATCGCTTGGATAGGTCGGTCTCATCCCCATAGCATCGGACATTTCCACGAGACTTTGAACAGGTTCTTAGGCATGGCAGTCATTCAAGTGAGGAGCGGCTATGGATCTACGGATCGTTTGGCGAGCAACCAGCGGGCGATCGCCGTGAGTTCGGGAAAGGCCGCTGAGACGGTACGGCAAAAACAGTAGCGTGACATTCCGGCAGGCTGGCTCGGAGAGCCCTTCGAATATGGAGTGATACATGCTTGATGCATGCCGTGCGCAGGTCGAATAATGGAGTGGAATATCCCTGATCGATGGCGGCGTCTGTTCGAGGACGTTTTGAACATCCCTCGCTTGTGGACAGGTGCTCGATGTCGTACCGGGGAGATTACCGCTGTACATCGGCGGAGACGGCGAATGATCGCGGTGAGACGGCAGACGAATTCCGGCCCGAAATGCGGAGCTGCGACGAATCGCGCGATTCCAACGCGGAGTGCGGGCCCTGGCTGAATGCCCTATCCGGCGGCATCCGGCCGATCACGGGCGCCGTATGGATGCCATTTGTGTCATTCGGCGGTCTTATCCTGTCGTTTTTATGCGTATATTCCTCTATCCTTCCCGGATTCTGTGGCGTCAAATCATCTGGATCGCTGGTCGCGCATCCCGGGCTCCCGTGCCAGCTGGACAGGGCGAGAGACGGGTTGGGCTGGTTCAGGCGAACTGGACTCGATGGATTCACATTGCAAATTCAGCTCATCGGAGATAGTTCACTGCAAATGAGCTGGCGGTTGTTGAGGAGAAGACTATGCCGGTACCGATGCATCAAACCCGAAACCATGTGTTGGGAGCGATCGATCTTTCGCCATATGCGATCAGCGTCGCCGATTGTGCCGCTTGGGCGGCGTCGCGTATGGACGCGCCTCTGGAGCTGTTAAATATCGCCGACCGTGAAACCTCCGATCAGCTCTCCGAGTTACGTGGAGGATTGAGCCAGGAGCGGTCGAAGGCTTTGTTGGATGAATTGATCAATCAGGATGAAGAACATCCCAAACCGTTGGGCAAGCAACATGGGCGCGCGTTGTTGCAGGCGTTGTATGAACGTATCGCTGAACAGCACGGACTGCATGCGCAGGTCCGGCAACGTAAAGGAAGCATTCCGGCGACACTGTTGGAAGTGGAAGACGAGGTCAGGTTATTCGTACTCGGTAAGCGTGGCGAGAACGCGGATTTCGCTAAAGGTACGCTGGGCAGCAAATTGGAGGAGTCGGTGCGCAGCCTGCATCGTCCGATCCTGGTGGCCTCGCGCAATACCCAGCCGATCAAACGGTTCATGATCGCATTCGATGGCAGTCCCAGTACGCGCAAATGCGTGGAAACGGTGTCCACCAGTCCTTTGCTGAAGGGGCTGGAATGCCTTTTGGTGATGTCCGCAGACAACGCCGACAGTAAACAGCAAATGGAAATGGACTGGGCCCAGCAGCGACTGCGGCAAGCGGGATTCAGGCCGATGGCATGGATTGTCAACGGCGACCCGAAAGTCGTAATCGCGCAGCAGATCGACATTAACAAAATCAATTTGCTGGTCATGGGCGCTTACGGCCATTCACGGTTCCGCAATATGTTCGTCGGCAGCACCACGACCCAGATCTTGCAGACCTGTTTGATTCCGGTGCTTCTGATACGGGATACGCCGAATTAACCGTTGATAATCCGCAGGGACGGAAATGCCGCTGCTTACACCGGCATGCCGTCCCTATGATTTTGTTTTGATGGACTGTTCGTCGTGGCCGCCAGCGGGTGGATTCGTGGCCGGTAGCCGGCATCGGAAAGCCTTATCTCGCATGCCACTTTTCCAACCGCTGCAACCATCCGGTATTGCGGATGATCAATTTTTCCAACTCTGCGAAGGCGAAGACGAACAGCCCGCCGGCGGCGACCTTGATCCATTCGTTCAACGTCAATGCGCGCGCGTCGAAGATGTTCTGCATGACGGGTAAATACGTGAACATCAGTTGCAGCAGGATACAGGCGCCGATCGACAGCAGGACATAAGGGTTTCCGAACAATCCCTCGTAAGTCAGGGCAGAGGAAAACAGGTGCCGGCTATTGAGCAGATACAGCATTTCCGCAGCGACGAGCGTGTTGACGGCCATGGTCCGGGCGGTCTCCAGCGGCGTCCCCATCTTCAGCTCGAATAGAAACTGTCCCAGCGTAGCGATCATCATCAATGTCGAAACCAGTATGATGCGCCAGGTGAAAATGCCCGATAGCAATGATTCCTTGGGAGGGCGCGGTTGCCGCGACATGATGCCCGGTTCAGTCGGCTCGAACGCCAGTGCCAGACCCAAGGTGCTGGAAGTGACCATGTTGATCCATAGAATCTGTGCGGCGGTCAGCGGCAATTGCAATTCGAACAGGATCGCCGCAATCACCACCAGCGCTTCGCCGCCGTTGGTGGGCAACATGAACAGGATGAACTTCCTCAGGTTATCGTAAACCGTCCTGCCTTCACGCACGGCATGTGCGATGGTGGCGAAGTTGTCGTCGGCCAGCACCATATCGGCCGCTTCCTTGGCGGCTTCGGTGCCTTTCATCCCCATCGCCACACCGACATCGGCGCGTTTGAGCGCTGGCGCGTCATTGACGCCGTCGCCCGTCATCGAAACGATCTGCTGATTGTGTTGCAGCGCTTCGACCAGGCGCAGTTTGTGCTCTGGACTGGCGCGCGCAAAGATATCTACGCCCATCACGACATTGCGCAGATCGGCATCATCCATGACTTCCACTTCCGAGCCGATGATGACGGGTTTCCCCGTGCCGATGGTCAGTTGGGCGCCGATCGCGCGAGCGGTTTCGGCATGATCGCCAGTGATCATCTTGACCTGGATGCCGGCCCGGTGGCATTCGGCGACCGCCTCGATGGATTCTTCGCGCGGCGGGTCGATGATGCCGGTCAGAGCCAGTACGGTAAAACCCGTTTGGGTGTCGTCGAAATCCAATTGTCCGCCGTTGGGGGCCGCACGCTTGTAAGCCAGCATCAACAACCGTAATCCCATCGCAGCCGTATCGGTCGCCATGCGGCGCCAGTAGTCCACATCGATCGCGCATTCGCCCGCGTGCGATAGCTGGTGGATGCACATATCGATGACGCGCTCGGGAGCGCCCTTGACGAAAATCCAGGGTTGACCGTCTTCGTCATGATAGTGAGTCGCCATGAACCGGTGTTCGGATTCGAATGGAATGCTGTCGATGCGTTTCCACGTAGGATGCGCGTTTTCTTGGGTAAAGCCGGCTTTGCCGCCGAGCGCCAGCAATGCCGCTTCGGTCGGATCGCCCTCCGCTTTCCAGAGGCCTTGTTCCTCGTGCACGCGTGCGTCGTTGCATAGGACAGCGGCCTTGACGGCCAGTGTCAGCGGCGGGTGGTCGGCCGGATCGATAGGGCGGTCATCTATGCTGAAACTGCCTTCCGGCGCATAACCGATACCGCTGACACGAATCACATGCTCGGCGCAGACCAGGCGTTGCACGGTCATTTCGTTACGGGTCAGCGTGCCGGTCTTGTCCGAGCAGATCACGGTGACCGAACCCAGCGTCTCGACGGCGGGCAGGCGCCGGATGATCGCATTGTGCTGGGCCATGGTACGCACCCCCAGCGCCAAGATGATCGTCATGATCGCCGGCAGACCTTCGGGGATGGCCGCTGCGACCAGAGCCACCGCTATCATGAACATATCGCCTGGCGGATGTCCGCGCAGGAACACGCCCAGTAGGAAGGTCGCTGCGGCCATGATCAATATGACCAAGGCCAGCCAGCGTCCGAATCGATCGATTTGGCGCAGCAATGGCGTCGCCACGTTCTGGATGCCGGATAGCATCTGGTTGATCTTTCCCAACTCGGTGGCTTGGCCGGTGGCGACCACGATACCGGCGGCCTGACCGTAAACGGCCACCGTTCCCGAGTAAGCCATGCCGCGCCGGTCGCCCAATGGCGCATCAAGCGGCACGGCATCGGTATTTTTCTCCACCGGCATCGATTCGCCGGTCAGTGCGGCCTCTTCCACGCGCAATTCCTTGCTGGAAATCAGGCGCATATCGGCCGGAACGCGGTCGCCGGACGCCAGCAGGACCAGGTCGCCCGGAACCAACTCGGTGGCATCGATCTCGTGACGCACGCCGTCGCGTACCACGGTAGCGCGCGTGGACAACATCGATCGTATCGCGTCGAGTGCGGATTCGGCCTTGCCTTCCTGGATGAAACCGATGATCGCATTGATGACGACCGCGGCCAGGAGCACGCCAGTGTCTACCCAGTGTTGCAACAAAGCAGTCACAACCGCGGCGACCAGCATCACGTACAGCAAGATATTGTGGAATTGCAGTAAGAAGCGCACTAATGGCCCGCGACGCTTGGGGGGGGCTAAGCGGTTGGGACCATATTGGTTCAGACGGTGTTGCGCTTCCGTTTCCGTCAACCCACTGACATCGCTATCGAGTTGTTGCCGCACTTCGTCGGAGGCGAGCGTATGCCATTGCGGTTGCGGTAGAGGCAGCGAATCAGCCGGTTGTGTCGTCGTCATCTTAGAAACCCTTTTCCATCATGCAGCAGTACGGGTTGTTGGTTGTCGACCGATTCGAGGAAAGTCAGAGCCATGGTGTTTTCTTATACGATGCGGTTCTTTGGGATGGAGGATGTATGGTCGCGGGTGACAAAGCATACAGCCGATTTGAAAAGCGGCTGTCTTTTCTAAAAAAGAAAATCCTGCGAATCAGAAACTTTCCGGAGAGTTCCGTTGAGCCGATGCCGGTCAGGACGGAGTGGGCGGCGACGCTTGCGGGTCGGTCCCTTCGGCTACAAGGGTCTGGTCGTATAGTTCTTGAAAGTCTTCGGCATTGGGGTTGCCTACGCCGATATGGCGCACGCACTCGGCAGACAACGCGGTCGCGTAGCGCAGTGTTTCCCGGCGTGTCCATCTTTTCAGCGCACCGTGCAATGTCGCCGCCAACATGGTGTCGCCAGCGCCGACGGTGCTGATGACTTTGACGGACGGAGGCAGCGCGCTCCAGGTTTCCTCGCGGGTGCGCCAGATGGATCCCTCGCCGCCAAGCGAGAGCAGCACTTCGCTGACGCCTTGGGCGATGGCCGCATCGGCGGCGGCGATCCGGGTGGGCGTGTCCGATAACGGATGCCCGGCCCATTCGCTCAATTCGTCGACGTTGGGTTTGATCAGGTAGGGTGCGGCGGCGATGCCCTCGTGCAGAGCCGAACCGCTGCTGTCCAGCCATACGGGGACGTCGAATGATTGAATCTGCCGGATCAGTTCTGCTTGAGTTGCCGCCGATACGCCTGGCGGAAGACTGCCGCTGACTATCAGAACCTCGGGTTTTTCGCGCAGATTGGCCAAGTGTTCGCACAACATCTGCCACCGGTCTGGGGTGATGGTAACCCCGCGGCCGTTGATGTCGGTAATGCGTCCATCCGCTTCGGCGATCTTGGCGTTGGTGCGAGTTGAGCCGGGCACTCGGGTCAACGCGTCATGCACACCCGCTCTGATCAATGCGATTTGGAACGGCTCGGCATTGTCGGCGCCCAGATATCCGGCAAGCGTGACGTGATGTCCCAGAGTGGCCAGTACGCAAGCGACGTTGAAACCTTTTCCGGCCGCATCCAGCCGCGATTGCGCTGCGCGATTGACTTTGCCCAGTGTGAGCGCTGGCAGAAGCAGACTCAGGTCCAATGCAGGATTGAGGCAAAGCACGAGAATTTTCTTCATTACGACGCCTTATGTTTCGGGTTCCAGATACATGTCGCGCCGGAAGAATATGCATGACATGGCGTGAACGCGATTTGGACTTGCAGGACCGATGGTTGCAACGAGAGGTTGCGGGCAACGTACCGGGTATGCAAACGGTTGCCATCATCGGATGAGGTCAGCAATGGAAACGGATGCGACGCATTATCCGATGATACCGGGCCGCGTGGAATAGATCGGGCAGTCGGGATTCGTCGGCAAGCCGATGGATGGAAGGCCGGAATTCGGTCATATGCCGGTGAACCGGTCTTTCGTCCGTTCGCCCTATTGCGATCAATACAATAACGATAATTAAATGCATAACTGGACGAATGGAGTTAATGATAATAATTTTCTCGATCCGTAGGCATTGCGCTTGAGCGCGGATGCCGTCGTTTATTTGATAAGGGATGGATCGTAGGTTTCTACGTGCTTCACACGCGGCCGCCCATCGGGGACGGACAGGGGTGTTCATATACGTTATCGGTTCGCCGTTGGATGCATGGCTTTGCCATATCGCGAGGCGATGTCCAGAACGGTGGTATGTGAAGATCTGTCCACGGAAGTAATCGGGTGTCGCCGATGGGATGGCGAGGACATGGCGTGTAGCGAGTCTGAATTCCTGCGGGTTGATGATTGGTATGCCGGTGCGGTATCCCGCGGGTTTGAGTGGCTATTGTGATCGATATGGGATGTGGGAGCCGTCCATTTGCCGGATTTATCGGCAGCAAAGCCGTTTCGCCGTAGTCTTGGGTACTTCAGATTAGTGATAGTTTCGGCGGATACGGACAATTTCGATGGGAAATGCGCGAAACAATGCTGTCTCCAAACGCAAGCTGCTTTTCATGGCGGGATTGGGCTGGCTGTTCGATGCCATGGATGTGGGATTGCTATCGTTTGTCCTTGTCGCGGTTCGCGAAGAATGGGCGTTGGAACCGTCTCAGGTGGGGTGGATCGCCAGTATCAATTCGATTGGCATGGCAGTCGGTGCATTCGTTTTCGGTGTTTACGCCGACAAGCGCGGGCGCAAGGCAGCATTCATGGCGACGTTGTTGCTGTTCAGTCTTGCCAGCGGATTGAGTGCGTTTGCCTGGGGGCTGGGTATTTTCATGATATTGCGCTTTCTGATCGGTATTGGACTCGGCGGAGAATTGCCGGTGGCCTCCACCCTGGTGAGCGAAAACGTGGCCGCCCATGAGCGAGGCCGTATCGTAGTGCTGTTGGAGAGCTTTTGGGCTGGAGGCTGGATCGTCGCCGCGATGATCGGGTTTTTCCTGATTCAACCGTTTCCCGGCAATGGATGGCGGGTGGCGATGTTGCTGTGCGCATTGCCGGCATTGTACGTATTTTATCTGCGCCGGAATTTGCCCGATTCGAACAGTTTCAACCGGCTGCGGCCAAAGGACCGGGAGGAGTCGATCCTGAGGAAATGGATGGCCTTGTGGTCGTGCGACCATCGGCGTAGCACGGCGATGCTGTGGATCGTGTGGTTTTGCGTGGTGTTCTCGTATTACGGGATGTTTCTCTGGTTGCCTTCCGTGGTGACGGCGAAGTTTGGTATGAAACAGGGTTTCGGCTATGTGTTGCTGATGACGCTGGCGCAATTGCCGGGATATTTCACAGTGGCCTGGCTGATCGAGCGGATCGGACGCAAGGCCGTTCTGACGGTGTATCTGTCGGGGACGATGATCAGCGCCTGTTGGTTCGGGGTTGCCGATACCCCGGCCCAGGTCTTGGCGGCCGGAGCGATGCTGTCGTTTTTCAATCTCGGCGCTTGGGGCGCTCTTTATGCTTACACTCCCGAGCAATATACAGCCAAGATCCGTGCGACCGGCGCCGGTTTCGCGGCGGCCGTGGGTCGAATCGGCGGTGTCTTCGGTCCGCTGATGGTGGGATATCTGCTTGCGGCTGGCCTGCATGTTGCAGTGGTGTTTGGCATTTTCGGTGCCGCCTTGCTGCTGGCCGTACTAGCGATCGTGATATTGGGCAAGGAGACGAAACAACTCGTGATCGATTGACCGTGGCGGCGATGCCCGTTGATACTGAACTTTCGGAAAGGGCATGCGGGACAATATCGAAAGATACGCGTGGATGGTGCGTTGCGACAAAAATTGCTGACGGAGTATGTGCTGTCCAGTCATATTCAGGGATTGCAGAAGCCGCCGCACTATTCAGCCATAGGGGCGAGCTTGCCAAGTTCCGGGAGAGCATATAACATTGCCGACCTTTGGTTCCGCATTCTCTGCGGTGCTTCGCAACAACATCTTTGAAACGGTTGCCGTTAATGAAGACTTTTACCGCCAAGGCTGAAAGCGTCCAGCGAGACTGGTACGTCGTAGATGCTACTGACAAGACCCTGGGTCGCCTGTCTGCCGAACTAGCTCGCCGTTTACGCGGTAAGCATAAACCGACCTATACCCCGCATGTGGATACTGGCGACTATCTGGTCGTGATCAATGCGGAAAAGATCGCTGTTACCGGCAAGAAACTGACTGACAAGAAATATCATCGTTTCACCGGGTACATCGGTAATCTGAAGACGGAGACGCTGGCCGAGGCCTTGGACCGTCATCCCGAACGCGTTATTGAGACGGCGGTCAAAGGCATGCTCCCGAAGAATCCTCTGGGCCGGGCGATGTATCGCAAGCTCAAGGTCTACAAGGGACCGAACCATCCACATAGCGCTCAGCAGCCGCAACTGCTGGATATTTGAGGCACTTATGGCAGTCACGCAAAACTACGGTACCGGCCGTCGCAAATCTTCCACTGCTCGCGTATTCCTGCGCAAGGGCAGCGGGAGCATCACTATCAACGATCGCCCGCTCGATGAATTCTTCGGAAGGGAGACGGCGCGTATGATCGTGCGTCAGCCGTTGGAACTGACTCAGACGACCGATAAGTTCGATATCATGGTTACCGCCAAGGGCGGCGGGACGACGGGACAGGCAGGCGCAATCCGGTTAGGAATCGCCCGTGCGTTGGTCGAATATGACGAATCGCTCAAGCCAGAGTTGCGTAAAGCCGGTTTTATCACTCGCGATGCACGCGAAGTGGAACGCAAGAAGGTTGGTTTGCACAAAGCACGTCGCGCAACGCAATTCTCGAAGCGCTAAATCCGGTCAGTTTTTTAAATTCGCCGTATTTTATCGAAGCCTGGCTTTTTGCCGGGCTTCCGCTTTCCGGCAGGAGGCAGTGGCTAGTATTACATGGCTATGACCGCCGAACCGGGATTAAGAGGCGTGGCAGAGCATGCCGATTTTAGATTTCTGTCCTATAATCATTGTCCAAAAGATCCATAGCCCCGTCGCCAAGCGGTAAGGCACCTGACTCTGACTCAGGCATTCGGTGGTTCGAATCCATCCGGGGCTGCCAAATCATGGAAACCGACCATTAAAGGTCGGTTTTTTTTTGGCGAGTACCATGCCGTGCACGGTGCGGCCACGTTCTCTAAAGATTGGCCTGGTTGAATAGCGCCGGTTATTTAGGCGCTTTGGGAGTGTCAATTCTTTGTGTCGAGACAATTTGCTTGACAGTATTCGCCACACCATAACGGTGAATAACGAATCACCGGATATAGTAAAAATATAATGGTTGTGAGGCGTTATAAACCCGGCTTTTTATTAGGATGTCTCCAGGCTGTTTCTCAAGTAAAGCAAGGCTTGCTTGACTATCCGGGATTGATTTAATTTTCATAATATTTTTAATACCAAATCTTTCGGTTTTTTATTTTGTGCCCATGAGTCAGATGGATTTCTCGTTCGGCGAGTCAAGTGAAACAGAGATTGTTCTGTAATTTCGAGTTTGACAGACAATATTGTTTAAATTCATTTTGGATATATTGATCATGACCATGCGTAAGTTGCGCATGAATATGCCGGCGTATGCTTTTGAATTCAAGGCTTTCACCGTTCAAGATACTGGGCTTCCGATCCAACGTCCGGTAATGTTCTGGGTTGAATCTTCCGCTCCATGACTGAAGCCGACGGCTAGACGTGTCCGGTGTAATGAGGTCTGGTACTTCGCCGGTGTCAGGCAGAGAAACGTCCCTGGTGTCGTAAGGGTTAGTCCGGTATTGATAATGTTTGAACATGAGCGGCAATGGATCTGATATTCAGGCTAATGACTGCGTGGATAGCAAGGAACTGCAATCGGGAATGAATTCAGCAAGAAGGTTCACACAGTAGCGTTGTATTTCATGTGCTACGGCTTTGGACGCATGCGCGCTGCCCTAGCGATGGAAACTGAAATTTCCGATCCCGTCTGGTCATTGAAAGAAATGCCGCACGGGTTCCGGGCCGTCCACCGTTTGATCTCCTCTTCCATCTTCATGCTCATCGTCATTTCCTCAAAGTATGACCTGAGTAGGTTTTTAGTGGGTCAGTACATTGGTTTCAATCATTGTATGACCCGGCTTTCAGGGGGAGGCATTGTTTGCTACCCGGAGAAAACCATTTTGCTTCCCTGGCATTATATTCATGTACATGAATAGGTGTTCTGAGCTATTTTTTGATTGAGATAACTAAAAAAAGATGGGCGACTCATTGACAACATGTGTGATAGCGATCACGATATTTCACATGATGTGCACACAGAGTGTGCCGGCATGTTTTGTCAAGGAACGCAACATTGATGACACTCCGAAATACTCCATCGCCTGTCTCGCGCCCGCTTTCGATCATGCGAGCGGTGGCGTTTTTTCCAGACCTGAAGACATGCAGTCTTGCCGCTCCGTGCAGGACCCTGAGGTCATGGCGCTTTTGCTTCAACTTCCGGATGGGATGGCCATGACGCGCATCGCGTCGAAATAGCTATACCCCTCCCTTGAGCGATATGTCATGACGGGTCTTCGTTTCATGTCCAAGTTACTCCTCTCTTCTTTAGTGGGTCGACGCCATTGGCTGGCATCGCAGTTTTCCTGTTTTCCGCTATTGCCGGATAGCCGATGGCGCAATCAGGGAAACGCCTTGTCGCCTGTGTTTCCTGTCAGCGAAAAATCCACTCGAACGTTTATGTGCCTATCTTTCCGGCGAACCTGTGCCCCTGTCAGCGAGGAATCCAGACGTGTACGGTGAAGTTGCTCTCCTCAATTCGAATTGGATGAAATATCAGCAGGATCATCGGACGATCCGCATCAAGACGGCCCTCGATGAAGACCTGTTCGTCGTCAGCCGGTTTCAGGGAGCCGATCGTGTCTCGGGTCCTTTTTCCTACACTTTGGAATTACTGTCGCCGGACGCGCGTCTGGAACTGAAACAACTGATCGGGCAGCCGGTGCAGTTGTTCTTGGAGACGGACCGCGGCGATCGGTTTTTCCACGGTTATGTCAAGGAATTCGCGCGGACGGGCGCGTCGGGCGATGTGGTCAGTTATTGTGCGGAGCTGGCGCCGTGGTTCGATTTTCTGCAACACACCGGCAATTGCCGGATTTTCCAGAACAAGAACGTACAGGAAATCATCGACGAGGTGTTCAAGGCGTATCTGCCGCTGGCCGATTATCGTTACGAATTGAACGCTGGCACGTATCCCAAGCTGGATTATTGCGTTCAATACAACGAATCGGATTTTCATTTTGTCTCCCGGTTGCTGGAGGATGCGGGGATTTACTACGCGTTCGAGCACGGTGAAGACAAGCACACGATGGTGCTTTCGGACAATTCCACCATTGCGCCTGCCATCGGTCATGTCGCCACGGTACGTTATCGGCTCGATGACGATGCGCGGATGGATTACGACCTGGAGCAGTGGCGCGCGCGCCGCCGGGTCGGCGCCGATACGCATACGCTGGGCAGCTTCGATTTCAAGCAACCGCGCAGTTCGCTTTTGAGCGATTCGGCGGCCTCCATTCCGCGCGGCATGCTGCCGCAGTTGGAACGCTACAGCTACGATGGCGCGGCCCGTTTTCTGGACAGCCGGATCGGCGACATGCTGGCGCACGTGCGTAGCGAGGAGGCGGCCTGGCCGACCAAGCTGTTCGAAGGCGAAGGGTCGTGCCGTCACGTTTATACGGGCGGGTATTTTCAGTTGGAAGGGCACTTCGACCATACCGAATCCGATGCGACCGAGCGCGAATTCTTCGTCGTCGAGGTCCATCATGAAGCGACCAACAATTTTAATACCGAGGTGACCGATGGCCATGCGGCCGGCTATCGCTGCGCGCTGACGGCGCTCCGCCGCAAGATTGCGTTCCGTCCTTTGCGGCAGACGCCGCGGCAACGGATGCCGGGGCCGCAAACGGCCACCGTCGTCGGGCCGCCGGGGGAGGAGTTGTATGCCGACCGTTATGGGCGGGTCAAAGTGCAGTTCCACTGGGATCGGCA
>JAITWM010000124.1 GCA_031285265.1 Lysobacteraceae bacterium
GAAGATTGTGGAACTCAGTGTTCCATTGGTGGTTGATATAGGTGTTGGCGACGATTGGGATCAAGCACATTAAAGTAAATTGTGACAATTATCGCGGATATCTCAGAATTGCATTGAAGATATAAAATGGACGATTAGGCTACAGTTATTGCAATTCGTTCAGTGGATTAAATATGGCTGAACACCATTTTTTTTTAATCGCTTTCTTCACGAATTTTCGATGCTTATCGTGTTTTCATTGACATGCGATAGGTGCAATGCCTGTTGCCTAGATCCGGTTTTCCTACCCCCTAGGAAGTCGGATCTGCTGGAGTAGGACTCCTCCCCAAGTCCCTATTCCCATCCGGCCCTGCAGCTCTATCCCCTTGAGCTGTGGGGCTTTTTATTTGGCAGTCTTTCTTTCAAACGGATCAGGCCGCTTCGCATTGTGTAGCACCGCAGCGATCGTGATCATCCAAGTTCCTGTAGCCAATCGCGCGGACGCAGATAGTCGTACAGACGGCTTTCAGCGCTGTCCGGTTCGGGGGAGTAGCAATATTCCCAGCGCACACGCGGCGGCATGCTCATCAGGATGGACTCCGTGCGTCCCCCGCTCTGCAGCCCGAACAGCGTGCCGCGGTCGTATACCAGATTGAATTCGACATAACGGCCGCGCCGATACAATTGGAACTCGCGTTCACGTTCGCCATAGGGCATATCCTTGCGGCGTCCGATGATGGGCAGATATGCGGTGAGAAAACCGTCGCCGACCGCACGCAGATAGGCAAAATCGGTAGTGAAGTCGGATTGCAGGTCGTCGAAAAACAAACCGCCTACGCCGCGCGTTTCGCCACGGTGGGCGAGATAAAAATAATCGTCGCACCAGCGTTTATAAGCGATGTAGCGATCAGCTCCGAACGGTTGGCTCAGATCGTGGGCGACACGGTGCCAATGCAGGATGTCTTCATCAAAAGGATAGAACGGCGTCAGGTCGAAACCACCGCCGAACCACCACGCCACGGTCTTGCCGTCGCGCACCGCTTGAAAATACCGGACGTTGGCATGGGTCGTCGGGAGGTAGGGATTCCGTGGATGGAAAACCAGGGATACGCCGACTGCGCGCCACGATGCGTCGATCAAGCCTGGCCGGGCAGTGGTCGCCGATGGCGGCAACTGTTGGCCGTGCACATCGGAAAACCCGATGCCAGCTCGCTCGAATACCGCGCCTTCGCTCAATATCCGCGTGCGCCCGCCGCCGCCGCCGGGACGAGACCACAGATCTTCGGTAAAGCGGCTCTGGCCATCCGCTGCTTCGATGGCGACGCAGATCCGGTCTTGTAGATCGGCCAGATAGTTGCGGATGGGGTCAATATCTTCCATTCGCGCATTTTAGTGGGCGGCATTGCCTATACGTTGATCCGAATCAATAGTGCCGCTTGAATTCGGCGCGAATGGTGGGGCGGCACAGCAGATAGGCGATCCAGCCGTGCAGTGCCGCGATCATCACCGCCGAGGTATAGAGTGTGTAGCGCATGACCTGTTGCATCTGGTTCATCGGATCGTCCATTTCGACGACACCAGCGGTGTAGGAAACATTCACCCAGGCCAATGCACGCAGGAACAGGTCGGCGCCGATGAAAAAACCGATGGCGCTGAGGATCAACAGTGCGATGAAGCTAAGGCGGGCCCATTCGAAGCGTTTCAACAGGCCGTACGAAATCCAGGTGAACAGTGCGGACAGCAAAATCGATAGAAAATTCAACAGGCCGAGATGATTGATCGCCCATGTCAGCAGTGGAGGCAAATTCAGTCCCGCACTTTCGGAAAGTCGTTGCACGGTCACGGCGGGCGATGAAATCAGTAGCAGCAATGCTTGCAGCAAACCGCTGGCGATGTTCATCGCGCCCAGCCCGATGCAAATCCATGCCATCACCGTGACGAATTTTGAACCTGACGGCTGTGTTGGCGAGGATGTGGGCGGCATGGGTAAAGGTGAAAGAAGATGCGAATGCGGCGGCGGCGAAAGCATATGCGGCCGCCGTTCGGTGATTGTCTCATTTCACTTGCACGGATGGGATGAGCCGGTGGTGATTATCTCTCCGGTCTGCCGCCGATGGGCGGAGAAATATCCTGTTTCAGATCGATCCATCGCCATGAGGTCGTGGCTTCGATATCGCAGGCAACGTGCCGGGAATTGTTCGCGCAGAACCGGCGCAGCGTATCGCGCACGGTACCATCTCCGGTTTCCAGTGCGGCATACGTGAGATTTTCGCAACCGGCGCGGATGTTTTGTTCACAGACTTTGGCGTAGAGCGGCTTGGCCTTTTCCCAATGGCCTCTGAGTGCGAACTGGTGACCGGCGATATTGCATCCATGCAGACTGCCACGCGCGCAGCATGCTTCGGCTCCTGTCAGGTCGGCTGTCGGGCAATCGGCAACCAACGGGTTTTCCTGATAATCGATCGGTGGGCTGCAGTGACGTGGTGCGCCGTCCAAAGTAAAGACGGTGTAGCGGTTCCATTGATCCAGGCCGACGAGACGCTGTTCCGGCAGCGGCTGGAAGGTGAAATCATCGCCCCGGTCGTGCCGGACACGGATCTGGCCATTTTCTAATCGTGCACGCATACGGGTATCGGGGCCGGCTTCGACTAGACCGGCGTCGCCAAAGTCCAACGGCGACAGCAGACTGATTTCGCTGATGTAGCGGCCGCAGGGCAGTGCGGTCGCCGGCAGCGGCGTCAACTCGGCGGCACTGTACGACGTCAGCACGGCGTTCCGCTTGCACGCGGTGGGATCGCGTCCGGCATCACAGGCGATTTGCAGCGCCGAGCGCGCATCGATGAACCGGCCTGCGTTCCACAGTTCCTCGGCCGCGCGGTTGCATAGTACCGCTGAGGGCGTATCGTGGCACATCGTGCTCAGACTATCCAAATGTACTGAAGGCAGAGGGGGAGCCTGGCGCCGGATCGACCGGAATGTTGCGGCGACTTCCGTGCCGAGAACGCGGAGGATTTCTCGTCCGCAGGCTTCGGAATCGAATTCGGGCGAATCTTCCCGGCAGACTGGAGGCGGCTCTTGCGTTTCCTGGGACAGACGATCGTGTCCGGTCTGCTGGCGCCATTGTTCAATCAGTCGAATGCAGGCGACAGTAATCCCCTCTTCGCAGTAGTTCTTCAAGTCTGGTGGCGAAGCACTGATGAGGTCGTCGAAGCAGCGCTTCAGATCGGCACGGCACGCACCGGGAGGTGGCAGTGTGTCGGCTTGGCATGGGCGGGTTTCCACCAGACGGAATATGCTTGGGGAGTTGCGTTCGGGCTTCAGCACTCGACCGTGGTCTTGCAGCGTATAAATGTCGGTGTAGCCAGCGTCGATATTATGAAGCGTGACGCGGTTACGATCGTTTTCGTATAGGAACCGTGTCGGCGCATTGTTGCCGGCGCTTGTCTCGATCAAACGGTCGTTGACCACCGTCAGCCGTGATATGGTGAAATCGTTGGCTTGATAATTGCCGCAAGTCAATGTACCGGCCATGGCCGGAGCGATGCTCAACAGTATCGGCAAGCCGAAAAATATCGTCAGTTTCTTCATCGGACTCATCCTGGGTGGTGACGCTGCCAGTGTTCCGTGCGAATACGGGGCGACAACGCTGATGGTATTCGCATGGTTCATACCATCAGGGGGAGGATTGGCAGTGTCGATTCTTTGTCATGGAAAGCAGAATCATTGTAATTCGCATGACATTGCGTTTAGGTGAGATCGACGTCACCATGCCTCGGAGTAATGCGCCGCCGCATGGCAATTCCCTGTTTCGAGCGGGCCGGAACACTGACCTGGATTCGAAATAAGGTTCATTTCAGATTGTTTTCGAACAGACGCAGGATACGCTTGTATTCGTCCAGCCACGAGTCGGCACGGATGAACTCATGGCCTTCGAGCGGATAAGTTGCCAATTCCCAATGATCCTTGCGCAACTCGATCAGTTTTTGCGTCAGTACGACCGAATCGCGAAAGAAAACGTTGTCGTCGATTATGCCGTGCGCAATCAGCAGGTGATCCTGCAGGCCGTCGACGTATTCGATTGGCGAGGAAGTGCGATAAGCCTCAGGATCGAGTTCGGGCGTGTTGAGGATATTGGCGGTGTAAGGATGGTTGTATTGTGTCCAATCCACGACGGGCCGCAAAGCGGCACCAGCCTTGAATGTACCGGGCTTGCGGAACAATGCCATGAATGTCAGGAAACCGCCGTAAGATCCACCATAGATGCCGGCATGATCGCGATCTCCTTGCTTGTTGGCGACCAGCCAGTCCAGACCATCCAGATAGTCTTCCAACTCCGGATGCCCCATATTGCGGTAAATGGCGGTGCGCCACGCGCGGCCATATCCCGCGCTGGCGCGAAAATCGAGATCCAGGACGATGTAGCCTCGTTGTACCAGCAGGTTGTGGAACATCTGTTCGCGGAAATAGAACGGATAACGCGCACTGACGCTCTGCAGATAGCCGGCGCCATGGGCAAACATCACGATCGGGTAGCGTTGTCCCGGCGTCGGTTCCGATGGGCCATAGTACTTGCCCCAAATGGTGCCGGCGCCGTGCTGCGAGGGAATTTGCACATATTCGGGTTGGATCCAGGGATATGTCTTGAACGTCGGCCGGCGGGTATCGGTCAGGCGGCGGAGCGGTTCGGCGCCGGAAAGGGACACGATCGCCAGTTGCGTCGGCAGATAACTGTCGGAGTGGCGCACCAGTAGTTTCAAGCCATCGGGCGAGAGGCTGAAATTCTCGACGCCGTTCAGCGCCGTCACTTCGGCGATGTGATCGTCAGACAGGTTCAGGGAACAGACTTCATAGGCACCGGGCCAGCGGCGGTTGCATAGGAAAAAGAAACCGTTGCCATCCGCATGGAGCTGCGGCATCGAAACTTCCCAGCGTCCCGAGGTCCGCTGCCGGAGGCGGTCGCCGTGCAGGGTGTAAAGATGCGAATATCCGGACTCTTCCGATAGCAGCCACAGCGTGCGATTGTCGGGAAGCCAACCGAAGTTGTTGAAGCTCCAATTGATCCAAGCCGGATCGGTCAGACGATGGCGCGGCTGCAGGCGGACCGTATCCAGATCGATGGTGGCGATCCAGCGATCCTTGTTGTCGATGGCGCGCAGCATCACGGCGACATTGCGACCGTCGTTGCTCCAACGGACGCCATTGCCGCCCACGCTGTCTCCGACCAGTAGCGCGCGTGCGCTTTTGAGCGGTTCCAGGCCGGCTTTCCTGCGTAGCGTGGCCAATGGGTCGCGGTCGATACCGGGGAGATTGTCCAGCGGAACCGGTTTGATCGTGCGCGTCGACAGATCCACCAGCCATAAACGCTGCGGCGCGGGAGGATTTCTTCCGACACGGGTGCGTACGTTCCGGAAAGTTTCGTAACCGGACTCGGTGATGTATTCCGGCATTGTCCCCGTTTGGCCCAGCGGCGCGTTCTTGGAGCGCGTGACAACCAACAGATGGCGCAAGTCGGGGGCGAGCGAACTGCTGACGATTGTTACGTCATCGCCCAGATAGATCGGTGATGGCGCGTGCGTCGGATCGCTTGCGCGCCAAACGTCCTGCTGCTTGCGTAACGTTTCGCGGCGTTCGCGGTCGTTGCGTAGTGTCTCCAGTATGCGCAGTTGTTGTTCGCGCAGCATATCGGGAGCGGGAGGGGCGTCGGGGGATTTCTCTGGCCGCAGCGTCGCGATTTCGCGAGTGCTGTAATCGCCGGCCGTCCAGGCATACCAAGTATGGCCAACGCGCCAGGACAGCCCGCCGTCAAGCGTGAAAGCAGGATCGGCTTCGGCGGCGCTGGTTCGGGTAAGCGGCGATAGTCGTCCGGTCTGCAGGTCGCGCAGCATGATGTCGCCGTTGCGCACCATGACCATTTGACGGCGTGTGGAATCGTAGACCGGATTGGGCACATCGATATGGGGACGGTCTTGATCGATGATGCGATAAGCATCGGCTTCGCCCGAAATCGCATGACGGAAAATATCGTAAACCGGACTGTTTTCGCGTTTGAGCGTGTACAGGACCTCCTGGTTGTTCCAACTCCACCATGCTTGCTCCACCGCAGGACCGATCCAGTCCGGGTCGGCCATGATTTGCTCGATGGTCAGTGCCGGAGGGGATTGAGCCAGAGCAATGCAAGGGGCCAGAAGGCAGGAGACAAACCAATAGAGCGATACACGCATGAGGAAGACGGAGAACAGTCGTGGCAGAAAGAAATATTGTCGCAAGTTCCGATGACGTGCATCGCCATTAGTGGGTCTTTAGATGGATTCGGCGCAGTTTCATTCTTGCACTCTATCATCCGGTCGGGTGATAGGCACACATTCCTGTCAAGCTCATATGGGCATGATGGGCGGGCGATGGTGTGCCCAGGATGCCTTCGATTTCTACCCGCAGTTCCGTACGGCATATGTCGGCATGCAATAGAATCCGCGGAATGCGAGCATCGATATGTGCATTCAATCGAGCGGCGACGGTGGGCCAGTCTTCTTCGTCGCGAATGTAGATCTTGAGCAAGTCGTCCGGTCCGAAGATGTCAGGCAACGAAGGCCGGTGTTGTCGTGCGATGGCGGCCAGGCTGCCGAAATTGGCGAAAATCTCATCGAGCTGCGCCGAAACGCAATCATGATGTTGCGATGCATGGCCGACGATTGCGGCCGTACCGGACAAAATGAGGGGCATGGCGCTCGTTGCCGGTGGCAGCATTGCGCGGGCGAAGCTGGGCGGCTGTGCGCCGTATTGGCGCGGGTAGTGGTAAGCGCTGATTTGACGCGGATTCTCCAACGGTGAGCCAGGGCTCCGTGCGGCGAGCCAATACACTTGCAAACGTCGCATGCCATCCCGGCGACCGATGGCGGTGGCTGCGGGAAGCGTGGTGGTATCGATCCGTTTCATTCCTTTGGCGCGTCCGATGCAGAATTGGCGATAACGCTCGTTATCGCCGGTGCCGCAGGTGATTGCGTCCATGTAATTCCAGATACGCCACAGACAAGGATAGCCGTGGCGGGTCAGAAAGCCGTTCAGACATGCGTAAGCCTCGGCGGCGGCGGTGGCGATCCCGCCGGAGCCTTCGTCGATTTCGATCGATCCGAACAACAATGTGCCGTTTTTCGCCCAGGAAATGCCGTGATCGCGACCGTGTACGACCGGATCGGAGCTATGCCAGATTTCGACGACGGGTTTTCCGAATGGCCGTAGTGGTACGTGCAGATAACGTGGATCATCGTGGACATCGGCGCGCGACCGGGTATTGAAATCGAACAAGCCAAGAATGTGGTCCCGCTGAAGCAGTTCGAACAGTGCATCGGCATGGTGGAGGCTGCAGCGCAGACCGGGCAGTGATGGCGCGGACGATGTCATCGCTGCGGAAGAATGGCCACACCGGGCGATAGACGGGAAGCAGGCGGGACAGCTGAACGAGACAAGGTATTCAATGGCGCTGAGACAACGGGAAGAAACTGGAATGATAACGGACTCTCGCTGGGCATTCCTTATGCCATGTCGCAAGCTGTCGCATGGACGTTATGCGATATGGCGATTCGATGGTATTACGAACTCTCTGCCCGGATCATAGATCGGTGGCAGGTTGGCGCGGGTCAGACGGTACTATCGGTTCGCGCAGCACTTGTCCGGCGACATGCGAGATAACGCGATACAGATCGTGCAAAGGGTGGAAATGGCTTTCGTCCTCCGTCGTCCGCTTGGTAGCGGGATTCCACCGGAACGGAAACACAATATGGCCGGGTTCGACTCCTGCCTTCTGGGTCCAGGGAGGGCGAGGATGTCTCATACGGAGATCCCGAATTCGAGTTTCCGGTACCCTGGATGCTGGCGGGTTGAAATAGTTGGGCGGGTGTTTCGGACTACGCTTCGTGTCTCCGGCGGTGCGGCGAAGAGATTGGCTGGAGGTCGCAAGGGCGTATGGAATCGGTCGAAAGTGGTTTGTGCGCGTCTTAATCCTAGTGGGAATGGCGATGATTCGCTCACTGGTAAGCCCGAGTATCCGGTTTTATAGAACTCAGGATCTAATTGTGCTGCGGCGCGGATGAATCGTCTGTCGATTTTGCAAAGAGCCTGTATTGTTTTGAATCTCCGAATATCGCGCACTAGGACTGCACGACGATGATATTGTGCTTTCGCCTGTACGTTATTTCCGACACAATGTTCCTCATGCGTCTGAATTATGATCGCGATGGGTGCGATGCGAGCCTACGTTTATAAAAGCCAGAAAAAAATAGATACCTATATTTATCTTGCGGTTCGCGATGATTTTTCTCGATTGCCCGAGATGTTGCGTATGGAGTTGGAGCCGTTGACGTTCGTGTTGGAAACCGAGTTGACCCCGGAACGGCGGCTGGCGCAGGCCGATCCCGACGCCGTACGTGAGAGCCTGGATGTGCGCGGATTCTTCATTCAGTTTCCGCCGCGCCGGGAGGAATCCGATTATCGCGATGCCTGAAGTGTCTTCCTCTCGTGTCGGTTTCATGACCGGACTCGCCAGCGTCGCGGGTGTCGTACTGGTATCGCTTGCCGGTTTGGGAGAGTGGCCGGCATTCTTCGCGTGCTGGTTGGCGCAGCCGTGGCTGGCTTTGACGATGTCGTGGAAGCTTGGGACGCGCCGGTTTCCGCAGGCGCCTGGAATGCTTCGGCGCGAAACAACGGCGTTGTCGATTCTGTGGCTGTCGGGGGCCGGTATTAGTGCGCTGGTAGTGTCGGTAGTGTCTTGGTTGATGGCGAAAAAGGAAATCAGTGGCAGTCTGATACACGCGATGTCGTTGAGCTTTTGCATCGGCGCATTGCTGATCGGTCTGTGGAGAATCTGGCCTTTTTGGCAGACCGTCGAACGGGAAAGTACTCCATGGAGAGTCGCGTGGAGCCGGTTGCCGAAACAGGAAACTGGGGTATGGCGGGGATTGCTGGCGGCAATACTGGTGGCGGTAACGATTGCCGGCGTGCTGTTGCTGGCATGGCCGGCATTACTGGCAGGCACATTGCGTTGGCTGGTGGCGATAACCTATGCGTTGGCCTTGCCGGGGCTGCACTGGGGATTGCAGCGTATCAGACCGGCGCATGAAGCAACCCATGTTTTCGATTTTCTGGCAGCTCCGCGTGGCATGTCGCCTGTTTTCGACAAAGAGAACGAAATAGATCTCGGCGAAGCGGAACCGCAGGAGGATGCGGAGGGACAGGATGCCGATCTGAACAGACAACTGTATGAAGCGGCCAGGAATGGAAGGGTGGATCAAGCGCTGCAATTGCTGGAAGCCGGCGCCGACGCTCGCGCTCTGCCGTTGCCGGGTTCGCGCGATCAGCGAAGTCTGGTCGTTTTAGCGTCGGTGTTGCCCGATGTACGGTTATTGCGAGCGTTGATCGAGCACGGCGTGGAACTTAACGATGCGAGTTCGCGGATGACGCCGCTGTTGGCGGCGACCCGAGACAGCTGGCATGGCCGTCCCGATGCAGTGATGATGTTGCTGGCCAATGGCGCCGATCCGCGCGTTGCCGATGTTGACGGCAATACTCCATTGCATCATGCCGCGCGCAGTACCGATCCGGGCGTGGCGGCGTTGTTGCGCGATGCGGCGGCTGAAGTCAACGTGCTCAACAATGAACGGTTTTCGCCATTGGGTATCGCCTGTGCTGCGGGAAATTGGCGTTTAGCGAAATTTCTGCTGGAACGGGGAGCGTTGCCGGAGCCGCCGGGCGGGCAGTCGGCGTTGTTGGCTGCCGCCGCAACGGAGGAAGATGATCCGGTGGGCGTGCAATTGTTGCTCAGACACAAGGCGAAAGTGGATGTGGTCGACCGGCGTGGGCGTAGCGCTTTGCATGAGGCGGTGCAACTGGGCCATGTCGAAATCACGTCGGCACTGCTTGAAGCAGGAGCGTCTCCGAACGCGCGCGATGCAGTCGGTGACACTCCCTGGTTGACCGCCGCGCGTACGGGGGCGATCGGTGTGCTGGAATGTCTTTTGCCTTATGCCCCGGATGTGCTGGCGGTCGATGGCAAGGGGCGCAATGCGTTGATGCAGGCGTGTCTGGGGGATTCGGTGACACCGGAGCTGATCCGGTGCCTGTTCGAACTGGGCGTCGATCCGGGGCAGCCTGATCGTTCTGGCAAACGTGCAGTCGAATTGGCCGCTGAAGCCGGACATTGGGCGATCGTGGCGATGCTCGACCCGCAATATCCGTTACCGGCGGTCGTGGCCGATGTCGCAATGGCGCCGTTGTCGTCCGATGCGCGCCCCCCTCTGGTGTTGTTGCGCGAAGGACTTCAAACGGGCCGGTTCGATGGATTGGAGGCGTTGTTGCCGTTGTGCCCGGTCGATGGGTTGAGTAAGTTTTTGTCCGATCCGCAGTTTTCGTTGCAACCCTCGGTGATCGAATGGTTGTTGCAGCATGGCGCCGATCCGGAAGAGCGGGATGGGCATGGCAATACGCTGGTGTTTCAACTGCTCGGTCGCGGCGCCGTGGCGGTGCCCGCATTGCGTACCTTGCTGTGGCATGGCGTATCGCCCGCAGGCGCTGGCGGATTGTCGAGATTTTTGGCCGCATGCGCACACCATGGCCAGGATATACAGGAAATCGAACCCTTCGCATTGGAATTGCTCGAACGTGGCGCGGACCCGTTTGCGCCGTCGTCGGCAGGCGAGCCGTCGTTGTCGTTGGCGGTCCGGTTGTCATGGTTGCGGTTGCAGAATCGTTTGCTGGACTCGGGATTCAATCCAGAGGCGCGCGACGAGCAAAGTATGACCGCGTTGCATTTGGCGACCGTGCTGGGCCGTGAGGAGGCATTGAAGTCGTTGATTGTGCATGGTGCGATGCCGGAAGCGCGAACGACAGACGGGCAGACACCGTTGGGCGTGGCGTTGGCGTTGGGCCGCCGCGATTTGGCGGATTGGTTGAGCTGGCCACAATGGCCACTGCCAAAACGCGCTTTGTCTGCTGCCGATATCCCCGATGCGGCGAAATCCGGCGACTTGAATGCGGTTCGGCGCTTGTTGGGGCTTGGTTTTCCAGTCGATGCCGTCGATGCGCAAGGATGCACGGCACTGCTGCGCGCCTCCGGCGGCGGACATGTGGATATCGTCAATCTGCTATTGCGGTGCGGTGCCGACCCGCAGCAGCCGGCCAACAGCGGTGCCACGCCACTGTCGGCTGCGGTCAGCAAACACCAGATCGGGATCGTGGATGCTTTGTTGAGTGCTGGAGCCGATGTCGAACATCGGTTGCCCGGTGGCGTGACCGTATTGATGCTGGCGGCGGCGTTGGGGATGCCGGATGTCATCTCCCGGCTGATTGCCACCGGGGCGAATGTGCATGTCGGCGATGCACAGGATTTGACGCCGTTGCATTGTGCGGCGATATATGGATTCGCATCACGTGATCGCCCTAGGTTATTGGCGTTATTGGATACGTTGTTGTTGGCAGGCGCGGAGCCGGATCATGTCTCGGCCGATGGCGTGACGCCATTGTTGTTGTTGTTGGGTTCGCGCGCTGAACTGGACAGTCAGTGCGATGAGAATGTAGTGCTGGCGGGCGTGGAACGGTTGCTGGAAGAGGGCGTTTCGTTGGAGAAACAGGACTCGCGCGGATTCAGTCCGCTGCATCTGGCGGCGCTGTTCGGTTTGTCCGAAGTGGTTCGTTATCTGTTACAGGCTGGCGCCAATTCCCAATTACGTGATGAGCTTTATCGTACTCCACGGGAAATCGCGTTGATGCGTGGATTTGTCGATGTCGCTGGCGAGTTCGCTTCTCCGATACAGAGCATGTCGATGGCGCGGTTCCTGCGCGAACCTAACGGGTAGCCAGTAGCCGGATGTTGACATACATGGTTTCAGAGCATCGGAGCGGAGGCGGCGAAATAAAGCGATTTGTCGGCGCGTCTATCCGTTCAAGAACGTGATTCGGATTTCATCGTGTCGAGGCGGTTGGTCATGTCGTTGCCGTGGTGTCTTGGCCATCTGTGTCGCGTGTTGCGGAAGTATCCTTGACGGCGTCGAGATCGGCGTCGAAAAGTTGTCTTAGATCGTGTTGCGCTTCGCGCGCACTTTGGATCACTGCCGCTTCATCGTCGTAAACCAGGTATTGTTCGCGCAGTAGCCTTTCGTCGTGCAGCCGGAAATGTCGTACGTGATCGGTTGCCGTGTCGTCTGATGCTCCCAGTTCGGTCAGGATGCGTTTGGATACTTCCAGGCTGGTACCGAACACCTCACGGAACGGTTCGGCGCCCAGATCCATCAGTCGCCAAGCATGCTGGCGATTGCGGGCGCGTGCGAGCACTTTCGCAGCAGGGTACATGCGCCGTATCAGACGGACGGTGCGCAGGTTGGTGTTGGGATCGTTTATACAGACCACGAATACTTGCACATGCTCGCCTCCGGCAGCGCGTAACAAGTCGGGACGCGCCGGGTCGCCATAATAAATACGCCCATCCAAGCGCCGGATGTTTTCGACACGTTCCGCACTGCTTTCCAAGGCGACGTAGGGTATCTGTCGCGCTGCCAGCAGACGCGCGATGACCTGGCCGAAGCGTCCCATGCCGGCAATCAATACCTGCGGTTTCGAGTCCTCGGGCTGGTCGTAAGAATGCGGCGGGTCGACTTGCGCTTTTGTATCTAGGCGTGTGAGCAGGCGATCGATCAAAAACATCATCAGCGGCATCAACGCCATCGAAACGCCGACGACCGCCACCAAGCGGTCGTTATCCTGGGGGGAAATCAGTTTGACGCGCAGCGCTTCATTGAAGACGACGAATGCGAATTCACCCCCCAGCCAGAGCACGCCGCCGAGCATGATGGCGCTGCGAGCCGACAGTTTCACCAGCCGTGCGATGCCGAACAACAGCCCGAATTTGACCGTCAACAGTAGCGCTACCGCACCGACGATCAGCCAGGGCTCGGCGATGATGCGGTTCAAGTCGATGCTCATTCCGACGGCGATGAAGAACAGACCCAGCAGCAATCCTTTAAAAGGCTCGATTTGTGATTCCAATTCGTGGCGATATTCCGAATCGGCCAGCAACACGCCGGCTAGGAACGCGCCCAGTCCTGGACTCAGGCCGGCCCGTTGCATGATCCAGGCACTGCCCAACACCACCAGAAGCGCGGTGGCGGTAAAAACTTCCGGCATCTGCGTTCGTGCTACCACTCGAAGTACGTGTCGCAGCAGCAGATGCCCGCCGATGACGACCAGCGCCAAGGCGGCTAGCGCGTGCAAAACGGCTTCCCAGGTCAGGGTCTGGTTTTTAACGCCGCCGAGTAATGGAATCACTGCCAGCAACGGGATCGCGACCAGGTCCTGGAACAGCAATACCGCAAACGCCAAACGGCCGTAATCATCGTTCAGCTCTTTGCGTTCGGCCAGCAGTTGCAGGCCGGCGGCGGTGGATGACAGCGCCAAACCGATACCGGCGACCAATGCACCTTTCCAATGCAATCCGTACAGCCACAACACCAGTCCCAATACCAGCGCTGCCGAAGATACCTGCATGCTGCCGATTCCAAATACGGAACGCCGCATCAGCTTGAGCCGCGCCGGCGACAACTCCAGCCCGATGACGAACAACAACATGACTACGCCGATTTCGGCGCCGTTGAGAATCCGGTCGGGGTCGCGGACAAAACCGAATCCGTTCGGTCCCAATACCACGCCGGTAATCAGGTAGGCCAGGACAGCGCCCAGTCCCAGTTTCTTGAAAGCGGGTACCGCGATGATGGCGGCGAGCAGTAGTACCAGGACCAGTTCAAGGCCGATGTTGGACATAAGGAAGCCTCCGTCGCGCGATTATGCGATGTCCGTTCTGACGAAGATGTGTGCAGATCGCCGCTACACCCGCGAGAGCGGGTGCAGCGGGATTCAGTTCAGTCGTGCCGATGAAAAACGGAAAGCACACGCCGCGGCATCGACGCGCCCGGCGTCACAAAACGGCAGTCGATGCGGAATCGCTATACTTCAACGCCTCATCGAGGTGAAGAATTCCTCGTTGGATTTGGTGTTCTTCATCTTGTCCAACAGGAATTCCATCGCTGCAATCTCGTCCATCGGATGCAGCAATTTGCGCAGAATCCAGATTTTCTGCAGCAGTTCCGGATCGATCAGCAGGTCTTCGCGGCGAGTACCGGACTGATTGACGTTGATTGCGGGATAGACGCGTTTTTCGGTGATGCGGCGGTCCAGATGGATTTCAGAGTTGCCGGTGCCTTTGAATTCCTCGTAAATCACCTTGTCCATCGCGCTGCCGGTATCGACCAGCGCACTGCCGATGATGGTCAGCGAACCGCCTTCCTCGACATTGCGCGCTGCGCCGAAGAACCGTTTCGGCCGATGCAATGCATTGGCATCCACACCGCCGGTCAATACTTTGCCGGAGCTGGGCATGACATTGTTATAAGCGCGTGCCAGGCGGGTGATCGAATCGAGCAGGATCACGACATCCTTTTTATGCTCGACCAGACGTTTGGCGCGTTCTATCACCATTTCCGCGACTTGTACGTGACGTGCGGCCGGCTCATCGAACGTGGAGCTGATGACCTCACCGCGCACCGTACGCTGCATTTCGGTCACTTCCTCCGGCCGTTCGTCGATCAGCAGTACGATCAGGTGCACGTCCGGATGGTTAGTCGTGATCGCCGTGGCGACCTGCTGCATCATCATCGTCTTGCCGGCCTTGGGCGGCGAAACGATCAGCGCGCGTTGGCCTTTGCCTTGCGGCGCTATCAAATCGAGGATGCGGCCGGTGATGTCTTCCGTCGAGCCATCGCCGCGCTCCAGGGAGAATCGCTTGCGCGGGAACAACGGAGTCAGGTTTTCAAACAGGACTTTGTTCTTGGAGGCTTCCAGCGGCTCGCCGTTGATGGTATCGACTGCGGCGAGCGCGAAATAACGTTCGCCATCCTTGGGATAGCGGATACGCCCGGCGAGATAGTCGCCGGTACGCAGGTTAAAGCGCCGGATCTGTGAAGGCGAGATATAGACATCGTCCGGACCAGCCAGATAACTGGCTTCGATGGCACGCAGGAAACCGAAACCATCGGGGAGTATTTCCAATACGCCGTCGGCGGCAACGCCATCGCCATGCCGGGTCAGCACTTTGAGCAGCGCAAAGATCACGTCTTGTTTGCGCGCCCGTGCTACGCCCTCATGAATGTTCAATTGTTCGGCGGCTTCCAACAGCTTCTGCGCCGGCATGCGTTTCAGATCGCTAAGCGAGTACGTTGGAAAGCCTTCCGGCACACTGGGTTGAGCGCGCGGCGGCGGCGGTTCGTATCCGTAGGCGTTGCCGCCCTCTTGCGAGGTACCTTCATCGCTGCGATGACGGAAGCGATCGCGGCGGTTGTTGTTGTTGTTGCGGAAGCGATCGCGGCGATTGAAACGGTTATTGTCACGCGGTTCGTTGCGTGTTCCGCCATCGCGGTCCACGTCCGGGTTGGCTTCGGACGATGTAGCGGGCCGGGTGGCGGGATCGTTCGGTTTCGGCGCTGCCGGAGGCAACTGCGGCAACGGCGTTTCCACGGCTGCGGTAAACGTCGCCGTGGCCGGCGCCATGTCAGTGGACTTTGTCTCTGCCGGTGTCGGTTTGGGCTCCACCGGCATTGCCGCTGGCGGCAATGTCTCGGGTGGTGGAGGCAGGTCGAGCGCGGGCGCGACGGTGTCTGTCGCCGGAGCTTCGGTTTTAAGGGTACGTGGTTTGCGCGCGCGCTTCTTGGCAGGAGCGTCGGGAGTCCCGGTTTCTTCAGGCACGGTGTTCTCGGACAAGCGTTAATCCTCGCATAGCGTAGGCGAGCGCCCTATTTGTATAAGGGCGGATGGAGACGGTTACGGAGTATATTTCTGGATTTTAAAGAATCCAGATTTCCCTAAACTAAAAATCTGTTAACAGTATGACGCCGCCCATCGGCGGGCCAGATACGGAAACACTATCACTGCGCCGCGATGTCGGCAAGCGGGGCGAGCAAAGTCGGAGCTAAGGAGGCGGCGACCCTTCGCCGGTGCCTCCATGTGCGCCGTCAAGCGACCGTTCCCAATGTCTTATCGATCATTTGGGTGAGTTGCCCCTTTCCTACGGCGCCGACCTGAGTGGCCTGCACCTGGCCGTTCTTGAACAAAAGCAACAATGGGATCGAGCGGACGTGATATTTGATCGCAGTCGCCCGATTTTCGTCGATGTTGACCTTGGCGACTTTCATGCGGCCGTCGTATACCTCTGCCAGTTCCTCCACGATCGGAGAAATCATCTTGCATGGGGCGCACCATTCGGCCCAGAAATCAACCAGAACGGGTTGGTCCGATTGCAGTACGGCTGCGTCGAAATCGACGTCGCCGACGTACATTACCTTGTCACTCACGTATGGAATCTCCTGCAACAATGATGCGCCAAGCCGGGATGGGCGCGTCATTGCGGTAAACTGAGTCGTTTTCGCGGCAAAGTCGCAGGGAATCTTCCGACGGCTTTTCCGCGCCCGGCGTAAAGAGCGCAGTGTGCGACTCCTGCTGGCGCGATGCAAGTTGCGCACTAGTTCACAGATACAGAAGATGATGAGTGAAAAACCGCTGACTGACATGACATTTTCCGAGTTGAATCTATATCCGGCGTTATTGGCCGGACTGGAGACGGCCGGTTTTACTCGTTGTACGCCGATTCAGGCGTTGACTTTGCCGATCACCCTGGCTGGACGCGATGTCGCTGGGCAGGCCCAGACCGGCACCGGCAAGACGCTGGCATTCCTGGTGACGGTGATGAATCGATTGCTGAACAACCCGGCGCTGGGCGATCGCAAGCCGGAGGATCCGCGTGCGTTGATCCTGGCGCCGACGCGCGAACTGGCGATCCAGATCCATCGGGACGCAATGAAATTTGGTGCCGACCTCGGTTTGCGCTTCGCTCTGGTCTACGGTGGAGTGGATTACGACAAGCAACGGTCGCAGCTGCAACGCGGAGTGGATGTCATCATCGCTACGCCCGGACGGCTGATCGATTACGTCAAACAGCGTCAGGTCGTGTCGCTGCATGCCTGCGAGGTATGCGTCCTGGATGAAGCCGATCGTATGTTCGATCTCGGTTTCATCAAAGATATACGCTTCTTGCTGCGGCGGATGCCGCCGCGAACCGAGCGGCAGACGCTGCTGTTTTCCGCAACGCTGTCGCAGCGTGTACTGGAACTGGCTTACGAACACATGAATGACCCGGAGAAGCTCGTCGCCGAAACCGAGACGGTCACCGCGGCGAAGGTCCGGCAGCGGATTTATTTCCCGGCCAATGAGGAAAAGATCCCGCTGCTGTTGGGGTTGCTGTCGCGCAGCGAAGGTGCGCGCACGATGGTATTCGTCAACACCAAAGTATTCGTGGAACGTGTGGCGCGTGCACTCGAAAAAGCCGGTTACCGGGTCGGCGTGCTGTCCGGCGATGTGCCTCAGAAGAAACGGGAGAGCTTGCTGAGTCGTTTTCAGCGTGGGCAATTGGAAATTCTGGTGGCGACCGATGTGGCGGCGCGCGGGCTGCATATCGATGGCGTTAGTCATGTTTACAATTTCGATTTG
>JAITWM010000146.1 GCA_031285265.1 Lysobacteraceae bacterium
TGCGTTTCGCGAGATCTTTCGAAAATTGCGCGAGCTGATGGATCATGAGGAAGAACCCGCACCGGAATGACGGACCGGAGTTCGATCTTTTTCCATCTTCCTCGGTTTTCGCTTGATCACGCCCAAATCCTCCGCACATCGACCGCTCGACATTTGCACCATCGACGGCATATTCCTATCGGGCCGACATTGGAAGACATCGCTCCGCAGCCATCGAGCAATCTCTCATGTCTTCGGCTATATGACCGGCAGGCAGGCAGCATCGTCAGCACTATCGGCAGCTACGTTCCCTTTGTCCGTTCTCATGCTCTGGTACCACCGACGGTCAATTCATCGATCAGCAACGACGGCTGGCCGACACCGACGGGCACGCTTTGTCCATCCTTTCCACAGATACCAACCCCTTCATCCAATGCCAGATCGTGGCCGATCATCCGCACTTTCTGCATGGTTTCCGGACCGCTGCCAATCAACGTGGCGCCCTTCACGGGTGCGGTCACCCTGCCATTCTCGATCAGATAGGCTTCGGTGGCGGAAAACACATACTTGCCGCTGGTGATGTCGACCTGCCCGCCGCCGAAGTTGACGGCATAAATCCCGCGTTTGACCGAACCGATCATTTCTTCGGGATCATGGTTTCCGGCCAGCATATAGGTGTTGGTCATCCGCGGCATGACCAGATGCGCGAACGATTCGCGGCGCCCGTTACCCGTTGACACCCCACCCATCAGGCGCGCATTGAGCGTGTCCTGCATATAACCCACCAGTACGCCATCCTCGATCAATGTCGTGCAGCGAGAAGGCGTACCTTCATCGTCGACGGTGAGCGACCCTCGCCGCCCCGGCATTGTTCCATCATCGACAATGGTGACTCCCGGCGCCGCTACACGCTGCCCTATACGTCCGGTATAGGTCGATGTTCCTTTACGGTTGAAATCTCCTTCCAGACCATGCCCGACCGCCTCGTGCAACAACACCCCCGGCCAGCCGGGGCCGAGTACGACAGGCATCAGACCTGCCGGAGCATCGATTGCTTCCAAGTTGATCAATGCCTGCCGCAACGCTTCGCGTGCCCAGCGTTGCGGCCTGCCATCGGCAAACAGTTCCGTATACGAATAGCGCCCGCCGCCGCCAGCAAAACCTGATTCACGACGACCGTTCTGTTCTACGATCACTTGCACATTCAGGCGCACCAGCGGCCGCACATCCGCCGCCAGCACGCCATCGCTACGCGCGATCAAAATAGTGTCCACACCACCGGAAAGTCCGACCATCACTTGCTGCACGCGCGGATCGGCGGCCCGCAAGAGATCGTCCAATTCCCGTAACTGCTCTACCTTCACCTCATTATCCAATGCATCGATCGGGTCGATCGCCGGATACAGCATGGATTCGCGCGCAGACACCAAATGCCGGGTTCCTTGCGCATCCCCTGCTCGCGAAATCGCACGCGCCGAGCGCGCGGCATCGATCAGCGCATCCCGCTCGATGCTATCGGAGTAGGCGAATCCGGTTTTTTCCCCGCTGATTGCCCGGACGCCGACACCTCGCTCGATGGAATGCGCCCCGCTTTTGACGATACCGTCTTCGACGGCCCAGCTTTCGCGTCGGGCATGCTGGAAATATAGATCGCCATAGTTGATTCCTGGCCCCAACAACGCGGAAAACATCGGGTCCAGGCCATTGGCGTCGAATCCCGCTGGCGACAGCAATTGGGATTGGGCGAGCGTCAACAAATCATGTGTCATATCGATTCAATCGAAAATCGGAATGCGCCGCCGGGTGACGATGCGCGGCCGACTATTATCCTTCATCACGGACACTTCCGAATGAATATCATGAAAGCAGACGTCATCCATCGTACCTCGCCGTCGGTGCAGCATCATCGCGATGACCGCAGAGATTCGACATTCCATCCGTTCCCGATTTTCACTTTCGCTGAAATGCGGCCTATGCCGCATTACTCGCGCACGATCCAAACAAGGAACGGTTCGGTCAATCAATTCTCATTTTTGCTGCTTTCGGAAGAAGACGACCGCTCGGACATTTCCCGCTGGTCATCGGTACCACCCATCTCCTCCGCTACCGACTCCGCTACCGACTCCACTGCCGTCGTCAATGCCGATGTGCCAGAAGTCTGATCTACGGGATTCGGTTCACGACTGATGACATCGACCTGAGGATCCGTCCACGGTCCGGTGATTCGATACGTCTTGAAGCCGATACCGCCCATGGGCCTGCTTAACGCCGCATTGGCGACGACGCCCATAGCGACACCGATAGGACCTCCGGCTACCGCCCCGACCACCGGCAACAGATTTCCGGATTTCGGTCTGACATCGACGGTCTGGTCGAACTGCTCCGTATGCAAATTGGCGGCACCGCGGATATCGATATCGGCAGCAGGTCCTTCGATGGTGATGCCATCGCTTTGCGCCGTGCCGTCGATGAACCTCACACCTCCGTGGATATGATTGAATCCAAATCCCTTGGAAAAGAAATCGCGGAAATCCAGCATCAGTCGACGCGGCAATTGCGCCACACTCAGCAAGCCCAATACACGTCCCGCACCAGGCTCCACTTCCAATAACTGTCCATTGCGGACATCAATCCTGAAACTGCCTTGCAACGCATCCAACCGGAACGCATCGGGCCCACCGGGCCAACTGGCATCGAATACGGCATACCCCTCGCCGCCGCGCATCATTCCCGCGTAACTGAACTTATCCATCAAAGCGCCAAAATTCTTACTATCGATCCGAGCGTTGAGATGTGTCCTGGCAACCGCACCGCTCCCGAACCACTCACCATTGATCTGTGTCTGGTGCGTATCGGATTGCAGCGTCAGTTCCTTTATCTGCAATCCCGCAGCCACCGGCACGGTACGCAGCGTCACTTTGCCCAATTGCCCTTGTCCGTAACGCATATCGTCGATATCGATCGCCAATGCCGGAATCGATGCCGGGTCGAGGGGCTCGACATTCTCTATCTGTCCTCCGGCCGGAGCATCGGCTCTCTGCTCGTCTCCGAATTTCTGCCAATAGGCGCGAACGAAATGTCCCTCGATTGGAGCGTTCTTTGCATCAGGCACCGACACTTCACCTGACAGTGCCGGCCCTTCCACGGTGACCTTCAATGCGCCGGGCACCGGCCGCAATCGCAGCTGCGCATCCGGGAACACCGTCCCCAACATTCGTAGTTCGGCGGTCCGCACATCGACTCGCCGCAATGGCATGTCGCCATCGTTACCGCCTTTGGCCAGACCGATCCACTCCAAGGCATCAATGGAACTGGACTGACCGGTAATGACCATGCCCGATGCGGGTGGATCGCCATCGACGATGTCGACGCCCAGCGTTACCCGTACACCAGTCCGATCTTCCTGCGTTCGTGTACGTAATGCCAGGCGCTGCCCGAACGACACATCGACCTGTGCTTGTTCCCACGGCAGACCCACGCGCACGATTGTCGGCAATGCCACGGCAGCCGCCTTATTCAAAGGCGCCGGAAACGCCAGCGTCGTTCCGATCAAATTCGAGCGCAAGTTCAACTGCGCCGACGAATCCTTGCCACCAGGTGAATCTCCGGGTATCGCAACTCCCACCGTCCAGTCCGAACGTCCGTTCAAATAAGGTTTGAGCCACGCCATCTGCGGCACACGTTCAAACAGCTCCATCACATCCAACGACATCGCGAGATCGCCTTCGAACGATTGCCGCGGATCGCGCACGCTACTGCCGGCACGCAGCGTCAGCACACCGGCACGCTGTTGGTAGTTCACTGTCAGAGCAGGCGCGACAAAACCGTCACTGCTATAGTCGGCCTCGCCATTGACGGCATCGAACACCAGGTCCCAACGTTTCTCCGCCAATCGCGCCCCGCGCAACGTCACTTTTCCGCCGAGCGTATAATTTGTAGTGTCTTCCGCCAGCGGCAAATGCATTGCAAAACTGGCCTGTACCGGTCCTGCGACCGCCAGATTGTCCAAGGTTTCCTGATACTGCGATCGTAACGGGCTTTTTTTCAGCATCCCCAGAAAATTCGCGGCATCACCGTTCCCGACGGCCGAAACATCCAGACCGGAATCGTGATAGTCGGCAATACTCGCCTGGATATGCTTGATCGCGATGCCTGCCAATATTCCAGTGCCTTGAACCTGGAATCCATTATTCACGAAACCGACGTTGAGATTCGCTTGTTCCAACATCGGCCAATCGTGCTGAAACCGGATCTTCCCGTCGCGAATCCGTCCAACCGCTTCAAATCGGCCAACGCCGCCGGCAAACGGCCAGTCATCGAAATCCCCGGATATCACCGCTTGTCCACCGGTCAGCACTCCGCCTTCAAGTGCGACATTCAACCATTCCGCTGCTTCTTCACCTATGATGGTCTCGCTCCAGAATCCCTTCGCCGCTGTAATTGGAGCATCGCTCAACTCGACCGCCACATCGATGCGCGGACGATGGTCTTTCTCCTGGAATACCAGTCCGCCGCGTACATCGGCGCCGAAATCGGAGCCGCGTATCTGCAGCATGGGACTGGCGATACGCCACCCCCCCTCTTCGCGCCAACCGGCCAATTGCCCATCCAGAACCACATCGTGCGTCTTACCGAACCCGTACCGCCAATCGAAACGCAAGTGCATCCGCGGGTCCAACGCCAGCACCCAGCCTTCACCATCGCCGGTAAACCGCCCTGTCAATCCATCAAGGCCGGGACTCATGCCGACGGCGGCAAACGACAAGTCCGTCAGCTTGCCATCGACCCGTAATGGGCCATTCCGCACACCCGCCACCTCAAGCCGGGACAACTCCGCTTCCGGTCTGGCCCGGCTCAACCAATAGCGCTGCCCCGGGGAAAGCCGATCACTGAGCACCATCAATTTCAACAACGGCCCCAGCTGCAAGCGTTCGATATCGACGACAAACCGCGATCCGCCCGCCAACAACAACCCATCGAGCACTTGCGCTTGTTCATCATCGCCCAGTCGCAACACAGGTGCATCGAAGCGCCATCCATCCGCCAATCTGCGCCAGCGTGCCTGCATGCGCAATTGTCCCAATCGCGCACGCATATCGATATCCTCATCAATCAATGGCGCTCCCTCAAGCGCCAATTGCTGCAACTTGACCGCAGCAGTCACCTCCGTGATCTGCCGCTGCTCCAAGACCGCCCAAAACTGCAACCGTCCTTTGCCAGCGGCCGGCCGGATACCGGCATAACCCGGCAATGAGGTCAAAATGGATAAATCCTCCGGATTGGCCTCCAAATAAGCGCGACCGGAACCATCGCCTCGACTGAACTGCAACGCCAACGATATGGGAATCGTTTTGTTTTGTATCCAACCGCGCAAGCCGGCATGAACATGCTTTTTATCCACCTGCAAGC
>JAITWM010000192.1 GCA_031285265.1 Lysobacteraceae bacterium
GGCATCATGACATTTTCCAGAGCGGTGAATTCGGGTAACAAATGGTGGAATTGATAGATAAAGCCCAGCGCACGGTTGCGCAGGCGTCCGCGTTCGAAGCTGGACAACGCCGACATTCGCTGCCCGGTGACATACACCTCTCCGGCAGTCGGCGTATCCAGTCCGCCCAGCACATGCAGCAAGGTACTCTTTCCCACACCGGATACGCCGACGATCGCCACGGTCTCTCCGGCAGCGACCATCAGATCCAATCCCTCGAATACAGGAGTCCGCATCTTCCCTTCGGCATATGTCTTGGCCAGATCTTCGGCAACGATGACCGCGTTCTTGAGATCATCCGTAGCCTGTGCACGGTTACTCATAACGCAACGCCTCCGCCGGATGAGTTCGTGCCGCACGCCAAGCGGGATACAACGTCGCCAGGAAACTCATCGTCAACGCTACTATCACGATGATCAGGATATCGCTGGCCTGCAACTGCGTCGGCAAGCCGGTGATGTAATACACGTCCTCCGGCAATAGTTCCACCCTGAACACCCGTTCGATCGCGCCAAGGATATGCTCCAAATTGAGCGTCAACACGATGCCGCCTATCACGCCCAATACTGTACCGATCGTGCCGATCAAGCTGCCTTGCACCATGAATATTCCCATCGTCTCTACCGGAGAAAGGCCCAGCGTGCGCAAGATAGCAATGTCCGCTTGTTTGTCCGTCACCAAACCGACTTGAGAAGCGACCAGATTGAATGACCCCATCAGAATGATCAACGACAGAAGCAATCCCATCATTGTTTTTTCCATTTTCAACGATTGGTAGAGATTGGCGTTTTCCTGTGTCCAGTCCCTTACGCGGTACAACCCTTCCAGTTGCAGCGCCAAATCGCGCGCGACCTCCCATCCACGATCCATATCGTAAAGCTTCAAAGTGATTCCGGTAACGCCGTCTCCCATGCGCAGCACTTTTTGCAGATCCGCCATATTGACAACCGCCAGATTGCGGTCGATCTCGTTATGCCCCACCTCGAAGAAACCGCTGACGGTGAAACGTTTGTAACGCGGCATCGCACCCATCGGAGTGCCTTGAAATTCAGGCAGCATCACCAATACGGTGTCGCCGACCTTGACACTCAACCATAACGCCAATTCATTTCCCAGCAGAATATTGAACGATCCCTCGGTCAAGCTATCGACCGATCCTCTTTTCATCTTCTGCGCGATTACCGATACCCGGCTTTCCAACATTGGATCTATGCCGCGCAGTATCGCCGGTTGACTGCTTCGCCCCTGGATCAGCGCCTGCCCTTCGACATACGGCGCCGCACCCGCCACGCGCATATCCTGCATGGACAGGTCCAATGCATGCCGCCATCCTTCCATTGGAACGCCTTCGGCGCTGATCGTCGCGTGTGCCGTCATCTGCAACAGACGGTCACGGATTTCACGCTGGAAGCCGTTCATCACCGCCAATGTCGTGATGAGCACCGTGACGCCCAGCGCAATGCCCAGAATGGATGCCAAAGATATGAAAGAAATAAAACCATTGCGGCGTTTGGCACGAAGATAACGCAGGCCGATGGCGATGGGGACAGGTTTGAACATAGCCGCCTATAGTGCCACTCAGAGGCCCTGGCGCGAAGCGGTCTGTGCATTCACAGCCAACCGCAGTTCACGCCGCCGTGCCGGAGAAAGCGTATCCGGCCACCAGACCAGACAATGGCGACGCCCGTCCATATCCCTGGCTCGCACACAAACCCATGGTCCGCGCTCGTACAAATGCATCGTCCGCAGAGGAACGCCATCCAACATAGCAGGAACCGATCCACTGCCCAAGACCAGGCGGCGAGGCGCCCGACGCCATTCCGACAGTATCAGCCCTATGCCGTAGAAGCAGCAGAACGGTATAAGTAATCCGCGTAAAACTCCGGAAAGTCCGGACATCAAAACGGAACACACGGCCAGGATAGTCATTCCAAGCAAAGCAACGACCGCCCAAAACGACCGCCGCCACTCAAGGCTGCAGGGCACCGATGATTCGCACCAGCGCTGCGAGTTCGACATCCGGACACTCCTCATAACCCATGAACCAGCGCCAAAGTTTATCGTCCTCACAATCCAGCAATCGTAGGAAAAGCACCCGCTCTGCTTCGGAACTTCGCGGATATCGCTGTCGTAAATAACGACCGAACAACTGATCCAATTCACGCATACCGCGGCGGCAACGCCATTGGATACGTTTCAGTTCGGTTTCGTCCATATTCCGATCCATCATGACCATCACCCGTCAACGCGACCGACGCCAGTCGACGGAATCAGACGTCGACCGAGAGAAATATCGTTCGGGACAATGAAAACTACCGTCTCCATCCGTCACGCACGATCAGGCGCGACGTTCCATCATTAGACGCTTGATTTCAGCGATCGCCAATGCGGGATTCAATCCTTTGGGACAAGTCCGCGTGCAATTCATGATCGTATGGCAGCGATACAGGCGGAACGAATCTTCCAGTTCGTCCAAACGGACGCCAGTATCTTCATCGCGAGAATCCACAATCCAGCGATAGGCCTGCAACAAGATCGCCGGTCCAAGGTAGCGCTCACCATTCCACCAGTAGCTGGGGCAAGAAGTGGAACAGCAGGCGCACAGGATGCATTCATACAGCCCGTCCAAACGCTTGCGGTCATCCGTGGATTGCAAACGTTCACGATCAGGAGGAGGAGAAGTATAAGTACGCAGCCAGGGACGAATCGAAGCGTGTTGCGCATAGAAATGCGTCAGATCCGGAATCAGATCCTTCACGACTTCCATATGCGGAAGCGGATAAATCGGTATTTCGCTCTTTGCACAATCGGAAATCGCCTTGGTACAGGCCAATGTATTGGTACCATCGATATTCATCGCGCACGAACCGCAAATACCTTCACGGCAGGAACGCCGGAACGTCAATGTCGGATCGATCTCGTTCTTAATCTTGATCAGCGCATCCAATACCATCGGACCACAACTGTCCAGGTCGACCTCATAGGTATCCATGCGGGGATTCTGGCCATCGTCGGGGTTCCAACGATAGATCTTGAACACACGCGAATTCTTGGCGCCTTGGGCCGGGAAGTGTTTACCCTTCTGAATTACGGAATTCTTCGGGAGTGAAAATTCAGCCATTTGTCGTCAGTCCTCCCGGCTCAATAAACGCGTGGTTTCGGTGGTACCACATCAACATCGCTGGTCAACGTGTACATATGTACCGGACGGGAATCGAAACTGCAGTTACCCGCTTCATCCACTTTGACCAAGGTGTGTTTCAACCAGTTTTCATCATCGCGCTCAGGGAAATCCTCACGCGCGTGTGCGCCTCGACTTTCATGACGCTGCTCAGCGGAATTGATCGTCGCCACGGCATTCAACAGCAAGTTGTGCAATTCGTAGGTTTCAATCAAGTCCGAATTCCAGACCAGCGACCGGTCGGAAATCTTGACGTCTTCGAAGGAATCGAATATTTCCTTCATCTTGACACAGCCTTCCTGCAGCGACGATGCCGTCCGGAACACCGCCGCATCGGCCTGCATCGTTCTCTGCATGCGATCGCGAATCACCGCCGTCGGCGTGCCTCCGTTGGCATTGCGCAATTTGTCCAGCCGCGCCACCGCTTCATCGCAGGCTCCGAGCCGCAATGTCCGATGCGACATATTGGGCACAATCTTCTCCGCACAACGATTGGCGACAGCACGACCGAAGACCACTAGATCCAGCAGGGAGTTGGAACCCAGACGATTGGCACCATGCACCGAAACACAGGCCGCCTCACCGATGGCATACAGGCCCGGTACGACATGGTCGGGATCATCCCCTACCTTCTGCACCACCTCGCCATGATAGTTGGTCGGGATGCCTCCCATGTTGTAATGCACCGTCGGTAAGACCGGAATCGGCTCTTTGGTGACATCCACATTGGCAAAGATGCGCGCGCTCTCAGCGATACCGGGCAGCTTTTCATGAATGACTTCGGGCCCCAGGTGAGTCAGATCGAGCAGAATGTGGTCCTTATGCTCGCCTACACCGCGACCTTCTCGAATTTCGATGGTCATCGAACGCGATACCACATCGCGCGAAGCCAGATCCTTGTAATGCGGCGCATAACGTTCCATGAAGCGCTCGCCCGAACTATTGCGCAAGATGCCGCCTTCGCCGCGCACGCCCTCGGTGATCAGACAACCCGCGCCATAGATCCCCGTCGGATGGAATTGCACGAATTCCATATCCTGCAAAGCCAGACCGGAACGAGCCACCAAGCCGCCGCCGTCACCGGTACAGGTATGCGCCGAAGTCGCACTGAAATACGCCCGCCCATAACCGCCCGTGGCCAATACGATGGCATGCGCCCTGAACAGATGCAGTTCACCCGTCGCCAGATCGATGGTCAAGACGCCTCGGCACGCACCATCCGGATCCCAGATCAGATCGAGCGCGAAATACTCGACCATGAAGCTGGCCCGATGCGCCAGCGATTGCTGATATAACGTATGCAACATCGCATGACCGGTACGGTCAGCGGCCGCGCAAGTACGCTGCGCAGGCGGCCCTTCGCCATATTTCGTGGTCATGCCGCCAAACGGACGTTGATAGATCTTCCCCTCTTCCGTGCGGCTGAACGGCACACCGTAATGCTCCAGTTCGATTACGGCCGGAATCGCCTCGCGGCACATATACTCGATCGCATCCTGATCTCCCAGCCAATCGGAACCTTTGATCGTATCGTAAAAATGATAGCTCCAATGGTCTTCGCCCATATTGGCCAGCGATGCGGAAATTCCGCCCTGCGCCGCCACCGTATGCGAACGTGTCGGGAAGACTTTGGTGATACAAACAGTCGCCAAGCCTTTGGCGGCCAAACCAAACGTGGCTCGCAACCCGGCGCCGCCAGCACCGACAACCACGACATCGTATTTATGCTCGATGATCTTGTAAGCAGAAGACATCTCAAACTCCCAGCGCAATGCGCACGACGGCGAACACGCTGATTACCGCGCCAATGACGGCGATGAAACGCACGGCGGTTTGCACCACCAACGCCATCAGCGAACCATGAATATAGTCTTCCAGGACCACCTGGATACCCAACTGCGCATGCCAGAAAATGCTGATCAGAAAAATCACCAGTAGCATCGCGTTCCAGGGTTTGCTCACCATTTCCTTGGCGGCGAGGTAATCCAGCCCGATCAGGTTGATGACGAAGTAAAGAAACCATAGTCCCAAGAACACGAGAGCGGTCGCCGTAAAACGCTGAATGACGAAGTGCTCGGTACCGGTCCTGGCCGCTCCCCAACCGCGTGCCTTTTTCAACGGAGTCTGGAAATCGTTCATACGCCACCCCTCGTTAACCAGACACAACCCCATACAGCCGCCGTGATGACCAGGCTTCCAATGATCGATAACCAACTATTGCGCACAAAGGTCGGAATGCTGAAACCACAGGCAAAATCTTGAAAAAGGTGCCGGATGCCATTGCACAGGTGATAGGCGAACGCCCAAGTCCAGCCGATGAGAAACAAGATGCCGAGCCAAGAACCGGCAAGCCAAACGATGCAATCCCAAGCGTCCGGCCCTCGCATCAGCGCGACCAATGCGGCAGCGATAAGAAGAGATCCAAATGCCAGGAAGATGCCAGTAGCACGATGCAGGATCGAAGTCGCCATCTGGATCTGCCAGCGATACACCTGCAGATGCGGTGATAGGGGGCGTTCGCGGCTTGTCATTACAGTGAATTCTCGCTTCTAGGCTGTGCGGCTGCGCCGCGTTGGCTTACGCACTACATCAGAAATCGATGCAGCGCCCGTTTTTTTCCCAATCCCCATAACGCGTAGGCTCCGGACCTTCGCGGCCACCAATCTCCTTCGGTATGGGAATAGACACGCTTCCGGGCTCCGGCATTTCGGGCGTGGGCTCAGGTACGGGAGGGGTTTGGCCTATCATTACATCACCTCGGAATCTGAAAATCTTAATCCGTGCGCTCATGTGCTGACAACCTGTTATTTGGTCCAATGAATCCCTTTACGCTCCCTACTTCCTCCGTAATCACGCTCAATGGCCCTGATGCAGCGGCTTTCGCGCAGTCTCAATTTGCCAACGACGTGACGACACTGCTTCCCGGGCAGTGGCAATGGAGCGCCTGGCTGAATGCCAAAGGTCGCGTCATCGCGTTATTGGCACTGATAAAACACGACGAGAACAGGATCGATTTATTGTTACAAGACAATACGGCCAGCACGATCGCCGAACAACTGCGCCGCTATGTATTCCGGTGCAAAGTCGCTGTCGTCGTACAAGAGCGACTGCAAATATCCGGCATATTCCAAGCACCTGACAAAGCGCGCCAAGCAATCATTGCTCATACCGCCGACGGAAGGATCGAATTGGACTTCAGCAATTGCCGACAACCACGAACCCTTTGCATCGGTCCGCCGAGCGGCGCTATCGGCAGCCAGCAGGACTCGGTGAACCGCTGGTACACGACTGATTTGCAGTCCGGCCTGCCGCATCTTTCATCCGATGCACAACAAAATCGCTGGACACCGCAGCAGCTATCGCTCGACCGTTTGCATGCCTTCAGCACAAAAAAAGGCTGCTACCCCGGACAGGAGGTGGTCGCACGGACGCATTTTTTGGGGAAAACCAAACGTGAGCTGGTGCTTCTGCAACTATCGACCGCCGTCGCTGCGGATACGCCCGTGTTTCAAAATGGCCGGCCCATCGGCGAAATCATATGTGCCACCGGCGGCATTCCGGCAACTGCACTGGCAGTATTGACGCTGGACCGCGGTGAAGCACCGTTGTTCGTAGCCGACGCTCAAGCGCAGCCATTACCGCTGATACCTGGCCTGGAGCGCTGATCGCACAACGACCATTCTCAGCATTGGTCTATATCGCCCTATTCCACAGACAGGCGCAATTCGTTTTCAGCGTCAAAAAAATGCAGATGCTCCGTTATCAGGCACATATCGATCATCGTTCCCTGCTCAGGCAATGCAACGGGCGGCAGCCGCGCAATCACCGCATGCTCGCCGTACATCAAGTTCAAAAAAATTTCGTTTCCTACCGGCTCGACGACATCCACCCGCGCCTTGAAAGCGGGCCGGCCATCCTGTACTGGTTGCAGATGTTCAGGACGTACTCCCACTATCAGCTCCTTCCCCAACCATTCATCACGAATTCCGGCGCCGGCGAGCGGTAGCGGCAAAGATGGAGCCATCATCAACACTAACCCGTCTTGCCGTTCCAAACGGCCTCGGAACATATTCATGGCGGGGCTGCCCAAAAAACAGGCGACGAACAAATTGACCGGACGCTCGTATAGCGCCATCGGTACATCGATTTGCTGTATGTGTCCATCCTTGAGCACGACAATGCGCTGCCCCAGCGTCATTGCTTCGACTTGATCGTGCGTCACATAAATCATCGTCGCGTTCAGATCGCGATGCAAACGCGCGATTTCCGTGCGCATCGAATGACGCAATTTGGCATCGAGATTGGACAAAGGCTCATCCAACAGAAATACCGCGGGCTTACGCACCAGCGCGCGGCCAAGAGCGACGCGCTGGCGCTGACCGCCCGACATGGCTCTGGGCAACTTATCCAGCATCGTTTCCAAGCCCAGCGTTTTGGCAGCCGCTTGAACGCGATCTCGTATCTCGCTCTTGGCATGGCCGCGCAACTTCAGCCCGAATGCCAAGTTCTCCGCAACCGTCATATGCGGATACAGCGCATAATTCTGAAAAACCATCGCAATATCGCGGTCCCTGGGGGCTACATCATTGACGAGCAAGCCTCCGATATACAGTGTTCCCGCACTGATCTCCTCCAATCCCGCGATCATCCGCAGAATCGTCGACTTGCCGCAACCCGAAGGCCCCACCAGCACGACCAGCTCACCATCCTTCACATCGAAACTGGCCTCTTCCACAGCCACTTGACCGTTGTCGTACACCTTTCGCAGGTTATCCAGTAGCACACTCGCCATCGTTCCTCCGACAAATAGGACCCCAATCGATATATCTGCTTCGATCACCAAGCCAATATGCGACTCAATCGCCGATTTGGATTTTCTCGAGCACCAACCGCCCGGTCCGCGCCGCAAGCACACTTTTCGGCCGCTGCATTATGTCAACTCTCAATCATTCGTTATGCAAACGGAGCAGTATGCGCTGCCCCGTACGCATATAGGACGTGCATTATTTGACCGCCGATCTTTCCAGCATCCCAACCCACCAAGCCGAACCAGACACCGCATACGATGCCGATGGCCGCATCCTACCGCGTAAGGTGCACGGGCCACATCCGCAAAGTCTGCGCGCTATCATCCGCGCCACTCCCGTCCTGGAATGGGCAATACCGATGCATTACACCACGGCTCACGGCCGATTCCCGAATCCGGGCTACGATTGACATATCACTGTTCGTATTCCGTCTTCATTGAGTATCGGAAGATTCCATGACCGCTTCTTCAATCGTCCTCGTAGCCGATATCGGCGGCACCAACGCACGGTTCGCACTGGCGGACCTCTCCAGCGCCAAGCCCTTGATCGACGACAGTATTCGCGAATTCGCTGCTACGGCATTCCCATCGCTGGCCGAAGCCGCCAGACACTATCTGACGGAAAATGGCGCAACCGACGTGACCCAGGGCGTTTTCGCTGTTGCCGGACACGTGGGCGATGATGAAGTCCGCCTCACCAATCACCCTTGGGTGATTTCTCGGGCTGCCACGCAGACCCAACTCCGTTTCGAACGCCTTCATCTGATCAATGACTTCACCGCACAGGCAATGGCGATCCGCCTGCTCGAATCAGCGGACGTAACGGCGATCGGCGCAATCCAATGGCACCCCCAACCATCGGCTCGATCACGCACCTACGCGATCATCGGCCCTGGAACCGGCTTGGGCGCGGGTGGCTTATTGATCCGCGATCATCGTTGCTACCCGCTCGCGGCCGAAGGCGGACATACCGGATTCTCGCCACAAACCCCCGAGGAAATACGAATCCTGGAAACCTTGTCCAAACATTTCGGCCGCGTCTCCAATGAACGGCTCATCTGCGGCCCCGGGTTAGTCAATATCTATCGCGCATTGAGCGAAATGGCATCATTCGACCCGGAGCGATTGGAGCCTGCCGACATCACTGCACGGGCCTTGTTGAAAGACCCTTTGTGTACCCGCACGATCGACATTTTCTGCGCCATATTCGGAACCCTGGCAGGCGACCTAGCGTTGACTTTGGGCGCCTGGGACGGCGTTTTCCTGACTGGAGGATTAGTGCCGCGATTGTTGGATTCCCTGCGTGATTCTGAATTCAGGCAGCGATTCGAACTCAAGGGACGTTTCGCTTCGACGATGGCCAAGATTCCGTCGTTGGCAATTCTGCATCCCCAGCCTGGGCTGTTAGGAGCTGCGGCCTATGCGGTCGATAGTAGACGCCATACTTGAATCGGAAATCGCGTTCAATCTCCGGCGCGGCTTCCACCGCCCCGGATCAACGCATCCTGCGTCCCAATAGCGTCGACAAAATCGAGCAGAAAGCAATCGCTTAGCACGAACATCATCAGCTTCACAGATATACCTAATCTATTAACCTACCGGCCACCGTCGTGACTACTGTTCACATCTGTGACGCTGGCCCGCCCTCTTCGGCCTGTAACACGGCATACTTGCCATCATCAGCCATGCTGAGGGGGATCAATTAGGCAATCATGCACGCATCCGCGTCCGAATCGGATGCTGGTCTGCCGCCGTGTGGGGTGACGACTGGCTTCACACACGACCATACAAGCAAACCGCTCATCGTAACAAACCGTTCGTCGTAACGATGAGTAACCGATAAGCTCCATCGCTTTTACCCCGATTCGGGTATAGAGTAGAGGAGCCCCATATAACAAACGCTTACGGATTCCACGCCTGTCTTTTCGCATTTTATGAGTATCGTCCCATTCCAGGCTAAAGCAGAACTTTTGCTTCGTACGGCAGGCATCTTGCCGATAGTGACTGTCGATAGCGTGGATGAAGCACATAAAACCGTCAGTGCGTTGAGGTCCGGCGGACTTTCCGTAATAGAGCTGACGCTTCATACCCCCATTGCCGTGGAAGCCTTGACGCAATTGAAAAAGGAGTATCCCGACACGTTGATCGGCGCGGGATCGATACTGAATGAGCAACAAATCGCGCAGGCGGCAGATGCCGGGGCCGATTTTCTCACTACGCCTTGTACGCAGCCGCTTTTGGTGGAAACTCTAGCCGCTATCACGCTTCCATGCATTCCCGGCGCAGCAACGCCCAGCGAGCTGTTGACGCTGATGGAGCGCGGATTTCGCGTCTGCAAGATGTTCCCGGTCTCTACACTCGGCGGCCCGGTGATAGTGCAAGAAATGGGTAGGATATTGCCAGAACTCAAGCTTTGCCCCACCGGCGGTATCACCGAGGAAACGGCTGCGAGCTATCTGGCGCTAGAGAACGTCCCCTGCATCAGCGACTCCTGGATGGTATCCAAGCGCTGGATAGCCGATGGTGACTGGGGCAAGATAACCAAAAGCGCCGCCAAAGCTGCCGCGATCATCGGTCAATCCAGAGAAAAACGTGGCGGCGGCCTACTTCGATGGCGATAACCGCCCCAAACCAAATGCTTTCGCACCGATGATCCTGATGCTGCGTGACAATAGTTCTACTGCAAAAGATCATCCAAGACGGCAATCATTCCGGAACAATCCATCGCTTTCCGATTTCAAATGGACCGAATATCGATGACTGATCGTAAAAGCGGCGCCCGAATTAACTTTGATACTCTCGAGTGATATCGTTTGCCGATGCGTTCCGGACCGCGCCTCTTGCTCAACTTCGCCGAAGTCGAACTTTGGCCCGCCGACCTCTTGAAAGCCCGAAACAATCACCACGCCCGTGCTTTATCGCAAGCGCGCTGGGGTATTCGCCGCAAACAGGATGGCCGTTACCTGGCCGCAGTTACCTACGATTCCGCACATGTATTTCCACTGGTTCCCTCACTGGAACGCGAACCGGGAGTCGACCCAGCTCTGGCGAAATTGCGGACGATGCGATTTGGCCCGACCCAACCCCACGGATATTCCGGCACACACCCATCGCACCTTCATCACCTGCATAGACAACTGGGATCACTGGGCATCGATGCAAACGAATACCAACGTCACAGCGGACTACACATCATTCCCGAACCGCTATGGCTGAGTTTCGCAGGGTTCGATCGGTATCGAAGACCGCTATGGCTGACGCGTGGCGCATCTGACTCTTGGAACCGGATGCGCCATGCGGCAGCATGCGACGACGTGATGCTGGAGGCAATTTCCGGATATCGCAGCCATGACTACCAACTGGCCATCTTCAAGAGAAAGTTGGCGAACGGGCAAGCACTCGCTCATATCCTCAACGTCAACGCCGCGCCCGGCTATAGCGAGCACCACAGCGGTAACGCACTGGATCTTTCCACCCCTGGGCAACCTCCCATCGAAGAATCGTTTGAAAATACTGAAGCGTTCGCATGGCTCACGCTCCATGCAGCCGATCATGGTTTCCGCATGAGTTACCCTCGTGACAATCCCCACAGAGTCATCTACGAGCCATGGC
>JAITWM010000036.1 GCA_031285265.1 Lysobacteraceae bacterium
GGCTATCAAGGGATCAATCGGCAGAATATTTTAGCTGCCGGATCAATTCCTCGGTGGTCGTGCTGCTTCCAAAGTGGTGAACGACATGTGTGAGCCCGTAGTCCTGCTGTTCGGCAGTAAATGCCGGAGCCGCATCGCTGATGATGGTGACCTCGTACCCGAGATCATGAGCATGGGCGGTTCTTTTTCAATTAGGTGAAAGTGAGCTGGCGGTGCAATTTGTGCTTGGACAAAGCATCTTCATTGCAGTTTGCTCCTCCTGCGACATATTCCTCTTCGGCAGCGACCTCATGATTGAGGGAGAGATCGAGAAAGCGAGTGACGATCCTTGAATCATTGCCACGAGGGCGTGGTCGTGGTTGTGGTCGCCTGCCGCGTTAGCGATGAATACGGCGCGGACAGGAGTTTCAAAGAAAGTCTTTGCCGGATAAGCCGGGGCATAACTGGACTTGTCGCCGGCTTACCGATAAGTTCTGTCGGTTCTCTCCAAACGGTCCGGAGTCCGTATGAATAAACCAGTGACGCGGCAATTGACCTTCCGCGCGGTGGTGCTCGCGATCGTGCTGGCAGTGGTGCTGTCGGCGGCCAATGCCTATCTGGGCTTGTTTGCAGGCTTGACCATTGCGACGGCGATTCCGGCGGCGGTGGTTTCGATGGGCGTGTTGCGATTGCTCGGTGGCGGTTCGATTCTGGAAAACAACATCGTCCAGACCGGCGCCTCGGCCGGATCATCGATCGCTGCCGGTGTCATTTTTACGTTGCCGGCATTGGTCATCCTCGGTTATTGGCAGGATTTCCGGTATTCCTGGGTGTTGGCGATTGCCGGTTTGGGCGGTTTGCTCGGGGTATTGTTCTCGGTGCCGTTGCGGCGCTCGATGATCGTCGAGGATCCCTTGCCGTTTCCCGAGGGCAAGGCGGCGGCGGAGGTACTGAAAGCGGGCGAGAGCCCTGGGCCGGGGTTGAAAATCCTGGCGTTGGCCGGCGTCATCGGTGCTGTGGTCAAATTGGCGGCCGAAAGCGGATTGCGGGTCGTGACCGACAGTGCCGCCGGTGCGGGATTTTTCGGGAAATATCTGGGATACATCGGTACCAATCTGTCGCCGGCATTGCTCGGGGTGGGTTATATCGTCGGTCTGAACGTCGGTATCGTCGTGGTTTCGGGCAGCATCTTGTCCTGGAACATCGCTATTCCTTTGTACGATGTATTTTGGCTCGCCGGCGATCCGGAGCTGACGGCCAAAGTGGCCGGAGCGAGCGCGGCCGATACGGCTTTTGCGATCTGGTCCTCGAAGATTCGTTATCTGGGCGTCGGCGCGATGCTGATCGGCGGTGTCTGGACGCTGTTTTCGTTGCGGAAGTCATTGGTTTCGGGAATCAAAAGCGGGTGGGTCGCCGCCAGGAAAGGCAATGCCGCCGTGGTTGCGGAGACCGATCGCGATCTGCCGATGAAATGGATGCTGGTTTCGCTGGTATTGTTCGTGCTGCCTTTGCTGGGGTTGTATCAGGCGATCGTCGGACAGTGGCATGTCAGTATCCCGATGACGGTCATCATGATCGTTGCCGGTTTTCTGTTCGTTTCGGTCTCGGCTTATCTGGCCGGCTTGATCGGTTCGTCGAACAATCCGGTCTCCGGCATCACGATTTCGACGATTCTGTTTGCGTCGGTCGTGTTGGTCATGTTGCTGGGCCGTGATTCGCAAGTCGGCGCCGTGGCGGCGATCATGATCGGTGCGGTGGTCTGTTGCGCCGCCGCGGTCGGGGGCGACAATCTGCAGGATCTGAAAGCGGGCTATCTCGTGGGCGCTACTCCCTGGAAACAGCAGTTGATGCTGGCGATCGGCGCGTTTTCCTGCGCGCTGATCATGGCGCCGGTACTGAATCTGCTGGCGCATGCCTACGGGATCGGCGCACCGACGGAGGCGCATCCGAATCCCTTGTCGGCGCCGCAGGCGATGCTGATGGCATCGGTAGCGAAGGGACTGTTTGGCGGCCACCTGCCGTGGACGATGATCGGCATGGGCGCTGTGATCGGAGCGGCGGTCATCGCGTTTGATGAATGGTTGAAGTCGCGCGGAGCGAAGTTTCGCGTTCCCGTGCTGGCGGCCGCGATCGGCATCTATTTGCCGCTGGAATTGATGGTGCCGATTTTCCTTGGAGGTCTGATCGCGCATCTGGTCGAGCGCAAACACAAAATCGGAGACGTTGAAGAAGCGCGCGACCGCATTCATCGTCCCGGCACCTTATTCGCCGCCGGGCTGATCACGGGCGAGGCGTTGATGGGTATCGGCATTGCAATTCCGATCGTGCTCGCCGAGCGTGCCGATGTGTTGGCGATTTCGGGGAAATGGCTGCTCTGGAATGAGTGGAATCTTGGGAAATGGGCCGGTCTGCTGGCATTGGCGCTGGTCGGTTGGCTGCTCTACAGAAGTGGAACAAAGGCTGGCAAGACTGGTGAAAATTGATGCGGTTGGCTATGGCCGTCGGAGTGCGAGGCGACGCCGGATTTTTGCGGGTGCCGTATGGGTCCGATGATGGACGTTTGTTTGTTTCCGTCCCCGTTCATTGCCATCCGTATCCGGCGGTCGACGTGTCCATTGGTATGTTTGAAGTGGTCCGGCAGATCGGAAGAGCGTCGT
>JAITWM010000056.1 GCA_031285265.1 Lysobacteraceae bacterium
GGGCTTGAAGGAAGCCAAGGATCTGGTCGAAGGCGCACCGAAGGATGTCAAGGAAAGCGTATCGAAGGATGAGGCCGAGAAGTTCAAGAAAGATCTCGAAGCGGCCGGTGCCTCCGTCGAGCTCAAGTAATTGGTACTTTGCATCGCCGGCTCATTCTGGCGATGCCCCAAGGCTGGGAGTGAAAGCTCCCGGCCTTTGGTCGTTCCTGGAGCAAGTGCTCATGGATGAAGTGAGTTTGGTAGTACACCGCGGAGTTGGCAATTGGAAGTAGCGGGAGAAGGGCGTGCTGGTGCCGGCAATACCAGCGACTTCCAATTGACAGCTTCAAATGTTTCCTCAGAGCCGTGGACGCACGGCTCGCCATACCAAAGGTGGTAGTCCCATGACGTCGTATTCGTTTACCGAAAAGAAGCGGGTCCGCAAGGATTTCGGCAAGCATCAGTCCATTCTGGAAGTCCCCTATCTGCTCGCCATTCAGGTCGATTCCTATCGGGAATTCCTGCAGGCTGACGTCGAGCCGAGCCAGCGCCGCGATTACGGATTGCATGCCGCGTTGAAGTCGGTGTTTCCGATTTCCAGTTTCAGCGGCAATGCCGCTTTGGAATACGTCAATTACAAACTGGGCGATCCGGTGTTCGACGAGCGCGAATGCCGCAATCGGGGATTGAGCTATGGCGCGCCGCTGCGTGTGACGGTACGTCTGGTGATCTATGACCGTGAATCCTCCACTAAAGCGATCAAGTATGTGAAGGAGCAGGAGGTCTATCTCGGCGAGATTCCGCTGATGACCGAAAACGGCACCTTCATCGTCAACGGTACCGAGCGCGTCATCGTCTCGCAGCTGCATCGTTCTCCCGGTGTGTTCTTCGATCATGACCGTGGCAAGACGCATAGCTCGGGCAAGCTGCTGTATAGCGCGCGGATCATTCCTTACCGCGGCTCGTGGCTGGATTTCGAATTCGATCCGAAGGATGCGCTGTATACCCGTATCGACCGCCGCCGTAAACTGCCGGTGACGATTCTGCTGCGTGCATTGGGCTACAACAATGAGGAAATGCTGCGCGCGTTCTTCGAGATCAACACGTTCCACATCGATCCAAACGAAGGCGTTCAGCTCGAATTGGTGGCGGAACGTCTGCGTGGCGAAACGCTGAATTTCGATCTTGCCGATGGCGACAAGGTGATCGTGGAGGCGGGCAAGCGTATTACCGCGCGTCATATCCGGCAACTGGAACAATCCGGGATTGCCGGGTTGTCGGTGCCGGACGAATACTTGCTGGGACGTATTCTTGCGCATGATATCGTCGATACGGCAACCGGAGAATTGCTGGCCAGCGCCAACGATGAGATCAATGAAGAGCAATTGGCGACGCTCCGCAAAGCCGGCATACAGAGCGTCGGCACGCTATGGATCAATGATCTCGATCGCGGTCCGTACCTATCGAATACCTTGCGTGTCGATCCGACCCGGACTCAGCTCGAAGCGCTGGTCGAAATTTATCGGATGATGCGTCCCGGTGAACCGCCGACCAAGGATGCGGCACAGAATCTGTTCTACAACTTGTTCTTCACCTTCGAGCGATACGACTTGTCCGGTGTGGGCAGGATGAAATTCAACCGCCGTGTCGGTCGCAAGGAAGTGGTAGGACCATCGGTGTTGTACGACCACAAATTCTTTTCCGAGCGCAACGATGAAGCGTCCAAGCGTTTAGTGGAAGACCGGGGCGATAGTTCCGATATTCTGGAAGTGTTGCGCGTCCTGACGGAGATTCGCAATGGCCGCGGACAGGTCGATGACATCGATCACCTGGGCAACCGTCGCGTTCGTTCGGTCGGCGAAATGGCCGAGAACGTATTCCGCGTCGGTCTGGTCCGGGTCGAACGTGCGGTCAAGGAGCGGTTGTCGATGGCCGAATCCGAAGGCCTGACGCCGCAGGAATTGATCAATGCCAAGCCGGTCGCCGCAGCGATCAAGGAATTTTTTGGTTCATCGCAATTGTCACAGTTCATGGACCAGAACAATCCGCTGTCGGAAGTCACCCATAAACGCCGCGTTTCTGCATTGGGACCCGGCGGCCTGACTCGCGAACGCGCCGGCTTCGAAGTGCGTGACGTACATCCGACGCATTACGGCCGGGTTTGCACGATCGAAACGCCGGAAGGTCCGAACATCGGCCTGATCAATTCGCTGGCCGTATTCGCCCGCACCAATCAATATGGTTTTCTGGAAACGCCGTATCGGCGTGTCGTCGATGGCAAGATGACCGAGGATATTGAATATCTGTCGGCGATCGAAGAGAACGAGTACGTCATCGCTCAGGTCAGCGCGGTACACGATGCCGAGGGTCGTCTGACCGAACAATTCGTTCCCTGCCGTTATCAAGGCGAATCCTTGTTGAAACCGCCGAGCGAAATCGACTTCATGGACGTTTCGCCGATGCAGACCGTGTCGGTCGCTGCGGCGTTGGTCCCGTTCCTGGAACACGATGATGCCAACCGCGCGCTGATGGGCGCGAACATGCAGCGGCAGGCAGTGCCGACACTGCGTGCGGAAAAACCGCTGGTCGGTACCGGTATCGAGCGTGCGGTATCGCGCGACTCCGGTGTGACGGTGATGGCGTTGCGCGGCGGTGTAATCGATCAAGTCGATGCCGGACGTATCGTGGTCAAGGTCAATGAGGAGGAAATCTCTGGTGAGCACGATGCCGGCGTGGACATCTATACGCTGACCAAATACACCCGCTCGAATCAGAATACTTGCATCAACCAGCGTCCATTGGTGCATGTCGGCGATGTGGTAGCACGCGGCGACGTATTGGCTGACGGATCATCCACCGATATCGGTGAGCTGGCCTTGGGACAGAACATGCTGATCGCGTTCATGCCGTGGAACGGCTACAACTTCGAAGACTCGATCCTGTTATCCGAGCGCGTGGTGAAGGAAGATCGTTACACCACGATCCATATCGAAGAACTGACCTGCGTCGCACGCGATACCAAACTGGGAGCGGAAGAGATCTCGGCCGATATTCCGAATGTGTCCGAACATGCGCTCAACCGTCTTGATGAATCCGGCGTGGTCTATATCGGTGCCGAAGTGCGTGCAGGCGACATCCTGGTCGGCAAGGTGACACCGAAAGGCGAGAGTCAGCTGACGCCGGAAGAAAAACTGCTGCGTGCGATCTTCGGCGAGAAAGCTTCCGACGTGAAGGACAGTTCGCTGCGCGTGCCGCCCGGTATGGACGGGACGGTCATCGACGTGCAGGTTTTCACGCGGGACGGCATCGAGAAAGATAAACGCGCACGTCAGATCGAGGAAAACGAGATCAAGCGTGTCAAGAAGGACTTCGACGATCAGTTCCGGATCCTGGAAGCGGCGATCTATGCGCGTCTGCGTGGCCAGATTGTCGGCAAAGTGGTCAATGGCGGACCCAACTTGAAAAAAGGCGACACGTTGACGGATGCCTATTTGGATGAGTTGAAGAAATCCGATTGGTTCTCTTTGCGAATGAAAGACGAGGATGCCGCCGATGCGATCGAACGTGCGCAGAAGCAGATCCAAGTCCACGAGAAAGAGTTTGAAGGCCGGTTCGCTGACAAGCGTGCCAAGATCACCCAAGGTGATGACCTCGCTCCGGGCGTGCTGAAAATGGTCAAGGTGTTTTTGGCGGTGAAACGCCGGATTCAACCTGGCGACAAGATGGCCGGACGCCATGGCAATAAGGGTGTGGTGTCGAACATCGTACCGGTCGAAGATATGCCGTATATGGCCGATGGTTCCCCGGTCGATATCGTGTTGAATCCTTTGGGCGTGCCATCGCGCATGAATATCGGCCAGGTATTGGAGGTGCATCTGGGTTGGGCCGCCAAAGGGCTCGGTAAGAAAATCCAGCACATGCTCGACTCTCAAGCGAAGATCGCCGATCTGCGTGAATTCCTCGATAAGATCTACAACCACGACAAGAAACTGATGCATGGCGATCGCGTCGATCTGACCCAGTTCAGCGATCAGGAGTTGTTGACGCTGGCGAAAAATCTGACCGATGGTGTTCCGATGGCGACGCCAGTGTTCGATGGTGCCAGCGAAGCCGAAATCAAGTCGATGCTGGAATTGGCCGAATTGCCGACCGACGGTCAGACCATGCTGTATGACGGACGTACCGGTGAGGCATTCGAACGACCGGTCACGGTGGGTTACATGCATATGTTGAAGTTGAATCATCTGGTCGACGACAAGATGCATGCACGTTCGACGGGTCCGTATTCGTTGGTGACGCAGCAGCCGTTGGGCGGTAAGGCGCAATTCGGCGGTCAGCGTTTCGGTGAGATGGAGGTCTGGGCGTTGGAAGCCTATGGCGCCGCTTACACACTGCAGGAAATGCTGACGGTGAAATCCGACGACGTACAGGGCCGCAACCAGATGTACAAGAACATCGTCGATGGCGATCACGAAATGGTCGCCGGCATGCCGGAGTCGTTCAATGTGCTGGTGAAAGAAATCCGTTCGTTGGCGATCAACATGGAACTGGAGAACGAGTAGGACACTTCGGCCGGACCGGGACGGGGATACCGACGGGTATCGCCGATCGTCCCGGGTCCGGCACGAGTTTCATGACCGTATCGACCCAAGAATTCCTCCTGATGGAGAAAAGAAATGAAAGACCTGCTTAACCTCTTCAACCAGCAGCGCCAGCTTCCGGACTTTGATGCGATTCGGATCGGATTGGCATCACCGGATTTGATTCACTCCTGGTCCTATGGCGAAGTGAAGAAACCGGAAACCATCAACTATCGTACGTTCAAGCCTGAGCGTGATGGTCTGTTCTGTGCCGCGATCTTTGGTCCGGTGAAGGATTACGAATGCTTGTGCGGCAAGTACAAGCGCATGAAGCATCGTGGTGTCGTCTGTGAAAAGTGCGGTACCGAAGTTACCCTGGCCAAGGTGCGTCGTGAACGCATGGGACATATCGATCTGGCATCGCCGGTCGCGCATATCTGGTTCCTGAAGTCGCTGCCGTCGCGCATTGGCCTGATGCTGGATATGACGCTGCGTGACATCGAGCGCGTGCTGTATTTCGAAGCCTACGTCATCACCGAGCCAGGTCTGACTCCGCTGGAACGCCGACAGTTACTGACCGAAGAGCAATATCTGCAAGCGCGGCAGGAGCATGGCGACGATTTCGATGCGGCAATGGGCGCCGAAGCGATTTATGAGCTGTTGCGCACGATCGATCTGCAAGCGGAAGTGGCGCATTTACGCGAGGAAATCTCCAGCACCGGCACGGAGACCAAACTCAAGCGTCTGACCAAGCGCATCAAATTGGTGGAAGCTTTCATCGAATCTGGCAATCGTCCGGAATGGATGATCATGACCGTCTTGCCGGTTCTGCCCCCGGACCTGCGGCCATTGGTGCCGCTGGATGGCGGGCGTTTCGCGACGTCCGATTTGAATGACTTGTACCGCCGTGTCATCAACCGTAACAATCGTTTGCGTCGTCTGCTCGAACTCAACGCGCCGGACATCATCGTCCGCAACGAGAAGCGCATGCTGCAGGAATCGGTTGATGCGCTGATGGATAACGGCCGTCGTGGCCGTGCCATTACCGGTACCAATAAGCGGCCATTGAAGTCTCTGGCCGATATGATCAAGGGTAAGCAAGGACGGTTCCGTCAGAATTTGCTCGGAAAACGTGTCGATTACTCCGGCCGGTCGGTTATCGTGGTCGGGCCGACCCTGCGTCTGCATGAATGTGGATTGCCGAAGAAAATGGCGCTGGAACTGTTCAAGCCATTCGTTTTCGCCAAGCTGCAACGCCGTGGTCTGGCAACGACGATCAAAGCTGCCAAGAAGTTGGTCGAGCGCGAAGAAGCGCAGGTCTGGGACATCCTGGAAGAAGTGATCCGCGAGCATCCCGTACTGTTGAACCGCGCACCGACGCTGCACCGATTGGGTATTCAGGCATTTGAACCGGTATTGATCGAGGGCAAGGCGATTCAGTTGCACCCGTTGGTTTGCACTGCATTCAATGCCGACTTCGACGGCGATCAGATGGCTGTGCACGTGCCGTTGTCGCTGGAAGCGCAATTGGAAGCGCGCGCACTGATGATGTCTTCGAACAACATCCTGTCGCCGGCCAACGGCGAGCCGATCATCGTCCCGTCACAGGACGTGGTGCTGGGGTTGTACTACATGACCCGTGCGTTAGAAAACAAGAAAGGCGAAGGCATGGCATTTGCCAATGTCGCTGAAGCCAGACGAGCTTACGACAATCGCGTCGCCGGATTGCACGCCAAGGTCAAGGTACGCATCACCGAGACAGTAGCCGACGAGGACGGAGTCAAGCAAAAGAAAAGCTCGGTCGTGGACACTACGATCGGTCGCGCATTGCTGGCCGAAATCCTGCCTGAGGGCCTGCCGTTCGCTCTGGTCAATACGGAGTTGAACAAGAAAGCGATCAGTCGACTGATCAACTCATGCTATCGACGTTTGGGCTTGAAGGATACCGTGGTATTTGCCGACCGGCTGATGTATACCGGATTCGCTTACGCGACGCGCGCCGGGGTTTCGATCGGTATCGACGACATGTTGATTCCGGCCGAGAAGAAAGGCATTTTGCATGAAGCCGAAGAAGAAGTGCTGGAAATTCAGGAACAGTATCAAGGCGGTTTGGTTACTGCCGGCGAACGGTACAACAAGGTGGTCGACATCTGGTCGAGGACCAACGAGCGCATCGCCAAGGCGATGATGGAAGCGATCGGCACCGAGAAGGTCGAAAATGCCAAAGGAGAGCTCATCGACCAGAAGTCAATGAACTCGCTGTACATCATGGCCGACTCCGGGGCGCGCGGATCGCAGGCGCAGATTCGCCAGTTGGCGGGCATGCGCGGATTGATGGCGCGTCCGGACGGCTCGATCATCGAAACGCCGATCAAAGCCAATTTCCGGGAAGGCCTGGACGTACAGGAGTACTTCAACTCCACCCACGGCGCCCGTAAAGGGTTGGCCGATACGGCATTGAAGACCGCCAACTCGGGTTATTTGACACGCCGTTTGGTCGATGTGGCACAGGATGTCGTGGTGACCGAGACCGACTGCGGAACCCATTATGGTTTGACCATGATTCCGATCGTCGAAGGGGGCGATGTGGTCGAACCGTTGCGCGAGCGCGTACTGGGCCGTGTCGTCACCGAGGATGTGTTCCTCCCGGGTAATGACGAAGACCCGATCGTTGTCCGCAATACGCTGTTGGATGAAGCCTGGGTACAAAAGTTGGAAGACGCCGGTGTGCAGTCGGTGAAAGTGCGTTCCACGATTACTTGCGAATCGTCGTTCGGCGTTTGCGCAATGTGCTACGGACGTGATTTGGCGCGTGGACACCTGGTCAACATCGGCGAAGCCGTCGGTGTTATCGCCGCCCAGTCGATCGGCGAGCCGGGCACGCAGCTGACGATGCGCACCTTCCACATCGGCGGTGCGGCGTCGCGAGCGGCGGCGATCGATAACATCACGGTCAAGACGACGGGATCGGTCAAATTCAATAACCTCAAAACGGTCAGCCACACCAGTGGCAGTTTGGTCGCGGTTTCCCGGTCGGGCGAAATTTCCGTGCTCGATACACATGGTCGTGAGCGCGAACGCTATAAGTTGCCTTATGGCGCCACCATCACCGTCAAGGATGGCGACGAGATCAAAGCAGGTCAGTCTGTGGCCAACTGGGATCCGCACAACCACCCTATCGTTTCCGAAGTGGCCGGATTCATTCGTTTCGTTGACTTCGTCGATGGCGTTACCGTGATCGAGAAGACCGATGAACATACGGGGTTGGCTTCGCAGGAGATCACCGACCCCAAACGGCGCGGCGGACAGGGCAAGGATCTGCGCCCGCTGGTGCGGATCGTGGATAAGAACGGCAATGATCTGAATATCCCCGGAACCGACCTTCCCGCGCAATATCTGTTGCCGCCGCGTTCGGTGGTGAACTTGCAGGATGGTGCATCGGTTGGTGTGGGCGACGTAGTCGCCAAGATTCCGCAGGAAGCGTCGAAGACCCGTGATATCACCGGCGGTCTGCCGCGCGTAGCGGATTTGTTCGAAGCGCGCAAACCGAAAGACCCGGCGATTCTTGCCGAGTATTCCGGCGTAGTCAGCTTCGGCAAGGACACCAAGGGCAAGCAGCGGCTGATCATCAAGGACCCGGATGGCAACGAGCATGAAGAGTTGATTCCGAAATATCGACAGATCATCGTGTTCGAGGGTGAGCATGTGGCCAAAGGCGAAACGGTCGTTGACGGTGAGCCCAGCCCGCAGGACATCTTGCGTCTGCTCGGAATCGAACCGTTGGCCGCGTACCTTGTAAAGGAAATTCAGGACGTTTACCGTTTGCAGGGCGTGAAGATCAACGACAAACATATCGAAGTCATCACACGGCAGATGCTTCGCAAGGTCGAAATCACCGATCAGGGCGATAGCAAATTCTTGAATGGCGAACAGGTCGAACGGCAGCGCGTGATCGAAGAGAATGCGCGTTTGGCGGCACGCAACGAGATATTGACCAAATTCGATCCGGTTCTGTTGGGCATTACCAAGGCATCGCTTGCGACCGAATCGTTCATTTCTGCGGCGTCGTTCCAGGAAACCACTCGTGTCCTGACCGAAGCGGCGGTTCGTGGGACTCAGGATGGACTGCGCGGGTTGAAGGAAAACGTCATCGTCGGACGCTTGATTCCGGCGGGTACCGGCTTGGCGTATCACAGTCAGCGCCGTCGCCATGCTTCCGGGCTGACGGAGTCGGAGATGAATACATTATCCGGCTCAGGTACCGAGCCCGTAGTAGCTGTGGATGAAGTCATGGGCTTATCGGCGGAAGCTTCCGGCGAGTAAGGTTGTTGTATTCCCCCCCTTTTCCGGAAAGGTTGCCGGGAAAGGGGAGTTGAGATTTCGAACGGCTCGGTGGTATGCAGATTCTTGAGCAATAACCACCGGGATCCAGGTCGCACCAGAAACGCTAAAGTCCGATCTGTCAGGTTGGTTGACGTACATTTTTCCAGCCAGCTATACTTACCTGTCTCGGCAGGCCGATATAAGCGGCCTGCCGTCGTTTTCACGCATCGGCCGAGATGGCCACCAATGTAGAAGAATTCATTAGAATGGCGACGATCAACCAGCTGGTCCGCAAGCCGCGGCAGGCAGCCACTTACAAAAGCACATCGCCGGCACTGGAGAAGTGCCCGCAGCGCCGTGGCGTTTGCACGCGCGTGTATACCACCACTCCCAAAAAGCCGAATTCGGCTTTACGCAAGGTTGCGAAGGTTCGCCTGACCAACGGTTACGAGATCATCTCGTATATCGGCGGTGAAGGTCATAATCTGCAGGAACACTCGGTTGTCCTGATTCGTGGCGGTCGTGTGAAAGATTTGCCAGGCGTCCGCTATCACACCGTTCGTGGCTCGCTGGATGCAGCGGGTGTAGCCAAGCGTCGTCAGGCGCGTTCCAAATATGGCGCTAAGCGTCCGAAGAGTTAACGAGGAAAAGCATCATGTCGCGTAAAGGCTCTACTCCGCAGCGTGCCGTTCTGCCTGACCCGAAGCATGGCAGCGAAACTATCGCCCGCTTCATCAATATGGTCATGAAAAGCGGAAAGAAATCAGTCGCTGAAAAGATCGTCTATGGTGCCATGGACGTTATCGGCGAGAAAAACGGTAACTCTATTGATCTGGTGCAGAAGGCGCTGGATAACGTGTCTCCTACGGTGGAAGTCAAGTCCCGTCGGGTCGGCGGCGCCACTTATCAGGTGCCAGTTGAAGTGCGTGCTTCGCGACGCATGGCGTTGGCGATGCGTTGGTTGATCGACTCGGCGCGCAAACGTGGTGAGAATGGCATGCCGCGTAAATTGGCGGCAGAGTTGTTGGACGCATCCGAAAATCGTGGCGGCGCGATCAAGAAGCGTGAAGAGACCCATCGCATGGCGGAAGCCAACAAGGCATTCGCTCACTATCGTTGGTGATGACTTGTCTTCCCCCTGGGTGTTTTCGCAGGGGGAGACTGAGTATTAGATGTCGGAGTGCGATTCGATTGCATTTCTGACTGAGAAGCCGCCGCAAGGCGGTATTCCGTCTTCCTATAAGACATAAAGAAAGAGGGATTTCCCGTGGCGCGCACCACTCCTATCGAACGTTATCGCAATTTCGGCATCATGGCGCATATCGATGCCGGTAAGACGACTACGAGCGAACGTATCCTGTTCTATACCGGCGTCAACCATAAGCTCGGCGAAGTGCATGAAGGTGCCGCGACGATGGACTGGATGGAGCAGGAGCAGGAGCGTGGCATCACTATCACCTCTGCGGCCACGACTGCATTTTGGAATGGCATGGACCATTCCATGGAGCAGTATCGTTTCAATGTCATCGATACTCCGGGGCACGTCGATTTCACGATCGAGGTAGAACGTTCTTTACGCGTGCTTGATGGGGCGGTCTTCGTACTGTGCGCCGTTGGTGGCGTGCAGCCTCAATCGGAGACGGTCTGGCGTCAAGCCAATAAATATTCCGTGCCGCGGATGGCTTTCGTCAACAAAATGGACCGTACGGGAGCTAATTTCGACAAAGTTGTCGAACAATTGCGCTCGCGCCTTGGCGCCTATGCGGTGCCGATGCAGGTGCCGATCGGTGCCGAGGACAGCTTCGAAGGCGTGGTCGATCTGATCAAGATGAAAGCCATTCATTGGGATAGCGCATCTCAGGGCACGAAGTTCGAGTATCGCGATATCCCGGCCAACCTGAAGGAAAAGGTCGAGACTGCAAGAAACTACATGGTCGAAGCTGCCGCCGAGGCCAATGAGGCGTTGATGGATAAATATCTGAATGATGGCGACCTGTCCGAAGAGGACGTTATCGCCGGCATTCGTGAGCGGACCATCAAGACCGAGATTGTTCCTGTTTTTTGCGGTACTGCATTCAAAAACAAGGGTGTTCAGGCAATGCTTGATGCCGTGGTGCATCTGTTGCCGTCGCCAGTGGATCGTCCGCCGGTTCAGGGTGTTGATGAAAAAGAACAGGAAGTAAGCCGTAAATCGTCGGATGAAGAAGCATTCTCCGCGTTGGCATTCAAGATCATGACTGACCCGTATGTCGGATCGCTGACATTCTTCAGAGTGTACTCCGGTGTGCTTAATTCAGGTGATCAGGTCTACAACCCGATCAAAAGCAGAAAAGAGCGCATTGGCCGTATTTTGCAGATGCATGCCAATCAGCGTGACGAAATCAAGGAAGTGCGGGCCGGCGACATTGCGGCGGCCGTGGGACTGAAGGATGTCAGTACGGGCGATACGCTGTGCGCACAAGATAAGATCATTACTCTGGAACGCATGACGTTCCCCGAGCCGGTGATTTCGATGGCGGTTGAGCCGAAGACCAAAAGCGATCAGGAAAAAATGGGTATTGCATTGGGGCGTTTGGCGCAGGAAGATCCGTCATTCCGTGTGCGGACGGATGAAGAATCCGGCCAGACCATCATATCGGGCATGGGTGAGCTGCATCTTGAGATCATCGTCGACCGTATGAAACGTGAGTTCAGTGTCGATGCCAACGTCGGAAAACCGCAGGTTGCTTATCGCGAAACCATACGTAAGACAGTCAAGCAGGAAGGTAAATTCGTACGGCAGTCCGGCGGCAAGGGGCAATACGGCCATGTCGTGCTGGAAATCGAGCCGCAGGAGCGAGGCGCTGGCTATGTTTTCGAAAATGCGATTGTTGGCGGCGTAATACCAAAAGAATATATCCCGGCAGTCGATAAAGGTATTCAGGAGGCGATGGCCAATGGCGTTATGGCCGGCTATCCCATTGTCGATTTGAAGGTGCGGTTGATCGACGGTTCATATCACGATGTCGACTCCTCGGAAATGGCGTTTAAAATTGCCGGCTCCATAGGGTTTAAAGAGGGATTTAACAAGGCTAATCCCGTGTTGTTGGAGCCGATGATGAAAGTCGAAATCGTGACTCCGGAAGACTATCTGGGTGATGTGATGGGCGATGTCAGCCGTCGGCGTGGTATTTTGCAGGGACAGGATGATAGTCCGTCCGGCAAAGTTATCAATGCGATGGTGCCATTGGGCGAAATGTTCGGCTACGCCACTTCGCTACGGTCCATGACGCAAGGGCGAGCAACATTCACGATGGAATTTGATCATTACGCAGATGCGCCGCCGAATGTTGCGGAAGCGATCATCAAAAAGAACTGAACCAGGCTGCGAGCCGGTTCTGGAATATTAAAAGCATTGGGATACCGAAGGTAGATAACTATGTCCAAGGGTAAGTTTGAGCGCACCAAGCCCCACGTGAACGTGGGCACGATTGGTCACGTAGACCATGGCAAGACGACGCTGACGGCGGCGCTGACGAAGATTGGCGCGGAGCGTTT
>JAITWM010000123.1 GCA_031285265.1 Lysobacteraceae bacterium
ACCCGCCGCAAAGCGGGCCTGCCCCAGCCGCCAGCATCGGCCTGCCACTATTCCTTGTATACCTTGCCCTGTAACGACCTCTACGTTTTCAGCCGAAAAATCGCTTGGAATATCCGCAAAGGCCATCGCGATGGGATGTCCGCTATCCCGCTCCAATGCAGCGGCAATCGCAAGGACCGTCTTTTGATCCAGTTCGGAAACAATCTGAACCTCATCCAGCACCGGCCGCGCATTACTGAGCGTTCCAGTTTTATCGAACACGATATCCGTTGCCTTCGACAGCGTATCCAATGCATTGGGACGCGTAGCCAATACCCCTAATTTCGCCAATGTGCCATGTGCGGCGGTAAGAGCAGCAGGTACGGACAACGATAACGCACAGGGGCAACTGATAATGAGCAACGACAGCGTCACTTCAATTGCCCGTTCAGGCATATAGGCGTGCCAGAACCAGAAGACCAATATCGCAGCCATCGCCAACGAGACGACGAACCGGCTCCCTATCTTGTCGACCACGCGAGCTATCCGGGGACGATGCGACTGCGCTTGATCGACCAGGCGAGTCAGTTGGGATAACCGCGTCGTACTGCCGATATCTGTTACCTGAATTCGTGCCGGCCGCTCGCGGCAAACTGCTCCGGCATAAACTTGCGCACCGGTGGTTTTCCGTATCGGATGCGACTCGCCCGTCAATAACGCTTCTTCAAATATTGCTTCGCCATCAAGCAATCGCCCGTCCGCCGGCACATTGTCCCCAACGGGAATACAGACGATATCGCCAACGCCAAGCAAGCTCAATGGAACCGTCTCTCTTTCCCCGCTTACCAATTCCCGGATAGCGAACGCAGGCCGAGCCCGCGCCAGCGCATCCACCTGCGCAGTCGCCGTATTGCGAGCACGTTGCTCCAGCATCCGGGCCGTCAACAGGAAAAAAACGAACATGACCGCAGCGTCGTACCAGACGTGAGTACCGCCGCGCACAGTCTCGTACAGACTGGCGAAATAAGCCAACAGCGTGGAGCTTGCGATCAGCGTATCCATCCCCAGGTGCCGTTGTCTCAACTCCCGAAAGAACCCGGACAAGAACGGCCACCCTGAATAGAACACCACAGGCGTCGCCACGATAAAAGTGATCCATCGGAAAAAATCGCGCGTAGCGGTCGGCATTTCATTGTTGAAATCCAGATACAGGGACTCTGTCAGCATCATGGCCTGCATCGTTCCCAGCGCTGCGATCCCCAATCGCAGCATCCAGCGCCGACTTTCCGAGCGTCGTTCGCGCTCGCGTGCTTCGCCCGTTGCCAGATAGGGGCGGTATCCCAGCTTCACCAATGTAAACAACACTTGAGACAACGAAGTTCGTTTGTCATCCCAGGCGATACGGATACGTCCCGTAACTGCATTGGCGACGATATTGAGCACACCCGTCTCGCGGGATATTGCCCGGCCGATCAGCCAAGCACAGGCGGCGCAACGCATGCCATCGGTCAGCAACGTGATTTCGAAACCGCCTTCTATCGGGTGTGCATGTTCTTGCAGTATTTCCGGACGGTCCCAAATCGCCAGATCTATGGGCTCGACACCTACCCGGGCGGCAGCCTCACTGCGCAACTGATAATAGTTTCCAAGATCGGCATGAATGATCCATTCAGCTGCGGCGGCACAACCATCACAGCAAAAAGCACGGCGGTGCGATTCTAATGTTGCGTAAACATGGTCTGCAGGAAGCACCGAGCCGCAGTGGTAACAACCACTTCCGGCACCATCGGAAGCAGCCACTACATCCGCCTCAGGGCCCAATCAGAGGAGCCAAGCGCGTAGCGTGCTGACCTCTTTCCAAGCGTCCGTGCAAACGCCATGTTCCATCGACCGGCGTCAATTGCAGATTCCAATCATGATTGGTAGGGATCTCTTCCTTTATCTCCCAACCCAGATCATTCGGCAACAATTCAACATAAAGATCCTCTTTTGCCGAAATAGGGTGGATCAGCGACAGCTTTAACGGGACGTCGCGCTGTACTTCACCACTGACCGGGAAAACGGTGATCGCTCCATCGACGACTCGGATGACAAAACTCAAGTTTAGCTGACGAGCCAACATATCCGGCCCAAGATCCGTCGTTTGGATTTGCGATACACGAGTCACCTCATCAGTGACTACATCGGCTCCCCCTGCTCTGATAGCGGTTATCAGCAACCCGACACCTGCAAATATCGAAGCCAATGGAAGTCCAATCATCAGCCATATGGCAGATATTCGCCAAAGCGGTACATGCGGTTGATTCATTGTAATGGTCCGAAAAAGCTACTATCCACGGTCTTTTCAACACTGCCATCAGCATTGCGGACCACAAAAGCGATCTTGTGACGCCCTCTGATATCTGCTGGCGCGACCACTGTCAACGGCAATGAAAGAATTTGTTGCGGATTAGCGGTGATGGGTTGCCTTGAACGTTCTTGAAGCTCTATGCCCGGCACATCCGAGACGATTTCCACGATAAACGTCTGGGGTTTCTCTGTCTTATTGATCAATTTCAGCGTGTAATCATTTTCAAGAAAATCGCCAGCGGGACGATAAAGGGCATTCCGGTCACGCAATATCTCTGCGCTCATTGGGCTGCGGTTGGTCACGCCTACTCCCCAAGCCACAATGAACGCTACCAGGATCATTCCATAGACAAAAACGCGAGGCCGCAAAACCCGGGTCGATTTGCCATCTATCGAATTCTGTGTGGAATAACGGATCAGTCCGCGAGGATACCCCATTTTATCCATCACGCCATCGCATGCATCAATGCATGCGCCACAGGCGATGCACTCATACTGCAAGCCACTACGGATATCGATCCCCGTAGGACAAACCTGCACGCATATCGTGCAGTCGATGCAGTCACCCAACTCTTCCGGCTTGAAGGATGGAAGCGGAGTCAGCTCCTCCTGCTCCTTCTTCGACGCATCCCAAGTAATCGTACGTTTTGCGTTGACCTGATCGCCGGCCGCCGTCGGATTCAAATTGGCACGAAGTACGTAACTTTCGGCGGTTTCGAAATCCAACAATCCACGCACGCGCTCAAGCGCGCTGGAAAGGCTGCCACGTTTACGCGGCCCTCGAGGCTCACCGCGCATCGGGTCGTAAGAAATAATCAACGTATTGCGATCGAACATTGCACTTTGGAAACGTGCATAGGGGCACATGTACTTGCACACCTGCTCACGCAAGAAGCCAGCATTGCCCCAAGTAGCGAACCCATAGAAAAACACCCAGAAAGTTTCCCATCCACCCCACGCGAAAGGCCAAATGCGGCTTGCCAGATCCGTAATCGGAGAGAAGAACCCCACGAATGTAAAACCGGTCCACAGCGAAAACAGTATCCACACTAAATGCCGGGTCCCCTTGCGCAATACTTTGCGCATACCCCAAGGTTCGGCATCCAATTTGATGCGTTTGTTACGATCGCCTTCAATCCACTGTTCTATCCACAATGACACCTCAGTCCATACCGTTTGTGGACACGCGTACCCGCAGAACAGCCTCCCGGCTAACGCGGTAAAGAAAAATAACGCTATCGCAGCGATGATCAGCAACATCGCCAGAAACAAGAAATCCTGCGGCCAGAACGTTAATCCGAATACATAGAATTTGCGGGCAGGCAAATCAAACAAGACTGCCTGCCGCCCATCCCAGCGCAACCACGGGAAGATATAAAACATCCCGAGCAGCCACAATACAGCTGCCACCCGTAACCGGTTAAAACGGCCCGAAACGCTCCGTGGGTAGACTTTACGTTCACTGACATAGAACGAATTCTCGCTACTCCGACGGCGCTCATTGGTACCACCAACCGTCTCCGACGAAATTTCTCGTTTCATTAATCTTTCTTCTGCGGCATCACATGGTTAATCTGGCTGGCAGGACGCAATAAAATCCATGTAAACAAGCTAGAAGACGCTGTCGCCAGCCAAAACACAAAAAAACCTACGGAATAGCCTGTTATCCGACTAATCCGGAGATTTGGGAAAATCATATCTCGCAAAAGCAAAGGGTCGACAAATGCGAAAAACACCATCGTCGCTACTGCTGCTGCAAAAAAACTGGGCCATAAAATAGCACCCATCCGCTGCCCTTGTCGGGAAAGCGGATGGGTGTATTTCAAGTCTTCAGTTGGAATGGTCATCACATCATTGTGTGCTGCTGTCTGCTTCTGAAACTGCTGAAGCTGTCTGATCATCGTGCCGTGACAATGACCAAACGTATGCACCCACTACCCTCGAACGAGTTTCGCCGATCATACCAGACCATCCCGGCATCTGACCAGTTCGTCCATGTACGATCGTATACTTAATGACCTCGGGACTCCCGCCATACAACCAAGTGTTGCTGGTGAGATCTACCGAGCCAAGCAGGGTATTTCCTTTGCCATCTTCCATATGACAGGCAACACAAGTCTGTCCATAGAGTGACTTGCCCTTGCTGGCTTGTGCGGCCAATGTGCTGTTTTCCAACAATTTGGGATTCGACAGAGAACGGACGAAAGTGACGACATCATCAACTGCACTCTCACCACCCATTGATGTCAACGTCTCTCCCCAAGGCACCATCGCTGCCTGTCTGCCGTCCAGGATGGTAACCAATATGTCATCCGGAGTCCCGCCCCATTGCCAGTACGCATCCGTCAAGTTTGGATAACCGATGGCACCTTGACCAGATGATCCGTGGCATTGTGAGCAGTTATTGGCAAAAATAGAACGCCCCAATGCTACCGCCGTGGGATCTTTCGCAAGCTCATCTATGGGCTTTCCTGCATATGGAGCAAAGGTTACAGCCAGTTTGGCATCAGACTCCCGTTGTGCCTCTGCCCATTCGCTTTGCGAAGTCCAGCCTTGGCTAAGCCCGCCGAAAGTGCCGAGCCCGTACCATGCAAGGTAGCCAATGCTGAATACAATCGTGATGTAAAACATCATGATCCACCACATCGGCAGTGGCTTGTTGTATTCCGTCAGGTTGGCATCCCACACATGACCAGTTGCATCTGGAGGAGGATCACCAGGACGACTCTTGGAGTTCGCCCTCAGCAACCAAACACAACCCACAATATTTATTACAACCAGAGCAATAACGTACCAAGACCATGCGGCAGTCATGCGGATTTCTCCTCGTCGTCAGACAACGGCATTTTCGCTGCCGCATCGAATTCGGCTTTGCGTCTCGGGCTCCAGGCCCATATCCACCCGCCGATGAATAGCACCATCAAGATGGCAGTCACGATTCCGGAAAGCATTTATTTTCCTCTCGGCGCGTATTTACCCAGACCCTGCAAGTAAGCTACCACGGCATCCAGTTCTGTCTTTCCTTCTAACTCGCTTGGAGCGGCATCAATTTGTTCGTCAGTATAAGGAACACCAATCCTCCTCAATGCACGCATATGCTTTGCGATCTGACTTCCTTTCAACGGTGCGTGCTCCAGCCATGTGAAAGCCGGCATATTGGATTCAGGCACCAAATTCCGTGGATTGATCAAGTGCTCACGGTGCCAATCGTCAGAATAACGATACTGCCACTGCCACTCCGTCGTTTGATTGCCGGTTTCGTCTGTTACAGGTGAGGGGTAATATCTCCCCCCCACCCGCGCCAAATCCGGCCCGGTACGCTTACTGCCCCACTGGAAAGGATGATCAAACACCGATTCGCCAGCCAGCGAATAGTGCCCATAGCGTTCGGTTTCGAAACGCAATGTACGGATCATCTGCGAATGACAGGTGTAACAGCCCTCACGAAGATATACATCGCGACCTGCCAGTTCCAATGCGGAATAGGGTTCGGCTCCCTCAATCGGCGTGATCGTTTCTGCTTGAAACATCAGCGGAACGATTTGGGCCAGACCACCGAATGAAACCGCCACTGCAACAGCGATTGCCATCAAGCCAACGTTTCTTTCCAGCTTTTCGTGTGTGCCATTGGAATTATTGGTCATGTCCGTTAGTCCTCACGCACGGGCTTCAGAAGGATCAGGTGTCAAAATCGGCTGAGGTGCTTTGGACGTAGCCATTTGCCAAGTTTTCAAGACATTCCACGCCATTATCAGCATACCGAACACCACGAGCACTCCCCCAAGCAGACGGAACGCATAGTATGGGTAGGTTTGGTAGAGCGACTCGACAAAGGTATACGTCAATGTGCCGTCCTCATTCGTAGCACGCCACATCAAACCTTGCATGATGCCGGCGATCCACATCGAAGCGATGTAAAGAACGATACCGATCGTATGTGTCCAGAAATGCGCATCGACCAGCTTTGTCGAATACATCCCACGTAAGCCGAGCAACCGTGGAATCATCGAATAAGTAGAACCGATAGTGATCATCGCCACCCAGCCCAACGCCCCGGAATGCACGTGGCCGATTGTCCAATCGGTATAGTGACTCAGTGAGTTGACCGTCTTGATCGACATCATCGGCCCTTCAAACGTACTCATCATATAGAAGGACAACGAGACGATGAGGAACTTCAGAATCGGATCGGTACGCAGCTTATGCCACACTCCGGACAGGGTCATGATTCCGTTGATCGCACCACCCCAGGACGGCGCAAGCAGAATCAGAGAAAACACCATACCCAAGGACTGCGCCCAGTCAGGCAGGGCGGTGTACTGCAAATGGTGAGGTCCGGCCCACATATAAATCGCGATCAATGCCCAGAAATGGACAATCGACAGACGATACGAATAAATCGGGCGCTCGGCCTGTTTCGGGACGAAGTAATACATCATCCCCAAAAAGCCTGTCGTCAGGAAGAAGCCGACTGCATTGTGGCCGTACCACCATTGCACCATCGCGTCGACCGCACCGCTATAGATCGAATAAGAACGCGTGAAGCTAGCCGGAATCGACAAGTTGTTGACGATATGCAACAAAGCGATCGTGATGATGAAAGCGCCATAGAACCAATTGGCAACGTAGATGTGCTTCACCTTCCGCTTCACAACCGTTCCGAAGAAGAGCACGCCATAGGAAACCCAGACTACGGCGATCATGATGTCAATCCACCACTCATGCTCCGCGTATTCCTTACCTTGGGTCAGACCCAACGGCAATGTAATGGCAACGGCGACAATAATCGCTTGCCATCCCCAGAATACGAACGAAGCCAGTTTGTCGGAGATCAGACGCGCATGGCTCGTGCGTTGAACGGCGTACAGACTGGTCGCCATCAATCCACATCCACCAAACGCAAAAATCACCGCGCTTGTATGAAGTGGCCGCAGGCGGCCGTAAGTAAGCCACGGTATGCCATGGGTCAGATCCGGCCACAACAGCTGGGCCGCTACGATCACTCCCACCAACATACCCACGATGCCCCACACCACGGTCATCACCGCGAACTGGCGCACCACCTTGTCATTGTAAGTACCTTGGACGCTTTGCATGCGACCTGACCCTCAATCTGATTGAACAAATCGTCTTCCCCATTCAGCCGGAAATCATTGATCTGAATCAATGATTACCGACCATCTTGAGAATGCTACCCGCACATCACATTTATCATAACTATGGGTGCGGTTGCGTCCCTTATTTAAGCTTTCGCTCAAGTAGGAACGCGTACCATAGTATGCATATTTGCCTGCGACATGGCTATTGAAGATTGTACTATTCCGCACCGCAGTGAACATGTGAAGCGATGCCTCACGAATTAAAAGTAAAGAATGACCATTAGCGTCATTCAACGGTTGTCTGCCTCACGCATCCTTCACGAAATCGCTAAAAGCAAGCATTCATTGCTTCTATCCGACAGTACGGCTACTGCCTCATGCATGGGCGCTCATCGTCTCAATACCATCCGAGAGATGATGGCTGGTCATCTTCCCTAACCCTGGATTCTCTTGCATTGGCCGCACCGCAACCGTTTTCCCAACGGGGATTCCTGTCACTTCAATGCGGCTGACACGAGGCTATCCCGTTTCGACCGGCAAGCCGTCCTCCGGCACGGAGAACTGCCTCCCAAGCATCTCGCCAACCTGCACGATTCTTGGTCAAGCGAGATCATCCAACAGCGATGAATTTCATTCCGTTAAATTGCGTCCGTGAAACAGTTCTTCGATTTCACGCCGGAGCAAGGTCTCGATTTTCATCCGCTCTTTGAATGAAAGATTCTTTGCCTTCTCCTCGAAAAGATAAGTATCCAGGTCGAAATCTTTCAAATGCATCTTCGTATGAAAGATATTTTCCTGATAGATATTGACATCGATCATCTCGTACCGGACACGAATATTCTTGGCCAAGAAATCTTGAATCGAATTGATCTTATGATCGATGAAGTGTTTTTTTCCCTTTATGTCACGGGTAAATCCACGGACGCGATAGTCCATGATCACGATATCGGATTCGAAGCTCTCGATCAGGAAGTTCAGCGCTTTCAACGGCGATATCACTCCACAGGTAGCCACATCGATATCGGCGCGGAACGTCGCGATACCATGCTGCGGATGCGTTTCCGGATAGGTGTGTACTGTGATATGACTCTTGTCCAAGTGCGCTACAACTGCTTCGGAGATCACGCCTTTGGCGGCTGACTTCTCGATCACCGGCTGTTCGCTGATCAAAATCGTGACAGAGGCGCCCTGCGGGTCATAGTCTTGCCGCGCAACGTTCAGAATATTGGCGCCGATAATATCGGCCACATCGGTCAAGATCTGCGTCAACCGATCGGCATTGTATGCCTCATCGATGTATTCGATGTAACGCTGACGTTCATCTTCGGATACGGCATAGCAGACATCGTAAATATTGAAGCTAAGCGCCTTGGTAAGATTGTTGAAGCCCTGCAACCTCAATCGCGGCAACGGTTTGACCACGGCGGCAATGCCTCTGGAAAATGGAACGGGAACTGCTAATTATGCGGCAAACGGTACGATAACGAAATGATGTAGGGCGTTTTTTAATTGCGACGTTTGCCGGTTTTATTACAAGCCGCTAATCTTCGTAGTCTCCCAAACTCAGGAAGCCCCTATCGTGTCTCCTGTACGCCCCGCCGATAGCCCCTTGGCACTTGATCAAGCTACCACCAATCGCTTCTTACCCTATTGCCAACGCCGCCGCTACCCCAATCGGACCGACGTGTTTCGTCCCGGCGATCCTGCCAGCACGTTCTATTACGTCGTCGCGGGTTCGGTCAGCATCCTTGTAGAAGAAAACGATGGCCACGAATTGATCCTCGGCTACTACGGACCCGGTGAATTCGTCGGAGAAATGGGTCTGTTCATCGAATCAGATTACCGCGAGGTCATTCTGCGCACCCGCTGTCAGTGCGATTTGGCCGAGATCAGCTACGATCGCATGCAGCAGCTTTTGGTAGGCCCATTAAGCGAAGATGCGCCGCGACTGCTGTATTCGATCGGTGCACAGTTGTCCAGACGCGTTCTCGCGACCAGCCGGAAAGCCGGTTCTCTGGCATTCCTGGATGTCACCGACCGGATCATCCGGACATTGCACGAGCTTGCCAAGGAGCCTGAAGCGATGAGTCATCCTCAAGGCACTCAACTGCGCGTGTCACGGCAGGAACTGGCCAGACTGGTAGGATGCTCGCGCGAAATGGCTGGCAGGGTACTGAAAAACCTGCAGGCAGACGGAAAACTGCACGCCCGTGGAAAGACGATCGTTCTATACGGTACTCGCTGAACCGGTCAGACAGATACCGAAAATCTCAAAATGAACGAGACTGCCGCGAGCACTAAGGCAGTCTCGTGAGACTCCTCTCGAAAGTTCTGCATTTTCAAGGAGTTTTCGATGGAACTAGGTTCTGAATTCTTCTGGTTCGTCTTGATTGGATTCGGTGCGCAACTGGTAGACGGCGCACTGGGAATGGCTTACGGCTTGATCTCGTCCTCGATTCTGCTCAGTCTCGGGCTGCCGCCGGCGCAAGTCAGCGCCAGCGTTCATGCCGCAGAAGTATTCACCACTGGAGCTTCTGGAGCCTCGCATTTGGCGATGCGAAACGTCGAAAAACGTTTGTTCCTGAGACTGGCAATCCCTGGCATGGTCGGCGGCGTCATCGGCGCCTACATACTGACGCAACTGCCAGGCGATAAGATCCGGCCTTTTGTCTTCCTTTACATATTGGTCCTCGGCATTCTCATACTGTTGCGCGCATTCGGCAAATTGATACCCAAAGGTAAGATCAATCGCATCCCGGCGCTGGGTTTCTTTGCCGGGATGATGGATGCCACCGGCGGCGGCGGGTGGGGACCGATCGCCACATCCACATTGCTTGCCAGAGGCGGGCAAGCGCGCACGACTATCGGAACGGTAAATGCAGCTGAATTTTTGGTAACTCTAGCCATCTCGATCACGTTCTTCCTTTCCATGGGACTTCAACACCTGAATATAGTGCTCGGCCTGCTGGCGGGTGGAATGGTCGCCGCTCCAGTGGCAGCTGTGCTAGTCAAATATGTCAAGGAACGTTGGGTATTGATCGCCGTCGGATTGCTGGTATTGACCATCAGTCTTTACCAGATCGGGATGTCGTTGTTCCACATACTTAAATAGTGAAGAACGTTAATCGCTGCTTCCGCCCCGTTCGCTACAACCCCAGTTCAACATAGGCGTGTCTGCTGGCAGCTCACGGCGGAACACCTTGATGCTCGATGCTTTCGGATTGACCACTACCGGCATTTTGGCCGCTTTGAGCAACGGTAGATCGGCAACGCTGTCCGAATAAGCCACAGCAATATCACCATAGCCGCGCTCACGCAGCATTCGCATCTTCTCTCGATTATGACAATGCCGGGTTGCGGTAATCGCCCCCCAGCAAGCCCCGACTTGGCTCCCTATCACCGGGATATCCTGGTGCGCGACGAACGCCAGAATCGCCTTGGCCAGTTCCGGCGGCGCGCCTGTTGCAACGATCACTCGATCTCCCGCGGCACGGTGTTTTGCCAAGACCTCCAATGCCACCGGCAACAGTCGCCGCTGAATATCGTCCTGATGCAGAGCAACATAGCGATTGACCCATTCATTGAAGTCGCGCACGCGATGCAGACCAAAAGTCGCAATCCATACGTAACCTGAAATCCCCAGCCGCCGAGTCGACAACATGGCCACCAATAGCCCCAACAATGGCGTAGCCGCTAACGCGGCCGCTATCCGCATAGGATTACGTTTCAATAACCAAGCGAACAGATGACTACCTGAATCGCCATCGTAAAGCGTGTTATCGAAATCGAACACCACCAGTGGCGCATCCGCCTGCGGTTTTGGAAAAGTGTCATTCATATGTCGAAAAACAACTCCCGCAATGCATCTCCAGGCTCCTCAGCACGCATAAACGTTTCCCCGACCAGAAAAGCATGAATTCCTGCCGTTCGCATGCGCACGACATCGGCTTTCGTCAAAATACCGCTTTCGGTAACCAGTGTCCGGTCCTGTGGGACAGCATCCTTCAATGACAGACTGGTTTCTAGGGATACTTCGAAAGTACGCAGATTCCGATTGTTGATGCCCAGCAATGGGACCGGCGCTTGCAATGCGCGCTCCAGTTCATCGATATCGTGAACCTCCATCAACACATCCATCCCTAGTTCCGTGGCCAAATTCGACAACTCGATCAGCCGTACATCGTCCAAAGCCGCCACGATCAACAGGATACAATCCGCGCCCAATATCCGCGCCTCATAGACCTGATAGGGATCGATCACGAAATCCTTACGCAATATCGGCAACGTGCAGGCGTCACGCGCCTGTTTCAGATACGCATCGGCTCCCTGGAAAAAATCCGCATCGGTCAATACCGATAAACACGCCGCTCCACCCAATTCGTAACTCAAAGCGATCTCGGATGGATGAAAGTCGGGACGGATCACTCCCTTCGACGGACTGGCTTTTTTCACCTCGGCAATCACGGCAGGTTCGCCCGCAGCAATCCGTTCGTTGAGTGCCGCAGCAAATCCACGCGTGGGCTCGGAATCAAGTACACGCGCACGCAATTCGTCAATGGGAACCCTATGGCTGCGTTCAGCGACCTCCTCGACCTTACGCGCAAGAATGGTATCAAGGACATCGCTCATAAAGCTTTCACGCTCCAAAACAAATGACTACTCAAGGTAAGTATAAGTAGACGAATACCCACACGATGACGGCCACAGTTCATCGAACATCGATCCTTTTCATACGAACATCCATATTGCTTATTTTATCTAAACGATATGCAAAACATGTTGCCACACCCGCTCTTCGAAACGTAACTGCCGGCCATATGATATTCCGCAATCCGCTTTTCGCATGCCGCCATCACAAACTCACTCACTTCTAACCGGTCATGATTTCAGCCACTGGCATGGTCCGATGATGAATCGTTTAACCATCCCCAGTGCACTTCGTCGTTTCCGCATCCGGCTCGATCGATGCATCTTGTCAGGCCGCCATTTCCGGTAAGGAATTGCTCAACCCTGCTATTGCGTGCATTCAGTTTCACAACCTTGCCTTGCCCGACGCGCACCCTGCCTTTGCGAGTAAAACGGACATATCTACTTCCGTATTCCAAACGGATCACCGCATGGAGAGATGGGTACAAAACCACGGCTCTACTGGAAAAGCCACAGTCGGAAGCAATGCCGTACCGATGATGATCCAACGATTACGATCGCCCTCCCCAGGACAAATTTGGTTTATTCGGCCTCTGTCCCTTGCCGGGCAAGCTCCCGGGTTGTATCGATGAACTCTTCCATCTTGGCTCTTGCCTTGCCGGAAGCAATCATTTCGCGCGCTAATTGCACGCCTTCGCCGATGTTGTCGGCAATGCCCGCCACATACAACATCGCGCCAGTGTTCAATGCAACGATATCACGCGCAGGTCCGGGACTGTCGTCCAATACGCTCAGCAACATGGACCGCGACTCCTTGGGATCGTTCACGCGTAGATTGCGACTGGCGGCCATCGCGATGCCGAAATCCTCAGGATGAATCTCATATTCGCGGATATCCCCATCGCGCAGCTCTCCCACCATGGTTCCCGCTCCCAGCGAGATTTCGTCCATACCATCACGCCCCCAAACCACCAATGCACGCTCCGCACCGAGTTCCCTCATGACACGCGCTTGGATGCCTACCAAGTCCGGATGGAAAACTCCCATCAAAATGCTCGAAGCATTCGCCGGATTCGTCAGCGGCCCCAGAATATTGAATATGGTTCGTACACCCATTTCACGCCGAACCGGCGCAATCACCCGCATCGCGGGATGATGTATTGGCGCGAACATAAAGCCAATACCCGTCACTTCGATCGAACGCGCTACCTGCTCCGGCTGCAGCTCGATCGCCGCCCCCAAGGCTTCCAATACATCGGCACTACCGGATTTTGAAGACACGCTACGATTGCCGTGCTTAGCCACTTTGGCTCCGGCGGCGGCGGCAACGAACATCGAGCAAGTGGAAATATTGAAAGTATGCGACCCGTCACCACCCGTACCGACGATATCGATCAAACCCGTCTTATCGGAAACCGGCACCATACGGGAAAACTCGCGCATCACCATGGCAGCAGCAGCGATCTCGTCAATCGTTTCCTTCTTCACCCGCAAACCGGTCAGGATCGCGGCCGACATCACCGGGGAGATTTCGCCATTCATGATTTTCCGCATCAGATCGATCATCTCATCGTAGAAGATCTCACGATGTTCGATAGTGCGCTGTAACGCCTCTTGTGCTGTGATGGACATGTGGATTGACCGGATCTGACTATGTAATGAAAAGCGTCGGACGCTATGCGGCCCGCGATCTGCTAGGAGTTGCTAAGGTTACCGCAACGCGCAGGATATTACCGATATGCGGAATCACCCATGTTTTGGAGCACGCTATGCGATGTCTTCTGCATATGACCGGCATTCCCTCCGTCTTGTGAACACCGTCCTCATGACGCTTTCCGGCATCATTCGCCATGTCCGTGGTTCAATGGCAGAAATCTCATGGTATATCTTGTTCACCACAGATTGAGCCGGCATACCAAGCCGAGTCACGATATTCGCCAGCATACGCGCTTCCCAGTACGCCGATGAGCCCACTCTTCAAACCTAATTTCCTTCTTCTTTATTTCATCGTACTGATAACCGTTCCTTTTTCGGCAGCCTGGTCTTCTCCGTTGAAAAACGATGAACGCATATTATTCATTCCCAGCATCATCAGAGAAGTCGATGAACATACCGTAGAAGCCGATATTCAAGCATGGGTCTATGAACCGGAACGACGCCCTGGACTGACATCGGCGCTGGCGCGTTACCTAGGAATCGATCTGAACGAATTGCCTGCCGAACGGCGCGATACGTTCTATCGGCGAACTCAACTATTCCGTGTCGACTCCAAATATGGGAAAGACATAAAAATCCGCTTGCCTGATGGTTCCATTCATTCACTACCGGCAACAGGCGCTGATGGACGTACGCATCGACGTTTAAGAGTCGCCCGATCACTATTGGACCAAGAAAATCGTCTGCTCTTCTCCGCCGCCGGGCACAGCGACTCCACGCCACGACGAGAACGAGGCAGCGCCTGGCTTGTACCCACGCACGGCATTTCAATAGTCAGCGATATTGACGATACGATCAAAGATTCGGGTGTGCTTGATAGAAAAACATTATTACGAAATACGTTCCTCAACGACTTCAAACCGGTAGCTGGGATGGCAGGTTGGTATTCACGCTTGAGAGCACACGATCAAAATGTCGCATTCCATTATCTTTCTTCCAGCCCGATTCAGCTGTATCCGCCGTTGCAGGACTTTTTGGAGAAATGGGAATTTCCCGGCGGAACGATTCACTTACGTGAATCGACGTCGTGGCGCACCGTCATCGCGACGAGAAATGCGTCGCAAGCACATAAACGCAGAGTCTTGATGAAATTGTTGACAGATTTTCCTGAACGGCATTTCATCCTGATCGGCGATTCAGGCGAAGCGGATCCGGAAATCTACGCTGAGTTCGCTAGATCTCATCCCAAACAGATAACAGCTATCTTTATCCGCGATATCACTGGCGAAAATGCGCAATCCCAGCGTTACCGGCAAACATTCTCCGGCATTTCGAATGAAATCTGGCATGTATTCCGGGAGGCACCCTCGTTCTGACAGGTCCGAAACCATAAACTGCGAATCTGCCCACGGATGGGCCGTATGTTGTCTTAAATGGACGAATCCCTAACCTAAAGACTTGCGATATCTTCAAATCAGTGTTTGAGATTACGGCGTAAACGCTCCAATGCCTGCAACTGCGCTGTGACCTCAGCCAACTTCGCCTGCGCTTCCGCCACTTCCATTGCCTCACCCCGGCCAGCAATCACGCGTTCGGCCTCTTCCTTGGCAGCACGGACAGCTGCTTCATCGATATCCTCGGCACGCACCGCCGTATCGGCAAGGATGGTCACCACTTGCGGTTGAACTTCGAGAATTCCACCAGAAATCGCAAAGTCGAGCTGATCACCGCTCGGCAAGGTTACTACCACCTTGCCAGGTTTCAACCGTGTGATCAGTGGCGCATGCCTAGGCGCAATACCCAACTCTCCAAGTTCGCCCGTCGCGACAACCAAGGTGGCTTCGCCATGGTAGATTTCTTGCTCAGCACTGACGATGTCGCAACGAATTGTGGAAGTCATTTTCTGTTGTTCCTGCCTGGGGCGGAATCATGTCCGCTGTCATACGATACAGATCTGTGGTGCAGACGTTCTACCGCCTGTAATTGAACGTTCGCTTCCACCAATTTTTCCTTTGCGCTGGCTGCGTCGATTGCCGTACTGCCACTGGCAATTTCCTGCTCAACCTCGGCCTTGATGGCTCGTACCGCAGCTTCGTCAATATCTTCGGCACTGATTGCGGTATCGACCAATATCGTTACCACTTTCGACTGCACTTCGAGGATACCGCCGGAAACCGCAAAATCGAGCCGCTTACCATCGGGTAAGGTTACTACCAGCTTGCCCGGTTTGAGCCGGGTCAACAACGGCGCATGATGGTGCGCGATACCCAACTCACCAAGCTCGCCAGTAGCGACGACCAACACCGCATCCCCGTGGTAGATGTCCCGATCGATACTGACGATATCGCAATGGATGGTGG
>JAITWM010000171.1 GCA_031285265.1 Lysobacteraceae bacterium
GCATCGGCATCGGCATCGGCTACTCGAACCGAATCGGCGAGTGCTCCGGTACAAGTTCCTGCCACTGTCTCATTGAAAGCAGGAGAGTACATCTGGCGCCCGGAAGTTTCGCCCAGCGGGCCGGTGGTGCTGGTAATCAGTCTGAATGAACAGCTTGCTTATGTATATCGCAACGGCATAGCGATTGGGGTTTCGACGATCAGTTCGGGAAAGCGCGGTAAGGAAACGCCGACGGGTGTTTTTACGATTTTGCAGAAGAGCCGTGATCATCGCTCCAATCTGTACAACGATGCGCCCATGCCGTTTATGCAACGGTTGACGTGGGACGGCATTGCCTTGCATGGCGGCGTTATTCCCGGGTATCCGGCATCGCATGGATGCGTGCGATTGCCGCAGGCATTTGCCGAAAAGCTGTTCGGAATCACCAGACAGGGAGATACCGTCGTGGTGGCCGATGCCAAAGCTTCTCCATTGACGTTGGTGTATCCCTCGATGCTGGCGCCCGTCAGTACCGTGGGACAACCGATTTCATTCGATCCGGAGCAGCCGGGGTACTCCTGGAATGCAGTAGTGGCTCCGGAAGGACCTGTCAGTATTTTGGTCAGTTTGGCCGATCGCCGGGTCTATGTGATGCGCAATGGCATCTTGATCGGTGAAGCCGCTTTCGAGATTGCGGCCCCGGATTTCAAGTTCAAGGGTACGGTGCTGTATGTGATGGCCGAGACTCCGGGAAGGGAAGCGGCATCTGCCGTAACCGGTACCGGGGCAGGGACGGTTTCGACTGCATCCGCTGCCTCGTCTTCTCTCGATCCATTGACGACGATAAGCCGTGCTTGGACCGCTTATCCGATTCACAGTGGCAGTAACGACGGACAGACACCCGATTTGTTGGATCGCGCGACGTTGCCGCTATGGTTGCCTGAGGATTTCTCGCATCATTTGTCTACGGTTTTGGTCCCCGGTACGACATTGCTGCTGACGGATCTTCCGGCGGTTCGCCTGCCGATGGTGCAGGATTCCAAACCGGCATCGAGCGTACGCTCCGGAACGGTTCCGGTACTGGAGTCTGATAACGAAACGACAACTACTCCTTAACGGGTGCCCGTTTACCATGCGAAAGTTCATGCCGCTTCGTGTGCCGTAGGAGGCATGCATAATCGGCAGATCGATTGGTGTCGCTTTGCAGGGTGCTGGGTTGCCTGATAGAAAAATGCGATGCTGATTTCCATTGGAATGATTCCGTACCGTTGTCGCGTTCCGGAAAGGATATTCCGATCGAATCGAGTCGTATCGCATGAAAAAAAGTTGGTTTTCTTGTGTTGTAGGCATGCTTCCGGCGCTGCTGTTGCCGGGGACACTGCTAGCCGCATCCGCCCATAACAATATCGGTGTCTCATCGGTACGTTTGGTCGATGCACTGGCCGATACCGCACCGGGGTTGGATCGCAAGGTATTGGCATTATCGATTCAAGCCATGAGTTGCGCTTTGCAGCATGGTGATTTGCGCTTAGACCCAGGGCGGTTGAGCGTGATCGATTATTCGCTGCCATCGACCGAGCCGCGGCTGTGGGTTTTCGATCTCAAACGGCGACGCCTGTTGTTCAGTGAATGGGTTGCGCATGGCAGAAACAGTGGCGAGAACTTGACGTCGCAGTTTTCTAACCGTGTAGGCAGCTACATGAGCAGTCTGGGAGCTTTCGCGACCCAGGAAACCTATATGGGAGGCAACGGATATTCGTTGCGGCTACAAGGGTTGGAGCCTGGTTTCAACGATAAGGCGCGTGAACGGGCTATCGTCATCCATGGCGCCAATTATGTCAGTCCGGTCATGGCACAGACACAGGGGCGTCTTGGACGGAGCCTGGGCTGTCCGGCGGTCCGCACGCAGGTCGCACACGAGTTGATCGATGCCATACAAGGAGGATCTTTCGTGTTCGCCTATTATCCGGACCGGGATTGGCTGGCGCACTCCCAGTTGCTGAATTGCAAACTCGACAGCCGGTTCGCGTTAGCGGATGTGATCCTCGACGAGAACGGCATCTAATAATAGACCCGAGCAATTACGTTCGCATCACATAAGTATCGGAATACGGCGATTGCTTGCGGCTTTGCGCCGGTATCCGTATGCCTGCCATGGCGCAAGTCCATGGCAGGCGGGATGCGTCGACTTCAGGATGAGAAGAACAGTTGCTTGAGACGTGCGAAGAATCCACCTTTTTTAGGGGCGCTGCCGCTATCGGTGATATGCAGATGCCGCTTGATGGTTTCCGCATAAGCCTTGTCGTCGCCGCGGATGTGATTAAACAACCAGCGCGACAACATGCTCTTGAGTTCTTCCGTCACATCTTCACCAGCCTGGAAGCGCAGCCGATATTCGGCGACGCGCCGGGTAAAGATTTCGTGCACTCGCTTGTGGGCAGCGGTGAACGGATATCCCGACTCTTCCATCAACTCTTCTTCGAATGCGAAGTGGGATAGCGTGTAGTCGATCATTTCGTCGATGACTTCCCCGGCGGCTGCACGGTCCAAGCTTTTATGATTGACGTGGAGATGGTTAATCATTTCGACAATACGGCGATGCTGGTTGTCGACTGCCTCGATTCCCGTTTCTAGATCGTCTTGCCAAACAAGAAGTGCCATGTTGATCTCCTAACATTTACCTGAATTTTAACACTATATTTAAGAAAAATCTTTGCTCCTGCTCTAATTTCCTATGGAACGATAGCGCATATTGATTTACCAATAGCTTTAACCAAAGCAAGTTGAAACGACGTCAAGGAATCAATCAACGATCAATATGGTGATGGTGATAATGCTTCATCGGACGTTATTCGGTGTGAGGATGACTTGTCAAAGTCTGGGATGAACCACCGAATAACTTCCGTCAAAGCGTGATGGCCGTTGCGTTCTTATTGTCCAGACAGAGCTCTTGGCTGTACTCTGCACGTTTGTTGTGTCAAGCGTATTGCGAGGAACACTATGAGGTATCTGGGGTTGATCCTGTGCGTGGCGGCCTTGTCACTGACTGCGTGTGGTGGCGGTGGGATGCGCGGTCAGACGGCTGAGGATGGAAAGGGTATTTTGCATGTTTACAACTACTCAGATTATATCGCTCCGGATGCCATCGCTAATTTTACGAAGCAGACTGGCATATCTGTTGTCTACGATGTGTATGACAGCGATGAAATACTGGAAACCAAACTTCTGGCGGGCTCGAGCGGCTACGATGTGGTCGTTCCAACGCTGAATTTCTTTGGGCGGCAGGTTCAGGCAGGGGTTTTTCACCCGCTGGACAAATCAAAGATTCCGAATCTGGGCAACCTGCATCCGGGCGTGATGCAGCGTGTTGCTGAGCATGATCCCGGCAACCGGTTCGGTGTTCCGTATATGATCGGTACGACGGGGATCGGCTATAACGTAGATAAACTGAAGGAGGCATTCGGAAGTACCGATATCGCCAATACCTGGGATCTGATCTTCAAGCCGGAAAATATCGCCAAGATGAAGGATTGCGGGATAACCGTGCTGGATACACCGGCGGATATGATCCCGATCGCATTGAATTATCTGGGTGAGGATCCGCATAGCGCCGATCCTGCAGTGATCGAAAAAGCGGTCGCACTGCTCAAAAAAATCCGTCCCTACGTGCAGAATTTTCATTCTTCGCAATATGTAGCCTCGCTGGCCAACGGCAATACCTGCTTGGTAGTGGGGTGGTCTGGCGACATCATTCAAGCCCGTGATCGCGCCAAGGAAGCGGGCAATGGTGTGGATATCCGTTATTCGATCCCCCGGGAGGGCACTGCCGAGTGGTATGACATTCTGGCGATTCCGAATGATGCCCAACATCCAGACAGCGCCTATGCTTTCATCAATTATCTACTGACGCCGGAAGTTGCGGCGGAAAATACCAACCATATCCACTACGCCAACCCTGTTCCGAAATCGATGGCGATGGTCAACGAGTCGATTCGAAATGATCCCGGTATCTATCCATCTTCCGAGATTGCGGAGAAAATGTTCACTTATTCCGTCAATTCGCCGGAAGTGGACCGTTTGTATACTCGGCTTTGGAGCGATATCAAAACGAGGCGTTGAAATCGGGTGTCAGACGGTACTTTTCGGAGTTCGGGGCCTATGCAGCGATTGATGGCGGATGCGGGATAGTGAGCGGGACGGACTCTGCCGTCGCGGATTATCTGATCATCGAGAGCCTGAGCAAGGAATTCGATGGTTTCCTGGCGCTGGATAATGCCAGTCTGACAGTACGCAAAGGGGAAATATTCGCCTTGCTGGGCGGATCCGGTAGCGGCAAGTCCACGTTGCTGCGCTGTTTGGCCGGTTTCGAAAAACCAAGTTCCGGGAAGATTCTGCTCGATGGGCAAAGGCTGGGGGATCTGCCGCCGTATGAGCGGCCGACCAATATGATGTTCCAGTCTTATGCTTTGTTTCCGCATATGACGGTTGAACAGAATGTCGCGTTTGGATTGAAGCAAGAGAGAATGCCCAAGACGCTGATTCGCAAGCGTGTGAATGAAATGCTCGATCTCGTGCAATTGGGGCGATTGGCCAAGCGCAAACCGCATCAGCTTTCGGGGGGTCAGCAGCAGCGTGTGGCGTTGGCTCGCTCATTGGCCAAGGGCCCCAAGCTATTGCTGTTGGATGAGCCGATGGGGGCGTTGGACAGAAAACTACGCTCGCAAATGCAGCTCGAACTGGTCAGTATCATCGAGACCTCGGGAGTTACTTGCGTGATGGTCACGCATGATCAGGAAGAGGCGATGACGATGGCCACGCGCATTGCGCTGATGGATCAGGGGCGAATCCGTCAGATCGGTACCCCCGACGAAATCTACGAACAACCTACCAGCCGTTTCGCCGCCGAATTCGTCGGGTCGATCAACCTCATCGAGGGGGTGATCGAGCAGGACGAACCGGGTTTCGTTTCGATTCGTTCCGATGTATTACCGGTTCTGGTCCATATCGGTCATGGCATTTCCGGATTCGAAGGGCAAGAGGTTGCATTCGCGCTACGTCCGGAGAAAATGCGCATCAGTAAGTGCGAACCGGAACAGCCGCACAATAAGGCGAAGGGAGTTATCGAAGACATCGCCTATTTCGGCAGCCATTCGGTTTTTCACGTGCGTTTGCCCAGTGGGTATAAGTTGTTGGTCAACTTCACCAACCAGCAACGTTGGGCCAGTGAGGATTTCACATGGAACGATCAAGTCTGGCTGTTTTGGAAGAATGATGATGGCGTGGTCTTGACGGTATGAGTACCGGTTATTGGAAACGTATCCGTCCGAAAATACCGCCTCTGGTCGTCAGTGTCCCTTATTTGTGGCTGATCGTATTCTTCGCGATTCCGTTCCTGATCGTACTGAAAATTTCATTCGCACGATCGGCCATCGCTCAGCCGCCGTATCTTCCGATTATGGAGTACATCGACAACGCGTTGACGTTGCGGCTCAATCTGAATAATTACTTGGAATTATTTACCAATTCGGAATATGTGCTGGCTTATCTCAGCTCTATCAAGATTGCCGCCGTCTCGACCGGGTTTTGTCTGTTAATCGGTTATCCGATGGCCTATGCCATTGCGCGGTTGCCCGCCACCGCACGCAGCATCGCATTGATGGCGGTGCTGTTGCCGTCGTGGACATCGTTCTTGATCCGTGTCTATGCCTGGGTGGGCATTCTCGACAATAACGGTATTCTCAATGGATGGCTGATGGCGTTGGGCGTCATCGATAAGCCGTTGCGTATTTTGTATACGCCGACAGCGGCTTATATCGGCATCGTTTACTGCTATCTGCCTTTCATGGTGTTGCCGTTGTATGCGACGTTGGTCAAGCTCGACCATCGCCTGCTGGAGGCGGCCTACGATCTCGGCGCTCGCCCGTGGAAAGCATTCATCAGCATTACGTTGCCATTATCGCGTCCCGGTATCGTTGCCGGTTGTATGTTGGTAATGATCCCGGCGATTGGCGAGTACGTCATTCCGGAAATGCTTGGCGGGTCGGGCACACTGATGATCGGGCGTGTCTTATGGAATGAATTTTCCGCCAATCGCAATTGGCCGGCCGCATCAGCCGTGGCCATCGTCATGCTGCTGCTGCTGTCGGTACCGATATTGATCTTCAACCGTTACCGGCAACGGCAGATGGAGGATGCCGCTTTATGAGAGCCGGGACGGGAGCGCGTCTATTCGGAATTACGGCATTGGTTTTGGGGTTTTCATTCCTTTATCTGCCAATCGTGCTGCTGGTGATCAGCTCCTTCAATGCGTCGAAGCTGACGATGGTCTGGGCCGGATTTTCCACACGCTGGTACGGCGAACTGTTCCGCGACAAACAGATATTGACCGCGGTATGGGTGAGTCTGCGCATCGCGTTCTGGACGGCTTCCGCTGCCACGGTGATCGGGACGATGGCAGCGATTGCAATGACGCGTTTCCGCCATTTCCCCGGCAGGACGCTGTTCGGGTTATTGGTCACTGCGCCGCTCGTCATGCCGGAGGTCATTCTGGGGTTGTCGGTATTGTTGATGCTGGTATCCGCCAGCGCTATTTTCGGGACGCCATCCAAAGGAATGGTCGCCATCTGGATAGCGCATGTGACTCTGACGGTGTCGATCGTGACAGTGGTGATGACGGCGCGTTTGTCGGATTTGGATAGATCACTGGAGGAGGCGGCGATGGATCTGGGGGCCAATCGGCTCCGGGTATTTTTCTGGGTCACGTTGCCGTTGATCGCGCCTTCGCTGATCAGTAGTTGGCTGCTGGCATTCACCCTTTCGCTGGACGATGTCGTGGTTGCCAGTTTTCTTACCGGCCCGGATTCGACGACCTTGCCGGTTAAGGTGTTCGCATCGGTACGGCGTGGAATCAGTCCGATGATCAACGCACTGGCGACCTTGATGATTCTGCTGGTTTCGTTGGCGGCCGCGATTGGCGGTTGGTTGATGATCCGGCGCGATAAGCAATTGCGGCGTGATGCACGGATTTTGTTGCGTTCGGAAAGTAATTGACAGGAAAATCGCTATATTGTTCCATCCTTGATACGCATGGTTGCGGTCCAAGTTCTTTTTTCATTGATAATTATCCATATTTTTCAAGGATGGAAAGGAGATATCAATGAATAGTGCTACTCAAAGCGAAGTCTATCGTCGCGTCGTCCGTAAAATCCGTGGCCATGCCACCTCCGATGGGGCCGGCGTCAAACTGGTGCGCGTCATTGGGGGACCGGACCTGCCGGACCTGGATCCGTTCTTGATGCTTGACGAGTTCGGGACGGACCAGCCCGAGGACTATATCGGTGGTTTTCCGGATCATCCGCACCGTGGTTTTGACGCCGTCACCTATATGCTAGAAGGCCGTATGCGGCACCGTGACAGTCAAGGCAATGAGGGGCTTCTCACTTCTGGCGGCGTGCAGTGGATGACAGCCGGATGCGGCGTGGTTCATTCCGAGATGCCTGAGCAGGAGTCGGGCCGGATGCGTGGATTTCAGCTATGGATCAACTTGCCGGCATCGCAAAAAATGACGGATCCGCGCTATCAGGAATATGCGCCCGATCGTATACCAGTGACGCATCCTGCCGATGGCGTTACCGTAAAAGTGATTGCTGGACGGGTCGGTACGGTGGAAGGGCCGATTTCACAGCCGAGTACGGCACCGGTATATCTGGATATCACGCTCGATGCCGGGAAGGAGTGGTTATATTCCTTGCCGGAAGGTCACAGCGCGTTTCTGTATCCGTTTGAAGGGAATGTCGTCGTCGGGGAAGGGGAGAACGCACGGCGGGTTGAAGCGCAGGAACTGGCGGTGCTCGATGGCGGCGACGTTCTGAAG
>JAITWM010000107.1 GCA_031285265.1 Lysobacteraceae bacterium
CAGTTCGGCATCGGTGCCGGGATGCCCGACGATGCCGAGATTGAGCAGGTTCCACTGCGGCTTGACCTGGCTGAAGTCGATCTGATCGAGCGGCGCACCGGGAGCGGTGCGGACTGGCACGTAGCGCCCCGAGTAATCCACACCCATCCCCGCGCCGCAGCTACCGCTTTGTTGCTCGACCTCGAGCTGGCGGTGCACTTGCCGGAATACGATCCGACAATCGTCATCGCCGTCCTGTGACAACAGCAGCAATGTTCCTTCACTTGGGCGGGCTAAGCCGTCCAATTCGCCCATGTTGCCGCCGGACATCGCGAAAGCAGACACTCGATAGCGGTTTTCGCTCTCTTTTTGCAACGACAGCGTTCCGCTTTCGGCCGGGCTGTCGATACGTACCCATGTGCCAGTCCAGTCGAATGGGCCGGACACGGCATCCGGAGTCAGTTCGGCCAGACGGCGTGCGTAATTCCAGCGCAAGCAAGCGATCCCGGTAGCGCAATGGTTACGTTTTCCGATCCAGGCGATCTGGTCGCTTTTCAAAGCGTCCGGATATTGCGTCAACGTTCGGATTTCGCGCCAGCGTGCATTCAATTGCTCGTCCTGTTCGCCCAATACCGGATCGGCGCAGATTGCGCGTTCAACCGGAGATCGTGCCTGTGTGCAATCGAAGCCGGCAGCGAAGGCAGGCATGATTGCGCCCAGACAGAGGCCTGTGACCAGCGTGACGGCACGTGTCGTGGTCCGGGTGTTGTGCATCGGTCAGTTTCTCTCGATGGTTCGAAACGGGAGCCAAAATTCTGCATGCAGTGGCTTTCGTATCGGATGTATGAGTGGATTGGATGATATGCCAGAAAGAGGCTGCGCACCGCGATCGACGTGCTGGCTTGGATGCGCATTATTATTTCAAAGTCAAAGAAATTCTATCTTTTCCGGCATTTCTATCGCTTCAGTATATGAAAATGAATGACGTTTCGATGAACGCGAACACATCGATGGGTCGGTTCCGGCGTTGCGGGTTGTCATCTCGATAACCAGGGAGTCACCCCACGTTGGATGCCCGTGCGCAGATCGATCAGCTTGTGGTGGAAAAAATGACTGGCCTCGGGAATGCGCAGCAACTCAGGGGGTGGAATCAGCGATTCGACCCAAGCGTATACCTCATGGGGATCGACGATTTCATCGTCTTCGCCTTGTACGACCAGCCATGGGCAATGCGGCTGGACGATCTTCGAAAAATCCCACCGACCGACCGGCGGCGCGATCGAAATCAGTCCATCCGCATTCAACGCATCGGCGACCAATAATGAAACATAGGCACCGAAACTGAATCCTGCCAGCCACAATGACCACTCGGGCCGTTGCTGCCGGACCCAAGCAGCGATGGCGCGCAGGTCGTCGGCTTCGCCGGCACCATCATCGAATTGACCGGCCGATTGGCCGACGCCGCGAAAGTTGAAACGCACCGTCGCCACGCCCGACTCGCGCAGGCTGCGCGCGGTCATCGTGATGACCTTATTATTCATGCTGCCGCCCTCGGTCGAAAGCGGGTGGCAGAGGATGGCGACGGTGTTCTGTGAGGGCGTTGGAGATTCGATCGGATCCACGGAGACTTCCAGCGGACCGAGCGGCCCTTGCAGCAGTAGCCGAGTCGAAATGGTGGGAAATGATGGTGTGGTCATGTTGCCTATGATAGTGGCTGACACCGATGGCAGCTTGCTCGGCGTCTCGTGGTGTTCCCGGTAGTTCTGAGCGGAGATCGAATGACAACTCTGGTTTCTCTTCATCGGGTGACTTATGTGACGCCGGCCGGACAGCGGTTGTTCGAAGATCTGTCGTTGGACTTCGGTGTCGAACGCGTTGGTCTGATCGGTCGCAATGGAGTCGGTAAATCGACATTGCTACGATTGTTGGTGGGGGAACTGACGCCCACGTCAGGCCGGGTTCAACGCATGGGCCGATGCCGGGCGATGCGTCAAACTGTAGGCATGGATCCGGAGGAAACCATCGTGGATGTATTCTCGATCGCGCCCGATTGGGTGCGATTGCAGCGGATCGAACAGGGAATGGGCAATGTGGAGGATCTAGCCGATGTCGATTGGACCTTGCCTGTGCGCATTCAAGCCGCGTTGGCGCAGGTGGGACTGCCGGTCTGGTCGCCGGTGCGGCGGTTGTCCGAAATGAGCGGCGGACAGCGTACACGCATCGAATTGGCGGCATTGGTGTTCGACCAACCGGATTTCCTGATTCTGGACGAACCGACCAATCATCTCGATCGTGAAGGTCGTGCGCGCGTGGCCACGCTGTTGGCGGAATGGCGGGGTGGCGCGGTCGTGGTCAGTCACGATCGCGAATTGTTGGAGCGGATGGATCGCATCGTCGAACTGTCATCGCTGGGTGCGCGCGGCTATGGCGGCAACTGGAGTCATTATCATTCGCAAAAGCAGATGGAAGTGGCGGCGGCCGAACAGAATCTGACCACCGCGTCGCGGCATTTGAAAGAGGTCGAACGCGATGTGCAGCAAGCGCGTGAACGCAAGGCGCGCAAAGACGCCGCCGGTAAACGCGCACGTGCGCGTGGCGGACAGAGTACGTTACTGCTCGATTACGCCGCCAATCGCGCAGGGCAATCGTTGGGGCGCGGACGCCGCGCCGATGAGCGCAAGATCGAAACCGCCGGCCGCGACGTGCAACAAGCGAAGGCTCACGTCGAGGCGTTCAAAGCGTTGGACATGAGTATTGCCCGGACGGCGTTGCCGGCGGGACGCTTAGTGTTGCAGTTCGAGCAGGTCGATGGCGGTCCGACGCCGGAGTCGACCATATTGCGCGGCCTATCTTTCGAGGTGGTTGGTCCGGAACGGGTGGCGGTCAGTGGCCGCAATGGTTCGGGTAAGACGACACTGCTGCGCTTGGCGGCCGGCGCGTTGCAGCCGCAACGCGGTCGCGTTCGGCGACTAGTACGCGCGGCGTTGTTCGATCAGGCGGTCAGCGTCCTCGATCCCGAGCGGAGTCTGTTGGAGAACTTCAAACGATGGAATCCGGATGATGACGAGCGGGCCTGCCGTGACGCGTTGGCGCGGTTCTTGTTCCGCGCCGATGCAGCGCTCGGCCGTGCCAGTGAACTCAGTGGTGGTGAGCGGCTGCGCGCTGGACTGGCCTGTGTGCTCGGTGGAAAGGGATCGCCGCCGTTGCTTTTGTTGGACGAACCGACCAATCATCTCGATCTGGAATCGATCGCCGCCGTCGAGGCGGGATTGAACGCTTACGACGGCGCATTGTTGCTGGTTAGTCACGATGTGGCTTTCCTGAAAGCGCTTGGCGTGCAGCGTACGATCGCACTGGATACGTGAGCCCGTACTGATGAGCTATTTGGTGTTCAGCGTGTTTTGCAGTGTGGCCGTTTCCGTATTGTTGAAACTGTCGCCACGGCTGCGATTGGATGTCGGCCAGATGGTGATGTGGAATTATCTGATGGCGGCAGGACTGTGTTTCGCATTGCTGCGCCCATCGCTGGATAGCCTGCGTGGCGGACAGGGCCCCTGGTTGACATTGTCGATGCTGGCGCTGTTGCTGCCGTCGGTGTTCCTGATACTGGCCAAGGCCGTTGCCGGTAATGGCATCGTGCGTACCGACGTGGCGCAACGGTTGTCGTTATTGTTGTCGCTGTTGGCGGCCTTCGTCTGGTTCGGTGAGCGGGCCGATGTCTGGAAATTGACGGGATTGGCGCTGGGTCTGATCGCGATAGTCGGTGTCGTCGCGCGGCCGGAAACGATGTCCGGAAGCCGATCCGATGGAAGCTGGCGCTGGTTGTTGTTGGTCTGGGCCGGGTTCGCCGCCATCGATGTGATGCTCAAGCAAGTGGCGCAGTCGGGCACTTCATCGATGTCGGCGCTGCAAGTGATTTTCGTGATGGCGTTCCTGTTGATGCTCTGTCGGCAGATCTGGCGGCATGGTCTCGGCTACGAACCATTGCGCTTGTGCAATTTTCCGGCCGGTTTGCTGCTGGGATTATTCAATTTCGGCAATATCTTTTTCTATGTACGGGCGCATCAGGCATTGCCGGAAAATCCAGCAACGGTATTTGCGTCGATGAATATCGGTGTCGTGGTATTGGGAACCCTGGTAGGCGTCGTGGTCTTCGGCGAAAAGACCAGCCAGTACAACCGATTGGCGATTGTGCTGGCGATCGCTGCCATCGTACTGATTCAAGTAGGGTTGTCGCGGCCGGGGTGAGGTGTGTTCATGGATCGTGGCCGGTTCGTCCGGCTGCTGATGCCGATGCGGCAGAATCGCAGGGTTGCCGCTATGCCGATGATCGGGCTTATACTCATGATAGTTTCTGGCTGTCTGAGCAATATGTCGATTTGATTGGGCGAGCAGTATTTGCAACTTTACCTATAGGGAGCGGATCTGCTGGTCTTTGGCTGATATCGCTTGGAGAGCAGTCGACGGCGAACCGTTCTACAATCCGTCAATTGGGGGATAAAGCCGTAAGGGGAGCTTTTCATATGGCGCGCAAGGTTTTTTTCAGTATTCATCAACAAGATGTAATCAGCGGCAGAGCCAATGCCGTCCGCAACCATTGGGTTTCGAAATTCGGCCGGAAAGAAACGGGGTATTTCGATCCGGCGATCTGGGAAAAAGCGAAAAAAGTGGGCGATTCCGCAGTAATGAAACTGATCGACAGCGAAATCGAAGACAGTATCGCGACTTGTGTATTGGTCGGCAGCAAGACCCATGCGCGTCCCTGGGTACGCTATGAAATCGTCAAGAGCGTGATACAGGGGAAACATATCTTCGGTGTGCATATCAACCGAATTCCGGACAAAGACAAGAAAGTCCAATTGAACGGTCCGAATCCTTTCGATTTTCTTGCGCTCAGATACAGTACCAACGGCAGGAAGGTCAGTATCCTCGAGTTCAAGGACAACAAATGGATGGTTTTCGATAAATTCCCTGAATTCGAATTGAAAAATACGGCGAATTCGGAGCGTTGGGGCGAATCGTTGAAATTTTCTACGCTGGGTTGCGAGGTTCATTGTTGGGCGACCGACAAAGGGGAGTCGAAATTTTTCGATTGGGTCGGCTGAAAGACGCGGTAAAGGGTGAAAGAAGGGAAATTGGCCGGTATCGAGAAATAACGGCTATGCGGGTACCGGGTTTCGGAAGTACGTGGGGGAGCCGTGGTCATGGTTCTACCGGGCTTTGCCGGAGAGACGGTTGGCAAGCGATCCTTGTGTAATACGCCGCTTTCCGCAAGATACGAAGTGAGGGTGTTTTCACGGAGTATGAATGGTGTGACGGCTTTTGCTTCGGCCGGCAGGAGAATCAAAGACCGATCCGCTGCGCGGACCGCAGTGGCTTAGATCGGTCGGCGCAGTCGTGCGCCGGTTTTCTCGTGCCTGAAATCGCGTCGCGCTGTAGGCAAGACATAGTCCTTCAGCATTTCGCGTAGTTTCATCTTCAGTATTTTTCCGGTGGCGTCTTGCGGTATGGCATCGACGAACAGCACATCGTCGGGGATTTGCCATTTGGCAACTTTGCCTTGATAGAACTCCAGTAATTCCTCGCGTGTCAGCGTTGCTTCGGACTGGAGCACGACGATGACGATCGGCCGCTCGTCCCATTTCGGGTGTTTGATACCGATGCAGGCAGTGGCCTGCTACCGCCGGATGGGCGGCGGCGATGTTCTCGATGTCGATGGAGCTGATCCACTCGCCACCGGGTTTGATCACGTCCTTGCTGCGATCGGTGATCTGCATGTAACCGTCTTCGTCGATGGTGACGATATCGCCGGCCGGGAACCAGCCGCTGACGAGCGGGCTGCGGCCTTCGTTGCGGAAATAATTCGCCATGATCCAGGGGTCTTTGACCATCAAATGACCTGTCGTGACGCCGTCGTGCGGCGGTTCGCGGCCATCGGCGGTGACGATTTTTATATCGGCTCCGAACACCGCGCGTCCTTGTTTCAGCATCTTTTTTTCTGTTTCTCATGGCTGAGCGCCAGATGCTTGTTCTTCAGATTGCTTAAAGTGCCGATCGGACTGATTTCGGTCATGCCCCAGGCATGCAGGACGCGGACGTTGTACCGTTGCATCAGACCCGGCATGTGGAGCCCCATCCTGCCGATGGCGCGTCGATTCTCGATGATAGGGCTGTCTCTTGCCTGCTAGCATTCGACCATTGGCATAGCAGGCCCAACGGGGCGCAATATCGCATCGGCGGCGATATAGACGGATATCGGTTTGAATAGATCGTATGCGGAAATGCAATATCCGATAGGTTCGAGGGTCGATATATTCTGGTCTGGCGATCTGTGGCGACGCATTGACGGCGCTGTTCCGGTCGGTGATCCTCGTCCGGTTTGCTGGCTTCTCTGGGAGCCGTTCCGCCGCTGCAATGCAGTTACGAGGTATGCCATGAACGTCACTCCCGAGACACCCGCCGTTTCTCCCGCCGATCCGCCCCGTTTCGAACAGGTGCTGGGCCATCCGCGACCATTATGGATGCTCTTCATGACCGAGTTCTGGGAGCGATTCGCGTTTTACGGGATGCGCTGGGCGTTGACGTTGTATATCGTGGCGCAGTTCTTCGACGGCAATGCCTCGGGACAAGGTTACGCCAGCCGGACGTATGGCGCCTTTCTCGCGTTGGTCTATGCGACGGCGCTATTTGGCGGTTATGTCGCCGACCGCATCATCGGCTATCAGCGCTCGATCCTATTGGGCGCGGTACTGATGGCGGCCGGTTTCGGCTGCATCGTGTTTCCGAATCAGCAGGTTTTCATCATTGGGCTGTCGCTGGTGATCGTCGGCAACGGCCTGTTCAAGCCGAATATCTCGACGCTGGTCGGTAAGCTTTACGCGCAAGGAGATAGTCGCCGCGATCGCGGTTTTACGATCTTTTACATGGGCATCAATGCCGGTGCGCTGGTTGCGCCCTTGCTGACGGGCTGGTTGGCTGGTGTGATAACCGATACGCCGATGCAACAGAATTACAAGGTGGTGTTCATCGCCTCGGGCGTCGGTATGCTGATCAGTTTCTGCTGGTTTTGGTTCGGTCGCGCTCAGTTGAAGGAAATCGGCGTTCCGCCAGCGGGCCGGCAGGGGTTCGGTGCGCTGGCAATGGTAGCGGCGGGAGCGCTATTGACGGTGCCGCTGGTGTATCTGCTGATCAACAAAGCCGGAGCGACAGTGTTGGCCTGGATCCTCGGCGGGCTGTTCGCGGCATTGGCGCTGATGTTGTCGATCGAAGCGATACGCAATGGACGGATCGCGACCCATCGCGTCGCTGCGATGTTGATCATTTTTGTTTTCAATGTGCTGTTCTGGATGTTTTTCGAACAGGCGGGCAGTTCATTCAACTTTCTGGCTGAGCATATCGTCGATCGCAAAATGTTCGGTGGTTGGGAATTTCCCGTCGGCTGGTTCCAATCGGTGAACCCGGTGGCGATCATTCTGTTGGCGCCGCTGATAGCGGTGCTTTGGGGATTTTTAAACAAAAGAAATATCGAGCCGTCCATCCCGCGTAAGTTCGGCCTGGGATTGCTGGGCAATGCGGTGGCTTTTCTCGTATTGATGTATGCATTGAAAAATCTGGTCGACGGCACAGGATTGATTCCGTTCTGGCCGCTGGTGGCGGTGTATGTCCTGCAAACGGTGGGTGAGTTGTGTCTGTCGCCGATCGGATTGTCGATGGTGACCAAACTGGCGCCGGCGCGGGTCGTCGGTCTGGCGATGGGCGGTTGGTTTCTCAGCACCGCCATCGGCAATAATCTATCCGGTATTTTCGCCGGGCATGTCAGTGGCGACGAAGGCATCACGGTGGCATCGGCATTGTCCGGCTTCACGCTCAGCTTCTGGATGCTGTTAGCAGCCGGCGGCGTGCTGTTTCTGATCGCGCCGATGATCAATAAATTGATGCATGGAGTGAAATGACGATGAAAGAAATTTCCCCCCGAATCCTTTTTTCCATGACATTGATGACCATGCTGGCCGCTTGCGGCAATGGCGCTTGGGATGCTGCGGACGGCAGCGGTAATCCGGCGCGGCCGGTGGATACGACGCCGCAGGTGATTCCGGTGGCCGATCCCTCGCAGCCAGTGGCTTCCGGCAATACGCCAGCGGCGGCCGATGCGGCGGCGTTGGCGGCGTTGAATGCGCAATTCGATCCGGCGCGCGACCCGGCCAAGGATTTACAGACCGCGATTGTGGAAGCTAAACGCGGCGGCCGGCGCATTATTCTGAATATAGGCGGCGAATGGTGTCCATGGTGTCATATTATGGATAGCTTCATCGATGAAAATTCCGATATCCGCCGATTTCGCGATGCGAATTATGTTTGGGTGAAAGTGAATTACAGCGACGAAAACAAGAATACGGATTTTCTGTCGCAATATCCGGAAATCGAGGGATATCCGCATTTGTTCGTGCTCGACGCCGATGGTCAATTGTTGCATTCGCAATTCACTGGCGATCTGGAGAAAGGCAAGAGCTACGATTACGACAAATTTTTTATGTTTTTGAAAGAATGGGCGCCTCTACGGGAAGACACAGAAACATAATGGTGCCATTATAAAAAGTGCCGCAAAGAGAAACAGATCATCGGCTTGTGGGTGAGGCCGATGCAGGACTGAGTCGGCCATGCTAATCAGCGCACTAAATCAGTACATGAAATGTTATTGATAGAATGCGATGTCAGGTTCTATACGCCGGAACGCGGAAGCCCAGGGAAAACCCGGGCAGATCGCGTTGAGCCTGTCTCACGCCGATCTGGTCGTCCTGGATTGCCTGCCGTTCACGCCCTCCGGCGGAGCCCTGCTGTTCCATCTGCTCAGCAAACTCTATGAACACACTCGCGTGATCGTTACCACCAACCTGGGGTTTAGCCAATGGGCCGGCATCTTCGGCGATGCCAAAATGACCGTCGCTTTGCTCGACCGGCTCGCTCACCATTGTCATATCGTCGAAACCGGAAACGATTCCTGGCGCTTCTGAAACAGTTCGGCAACCGTCCATTCCAAGAAAACCAAAACCCAAAAAGAAGGCACACTCAAACCTTGATCTGACACCTTTCTTCAGCACAAACCCGGCGGGTCAATTTTCAATGAAAACTCCGGGGTAGGTTTAGATGGAAATCAACACGCCGTAGACCTGACTGAGGCGCAGCACGCCGGCAGGCCATCTGGAATTGACAGCGAGGCCGTCCTGTGAGGACGGGTCAGTCGGCAGCACGGCGGCGCGATGCTGCCGATCGGCAAGCCCGCCAGCCGCGCCGGGGCCATTGGCTACGAGCTGATGTGTGCCGTGACCCAGCGTGTACCGTTCACGGTAGAGGAAGGCCCGGCGCTTCTCGATTGCGGTAAGGCATCTGGGCCAAAGGGATGCGACGCGAATCACGCACGACTCTGACATGATCTGCGGCCACTTATAAGATATACTCAAAATGTATCTTTTGAGGCTGGGAAGTTCCCTGGGCCCGAGGAGTTTGAATCCATGTCTGCGGCGCTGTGTACGGAAACTGAAATTTCGAACCTGGTCCATGCCTTTTATGCGAGGGTACGGCAGGACGCGGTACTGGGTCCGATCTTCGACGCCCATATCGATGACTGGGATCATCACCTCGTCAAGCTGGTCGATTTCTGGTCATCGATTCTGCTTCGCACGGGGCGTTTCACCGGTACCCCCATGCCCAAGCATGCCGCTCTGCCCGGCCTAAACACCGAGCTGTTCCATCACTGGCTGGGGCTGTTCCGGACGACGGCTGCAGAACAGCCGAACCGGGCCATGGCTGAACAAGCCTGCGCGATGGCCGAGCGAATCGCGCAAAGCCTGTGGCTGGGCTATCAGCTCAAGCGCAACCCTGACGTCAGGCCCGCGGAGCTGCGCTATGGCTGAACTGCTAGGGATCGAGGAGCCGGCACCGGTGCCTATGCCGCAATGGTCTGCCTTTCTCGAGCTGGGCTTCCGGCCGCTGTACCTGGGCGGGTGTTTCTGGGGTGCGTGGTCCGTGGTGCTGTGGGTATTCGCTCCTGACCTCCTGACCGCACAGTTGCCCGGCGTAGTCTGGCATGCGCACGAGATGCTCTGGGGCTTCGTCGCGACCATCGCCGTGGGCTTCCTGCTGACCGCGGGCACGAACTGGACGGGCATCAATCCGCTCAAGGGCCGGGCACTGGCCGTATTGGGCTTGTTGTGGGTGCTGGCGCGCGTGGGCTACCTCGTGCCCGGCACGGCGTCGTTCTGGCTGGCCACGGCTTGCGAACTGATGTTTTTCGCCTGGTCGGCGGCAGCGTTGGGAGTCGCAATCTACCGTGCGCGCAGCCGGCGCAACTATGGGATCCCGTTGCTCGTGCTGGCGTTAGGCGTGGTTGATGGCCTGTTTCTGCTGGCCGCGTGGCGGGGCGACTATGCATTGCTAATGCAGCGGCTCGGAACCGGACTGCTGATGATGGCGGTAATTGCATTGCTGGTGGCGCGGCGGGTGATCCCGTTCTTCGCCATGCGTGCATTGCCGGGGCTGGCTATTTCGATGTACACGCGCAGCGGTCATGTGCAGTTGGCCGTCAGCGGGCTGGCCATCGTTTGCGGTCTGCTGGGATGGCCGCAGGCCACCGCCGTGCTGCTGGCCGCAGCAGGTGCCATTGCGTTGATGCAAGTGGTGGCTTGGAAGCCTTGGGCCGTGCGGCGCGTGCCGCTGCTATGGATTCTCTACCTCGGCTATGCCGCGCTTGGCGTCGGTTTGCTGGTGGCGGCGATGCAGTCCGCCGGATGGGTGCTGCGCGCCGCCTGGCCGGTGCATGTGATTGGCTTGGCCGGGTTCTCGGTGCTGATCATCGGAATGGTCACGCGCACCGCGCTTGGCCATCTTGGCCGGCCGCTGCGCACCGACGGCCTGATCGTCGTGTGCTACGGACTGGTGATTGCCGCCGCTGTATTGCGCCTGCTGGCTCTGCTGCCAACCGAGTGGACGCAGGGCCTGCTGTACGCCTCGGCTTGTGCCTGGGCCCTTGGTTTTGGGCTGTACCTGTGGCGATTCTTACCCATGATGATCCGGCCGCGGCTGGACCAGCCGGCACCGGCCATCCGGTCGCTGCTAGAGCGTACACCTCGATGACTGGAACCGATTGATGCACCTGAGAACGAGCGACAACCATGGGTTGCCGCTCGTATGCATGCCCCTGGTGACGGATGCTTATTTCAAAGCCGCATGCGCGGCTGCCAGGCGCGCGATCGGAATGCGGAAAGGCGAACAGGAAACATAGTTGAGACCGGCAAAATGGCAGAATTCCACCGAACGCGGTTCGCCGCCGTGTTCGCCGCAGATACCGCACTTTAGTTCTGGACGTTCATCGCGTCCGCGGAAGACTGCTTCCTTGATCAGTTGGCCGACGCCTTTTTGATCGAGTACCTGGAACGGATCGGCCTTGAAAATATCCTTTTCAATATAGATCGGCAGGAACTTGCCGATATCGTCGCGGGAAAACCCGAGCGTCATCTGCGTCAGGTCGTTGGTTCCGAACGAAAAGAACTCGGCGTACCTGGCGATTTCATTCGCGGTGACTGCCGCGCGCGGGACCTCGATCATCGTTCCGACCAGATATTTGATCTTGTCGTTGCGTTCGAGAAACACTTGCTCGGCAGTGCTGTCGATGATGTCCTTCTGGTAGCGGAGCTCCTTGTACTTGCCGACCAGCGGGACCATGATTTCTACGTTGACCGGAATGCCGCGCTTTTCAATATTCATTGCCGCTTCGATGATGGCGCGCGTCTGCATCTCGGTGATTTCCGGATAGGTGTTGCCCAGGCGGCAACCCCGATGTCCGAGCATCGGATTGACTTCATGCAGAGCTTCCACGCGCGCTTTGATCTTGTCCAGGCCGATGCCCATGTCTTCGGCCAATTCGCGCTGTTCTTTCTCTTCGTGCGGGACGAACTCGTGCAGCGGCGGGTCGAGCAGGCGCACGGTGACCGGGTAACCGCGCATCACTTCGAACAATTGCTCGAAATCGCCGCGCTGCATCGGCAGTAGCTTGGTCAAGGCCAGGCGGCGGCCGTTCTCGTCGTCGGCGAGGATCATCTCGCGCATCGCCCGGATGCGCGTGTGCTCGAAGAACATATGCTCGGTGCGGCACAGGCCGATGCCTTCCGCGCCGAATTTCAGCGCGACTTTGGCGTCGTTGGCGCTGTCGGCATTGGCGCGGACTTTCAGCACGGCGTATTCGCCGGCCAGTTCCATCAGTTTGGCGAAGTCGCCGCTCAGTTCCGCCGCCTTGGTATCGACCTGCCCGAGATAGACTTCGCCGGTGGAACCGTTGAGCGAAATCCAGTCGCCTTCTTTGATGACGGTATCGCCGATGGTGATGGTGCGCGTCTTGTAGTCGATGACGAGTTCGCCGGCGCCGGAGACACAGCATTTCCCCATGCCGCGCGCGACCACGGCAGCGTGCGACGTCATTCCACCGCGCGCGGTCAGGATGCCTTCGGCCGCGTCCATGCCGCTGAGATCCTCGGGCGAGGTTTCTACGCGCACCAGAATCACATGCTTGCCGTCCTTGCGCCATTTCTCCGCATCGTCGGCAAAGAATACGACCGAGCCGGTCGCCGCGCCCGGCGATGCGGGAAGCCCTTTGGCGACGACTTTGGCGTGTTTCATCGCCACCGGGTCGAACACCGGGTGCAGCAATTCATCCAGTTTGGCGGGTTCGCATCGCAGTACCGCGGTTTTTTCATCGATCAATCCTTCGGAAAGCATGTCCATTGCGATCTTGACCATCGCCGCGCCAGTGCGCTTGCCGCTGCGCGTTTGCAGCATCCACAACTTGCCGTCCTGGATCGTGAACTCCAGATCCTGCATATCGGTGAAATATTTCTCCAGGTGTTTCTGAATATTGAACAGTTCCTGATAGGCCGATGGCATCACCTCTTCCAGCGAGGGATACTTCTCCTGGCGATCGGCTTCGCTGATGCCCTGCGCTTCGGCCCAGCGCCGTGAACCTTCGAGCGTGATCTGCTGCGGCGTACGGATGCCGGCCACGACGTCCTCGCCTTGGGCATTGACGAGATATTCGCCATTGAAAATATTTTCGCCCGTGGCGGCGTCACGGGTGAAGGCGACGCCCGTGGCCGAATCGTTGCCCATGTTGCCGAATACCATGGCCTGCACGTTGACCGCCGTGCCCCACTCGGAAGGAATGTGATTGAGCTTGCGGTAGAGGATCGCGCGATCGTTCATCCAGCTTTGGAAAACGGCGGTAATCGCACCCCACAACTGATCCCAAGGATCGGACGGAAAATCCGAGCCGGTCTGCTTCTTTACGGCGGCTTTGAAGCGCCTGACCAATTCCTTCAGATCGCAGGCATCCAGCTCGGTGTCATTCTTGACGCCTTTCTCCTGTTTCATACGATCGATGATTTCCTCGAACGGATCGTGATCTTCCTTGCTGATGGGTTTCATGTCGAGTACGACACTGCCATACATCTGTACGAAACGGCGATAGGAGTCCCAGGCGAAACGCGGATTGCCGGTGCGCTTGGCGATGGCTTCGGCCACCGCGTCATTGAGGCCGAGATTGAGAACCGTATCCATCATGCCGGGCATCGAGGCGCGCGCTCCGGAGCGGACCGAAAGCAGGAGCGGAGTCACGTCGCTGCCAAAGAACATCTCTGTCTGTTGCTCGATGCCTTTGATCGCATCTTCGACATCTTTGCGGATGGTTTCGATCGCCTGTTCCTTGCCCTGTTCGTAATATTCGGTACAGACATCGGTGGTAATGGTGAAACCTGGAGGAACAGGTATGCCGATAAGATTCATTTCGGCGAGATTGGCTCCTTTTCCGCCAAGCAGTTCCTTCATTTTTCCATTGCCGTCGGCCTTCTTGTTACCGAAGGTATAGACTCGTTTGACTGTGGACATAGGCTTGTTTTCGGGAGTTGAGTGAGTGTGCAACGCGATGGGAGGGCCCTTTCGGCCGCGAGGCAGCGACGAACCGAAGGAAATGGTGTTCACAAAAGATCTATTCTACCCCGTGAGGCGGGCGCGATTGCTCTGGGAATCACGGCGCCGCCGCGGAATATGCCGAGATAGCGATGAGATAGCCGGATTTTTGCAGTGCCGAGGCGGCGCCGTGCGAAAAAACGGGGCTGGCCGGACACATGGTCGCTGGAGGCCGGCCGCTTCCGGCCGGACAGATGACGCCAGTGGAAGGCGGCCGATGATCGGATTCGATGGTAATCCGATACCCCGTGCATCCATGTTCCGGCCGCCGCGGCGTGCGCACGTTTCGAGGCTGCAATGAGAACCGGCGGCGTGGATTTCGCTTTCCATGGGGCCGGAGTCGATTGCTTGCGCAGGGCCGCCCTCCGTTTGCTGTTTTCTTCCATTTTCATGCTCATCGTCAGTGCCTCAAAGTATGACGGGAGCAGGTTTTTGACGGATCGTTACAGATCGCTTCCGGAGATATTCTCAGAGGAGTCCAATAATACGGTCACGAGTCAGAGTGAATTCATCTGCGGAAAAAAGCGGATTATCAATCTTCTTCATCGGCAGGCGGCATAAAGGGATAAATCCGGTGCTGCGTGCCGTGCCGCTCGCAATCGGCAATCGTGCCGTAAAAACCCGTGCGCGTCGCCAGTTTATCGCCGCCAATGGCATACGGCGGCTCATCGGGATACCGGTCGAACAGATTTTCTTCTCCGATTCTTTTGGAATAAGCCAAGGAAAATGCCCGACGGAAGCGCTCCCTTGCCGCCTCGGGATTCCCCCCTCCCCAAGGGAATAACAGGTTCTTTTCTTTCCAGATAACGACCGCTTCCGTCCTGCCATCGGCAAGCCGATACCCGACGACGCAAAAATGATTGGTGATTCTATGGTCGCCATCGGCATAAACCAGGTACTGCATTTCCCGTTCCATCATGCTGAACTGCTTGTAATGAAACGGCTCGATATGCGCAATCGGATAATTGTCGGGATCGGCATAAATCAACCCCGAGAAATCCTCTCTGGCTGGTCCGGTCGCAGATGCCGACAATGCGATGGCGGCGATAAGCGCGGCAAATGCGATGGCGATGACGTTTCTTCTCATTGTTCTTCCTTCATGGCATGGGACCGGGCCGATGGGGATCGTTCAGATACCTCGCCGTCACCG
>JAITWM010000113.1 GCA_031285265.1 Lysobacteraceae bacterium
ATGCCATCGTGCCGCCAATATGCCGGGAGTGTTTTCCGGAGACGGTTGCAGCCGGGGCCGGATGAGGGTCCGGCTACCCGGCAGATGACGCTTTGCGTGGTGTGATCGCGGTGCACGGCCAGGGTATCTCGCCGTTGCCGGCGCGACGGTGTCATCACATGGCGGAATCGCATGTATTTGCGCGCATGTCGCGGATAGTCATCGCGCCGGCACCAATGGCACCATCCAGCCATGAGGGTCCGGAATCCGGCCGTACTGGATATCGGTGAGTTCCTTGCGCAGCGACATGGTGAGTTCGCCGGCGGGCGTATCGGGCGCACCGATACTGAATTCCGGTCCCTTGAGTTCCGCGATCGGAGTGATGACGGCGGCGGTGCCGCAGGCGAATGCCTCGCTGATCTCACCGGAAGCAGCGCCTTCGCGCCATTCGTCGAGGGTGATCCGGCGCTCGACGACTTGAATGCCGCGGTCACGCGCCAGCTGCAGGATGCTGTCACGGGTGATGCCTTCCAGAATGCTGCCGGATAACTCGGGCGTCACCAATGTCCCATTTTTATAGACCAGGCAGATATTCATGCCACCGAGTTCTTCCAGATATTTTTGCTCGATGTCGTCGAGGAACAGCACCTGGGAGCATCCTTGTGCGTGAGCCTCCTGTTGCGGCAGCAGAGAGGCCGCATAGTTGCCGCCGCATTTGGCCGCTCCGGTGCCGCCGCGCCCGGCGCGCGAATATTCGGTGGACAGCCAGATCGATACTGGCGCCACTCCTTTCGAGAAATAAGGGCCGGAGGGGCTGGCGATCAGATAGTAGCTGGCCTTGTGCGCCGATCGCACGCCGAGGACTGCCGCGCTGGCGATCATGAAGGGGCGGAAGTACAGGCTGGTTTCGTCCGCCGAGGGCACCCAATCGACATCGATCGCTGTCAATTGCCGCAGTGACTCGACGAATTCGCTGACCGGCAGTTCGGGCAATGCCAGACGGTGCGCCGAGCGCTGGAAGCGCGCGCCGTTGGCTTCGGGACGAAATGTCCAGATCGAGCCATCGGCATGCCGGTATCCTTTGATACCCTCGAAGACTTCCTGACCGTAATGCAAAACGGAGGTTGCCGGGTCCAACTGCAACGGTCCGTAAGGACGTACTTGTGCATCGTGCCAACCGTGGTCCTTATCCCATTCGACGGCGACCATATGGTCCGTGAAATATTTGCCGAAGCCCGGCGAGGCCAGGATCGCTTCGCGCTCGGTGGAGGTTTTGATCGTTTGCGAGCGGATCACTTGGTAGTGGAATGGAGAGGCGGCATTCATCGGAATTTCCTGCAGATCGGTCAACGGAGGCGCATCCTCGGTACACCGCATTCGGCGGTCACCGGTTTCCGGAAGCGGAACCCCTATGCTACTACCAGAATCCCTGATTCGCAGGACTGTCGATAGTCATAGTGCGTCTGGTGCGTGCAATGACCGTGTGGGAGAGGATTCATGAATTCTGATGTGGAATGCGGTGTGTGTTTGTGGCGCTTGAAGGGCGGCATTGGTGGCCTGATGCAATGGCGAGAACAAGTCACACCGGGAGCGGTTCTTTAGATAGGGAGGAGTCGTGGCGAACGGCGCGGCCATGCTGATATTGGCAAAGACCGGAAGCCGGCGGTTGGATGCATTGATGCCGCCGCCATGAAGCCGGTTGGATAGCACTGAACGGTTCAATAACAGGAACGGTGGTAGGGTGAAATGCAGAACCGAGGAGTCGGCAGGGATATTTCGAGACGGATAGAAGGGTATCGGGGCGTCACATCGCCCTGTATGAGCATTATGCGGTTCGTGGAGGCGGATGGATCCGATGGCGGATCGCTCTTTTACGATGAAACCGAGTGGAGGGGGTAGTCATGATATCGGAAGCGCAAGAGCCGGTTCGCCTCTGGGGGAAGCATATGCTCCAGACGATCGATGCGTGCCTGCAAAGCAGTGGCGGCGTCGATGTGGATGCGCTGCGACATGCGTTGATGGCAGCGTTCGCAGAATACGGGCGGCCCGCCATCGAAACCGTCGTTGCAGCGGAGAATCTTGCACGTTATTGCCGGATTCCTCTGTCGATCTCTCCCGACCGGGATTATTCCGCGCTTGTGATTGCCTGGCCGCCGGGATATGCCACGGATATTCATGACCATAGCGGATTATGGGGAATGCTGATGGTCTTGGACGGAAAGATCGGCGTGGAAAATTATTCTTTTCCTGCGGATCAGCCGGAGTCGATCAAGCAGACGGGAGAGGCGGTCCTCGATGTTGGCGCGAGCGCCGGGTTTTCCATCGAGAATTATGCGCATCGTTGCCGGAATACCTCTACGACGGAGCATGCATTGTCGTTGCACGTCTATGGTGGCGATCTGAAATCCTACCGTGCTTTCATTCGTGATGAAAAGGACGCTTGGCGGGTGGAACCACGCCGGGGCGTCTTGAACGAATGGGATGTTTTTGGCGAATGAGTGACAGGCGGCACGTTGCCGTAAAGCGATCGGGCATGATGCGGCATTCTTGAATGACCTGCCGATGAAGTCGGAATCGATTTAGTCGAAGAGGGGAGAGGTGCGATGCGATCCATAGCGGTAATCGGCGGTGGCGCGGCGGGTGCGGCAGTGTTCGGAGAATTGTTGCGGGTCCGTCCCGAGGGTAGGGTGCATTGGATCTCCGGTTGCGAGAGCCCGGGGCGAGGCGTCGCGTATTCGACACGCGATGAAAGCCATTTGCTCAATGTACGGGCTTCTGGGATGGGCGTATTCGCCGATGATGATGGAAAGTTCACGGATTTCGCGCGCGAACGATTTCCCGAAACACAGGGCTCGGATTTTTTATCCAGGTATTTGTTCGGTGATTTCATTCAGGCGCAGGTTGCTGACGAGATACGTTCGGCGCGAATATCGGGATATCCGTTCGTCGTATCCTCCTCTTCCGCCGTACGAATGACAGCATCGCCGGATTCCGGCTATCGCGTGATATTGGACGATGGTTCCGATCTGCATGCCGATGCGGCGATCCTGGCTCCGGGAGTGCCCGTACCGCAGCCGTTGGCCTGCGTTGGCGAAGAGTCGCTGAACAGTGGCGGTTATTGTGTCGATCCGTGGCGTCTGGCCGAGTGGGATATTCATCCCGCTCCGCGACGCATCATGGTGCTGGGAACCGGATTGACTGCCGTGGATATGCTGTTGTCGGTGGCATTGCGCTGGCCGCAGGCCGAGATACTGGCGGTATCCCGGCATGGCCGTTTCCCGGTCACGCATCCTCGGCTTCCCGCCGATCCTTATCCGCATCGGGAGCAATTGAATCAAGCATTGCTGTCTTGTGATCGCGTCGCCGATATGTTCCGGCTGTTCAGACATCATCTGAAGGAAAGCGGGGCCGATCCCGCGTCGGTAGTCGAGAGTATGCGGCCGGTCAATGTTCCACTATGGCAAAAGCTGAGTACTCGCGAGCGTGTCCGGTTCTTGCGCCATCTGCGCCGCCTCTGGGACCCCGTGCGGCATCGTATGCCGCCGGCGTCGGCATGGCAGTTGCGGGAACTTGAAGAACAAGGACGATTGAAGGTCATGGCGGCGAGAATCGAGCGCGTACAGGGCAAGACGCCGCTGCTTGTGACATTGCGGCCGCCGGGAAATACCGGGCCGGCCAAGATCGAAGCTGATTTGCTGGTACAGGCAACGGGGCTGAACTTGTCGGTCGCCCGCTCTCGGAATCCGCTGCTGCTGCAATTATTGGAAGATGGACTGATCGACGCCGATCCGCTGGGGCTGGGTTATCGTGCGACAGCCGATTTTCGTGTGCTGGATCGGAACGGCGAAGCGCAGGACAAGCTTTATGCGATTGGTCCGCTTTTGGTGGGCAACTTCTGGGAATGCATTGCGATGCCGGAACTTCGCGTAACAGCACGGCAGATCGCCGAGGCGTTGGCCAAGCCTCATTGAAGATCGCGTCCGGTTTTCTCCGCTATTGTCCGCGGACGAAAGAACGTGTTCCGATGTATTTGCCGATAAAATATTGCCGTCGGTGCATTGGGATATTTCGATCCCAATATGATTCTTACCGCCGCGATATCTAGACGCCACGCGGATAGGGAAATCCCTTTGGCGCTGGCAGTTCGGGGGCGACCCAGCGCCGTATGGCTGCGTCGCAGATGGCGTATCCCCAATTGATCAGCCGTTCCTGAGTTTCATCCGGCATTTTTGCCAATCGTGTGGAGATTGCCGCCAGTTCCGATGTGCGCGCTTGCGGACATGGCAAAGTATCTGGAGCGGCATAGTCGGAAATATTCGAACGCGTACTCCAGAAAGCGCCTTGGCGTTCACCACTGATGAATCCCGCCAGCAGTTGTCGTTTGCGCAGCGCTCTTACCTGATTATCCACTATGTCGAGAATGCGTTTTAGATGCATGACCCAATTGATCCATGGGTTCGGTGACGGTTTCATGGCACCTCCTGCATCGCTGACCAGAATGGTCCCGTAACGTTTCCAGGCCGTTTCCAATCCCAGGTTATCGTAAACGCCTCCGTCGGAAAGATGGACGTCCGTCGTATAGGGTGGTTCGTGATATGGCTCGTCATCGGGTGGTGTGAAAACGTTGGGATCCAATTTGAGGCGTACCGGCGAAAGGAAGGGCGGAAAAGCTGAGGATGCTGCTACGGCGGTGGCAAGAGGAAGCGTAGGATGTTTTACTTCACCGACCAGATAGTCACGCATATAGGGTTTGGAAAAACGCCATAGCACGCCGGTTTGAACATTCGTAGCATTGATGACGAAATGCGGCCCGGAATCAGGAAAATCCTGGAGCGTCGCGTCGCCGAACAAATGTTTCCGATAGGCGGTTGCTACTTTTTCGCTCACCGAGCCCGGAAGAAGGATTCCTTTGGCGACCGATCCTATATCGATTGTTTTGCGGGCAAAGGCACGAATCGGGTCGATGACTTCTACGATCAATTGTTTTGCGATACCGTCGGCAAAATCGAGGCGGTGCCACTTCAAGCCTAGCATTGCGGCAGTAATCGAACCGCCAGATACGCTGGATATCCTGTCGAGGCGGGCTAGAAAACCCAATTCGTTCAAACGCCATAGAACGCCCAGGTGGAATACCATCGCCCGGTAGCCTCCGCCTGAAAGACAAAGCGCAATACCTTGTAGCGGTTTACTGGACGCTATGTTATTCACGGGGGAGCGTGCGGCTTCGAGGGTTTCTTCGTCGATCGACATCAGTGACTCCCTTGAGTGGAGGGCAATGCAACGATAGCGCGGATTGATATCGGCGTCTCGAAAGAATACGGCGATGACGAATTCCCATGCGTCAATGAAGATCGAAGCTCGCCGCCCTGCGGCATCGGGCTTGACGAAAAACGAAGATATTGCATGGACGTATGCGAGAAAACGATTATTCGCGGCCTGGATCCATTTTCTGATCGCATGGAATGTCATGACGTTTTTTGAATGGATCGACGATATATGGTGACGACGAATTCATTGGAAGGTAGCGGACCGTAGTCCGCTCGAAACAGAAAGAGCGCATTTTGGATGCGCTCTTTTCTGAGTATCTCTCGGGATGAACCAATGAAAAGTCAGGCGGCGTCCCTGCTCTTTTCGAACCGGGCAATGTCTTCCGCCTTGCTCAATAGATATCCCATTTCGTCCACCCCTTCGATCAAACAGGTTTGGGCGAACGCATCCAGCGGGAACGGATAGATTTTCCCATCGGGCGTTCGCAATTCACGCGCAACGATATCGATGGTCAATTCATCGTCCGGATGTTGCATCAACGCTTGAACATCGCTTTCGGGCAGAACGATCGGCAACAAGCTGTTTTTCAGTGAATTATTGCGGAAGATATCGGCGATCTCGCTGCTGATGATGGCGCGTAAGCCGAGGTCGACCAGTGCCCAGGGAGCGTGCTCGCGTGAGGAGCCGCAGCCGAAATTGCGGCCGGCGAGCAGAATCCGGCGATCTTGATTTTCGGGCCGATTGAATGGGAACTCCGGATTCGGGTTGCCGTCGGATTGCCAGCGCCAATCGTTGAAGGCGTGCTTGCCTAGGCCCTTGCGCTCGGTAGTGGAGAGGAAACGCGCCGGTATGATCTGATCGGTGTCGATATTGGTCTGCGGCAGCACGACACTCTTGGATTTGATCTGAAGCGTTCGGCCCGTCGCGGTCGAGCTTTTCAACGTGTCGTTCATCATGCCTCCTCTTTTTTGTCGGAAAACAGGACACGGGGATCACTGACCTTGCCGTTGACCGCCGCCCAGGCCGCAGTCAGCGGGGAGGCCAGCAGAGTACGGGAGCCGGGACCTTGGCGGCCTTCGAAATTGCGGTTGCTGGTGCTGACGGCCAGTTGGCCGGGCGCTACCAGATCGCCGTTCATCGCGATACACATCGAACAACCGGGTTCACGCCACTCGGCCCCGGCCGCGCGGACGATGTCATGGATACCCTCGGCTTCAGCTTCCCGCTTGACTTGTTCGGAACCGGGTACGACCAGCATCCGCACGCGCGGATTGATCTTGCGGCCGCGCAGCACTTGCGCGACTTCGCGCATATCGCTGAGCCGCCCATTGGTGCAGGAGCCGATGAAGACCACATCGACCGGTATGCCTTCCAGTGAGTGCCCGGATTCGAAGTGCATGTAGCTCAGCGATTTTTTTGCCGCTTCGTCGCTGGCCGCCGGGATCGGGGCATCGACGGCGATAGCGGTGCCCGGATGCGTGCCCCAGGTCAGCGTGGGCTTGATGTCAGCAGCGTCGATGACCACTTCCCTATCGAAACGCGCTCCCGGATCGGTGACGAATTGCGACCAGCGTGCTTTGGCGGCTTCGAAGTCGGCCCCCTGCGGTGCGCGCGGAGTCTTGGCCAGCCAGTCGAACGTGACTTCATCGGGCGCGACCATGCCGGCCCGGGCGCCGGCCTCGATCGACATGTTGCACAAGGTCATGCGCTGCTCCATATCCATCGCACGGATCGTCGAGCCGCGATATTCGATGACATGGCCGGTGCCGCCGTTGACGCCGATCTTGCCGATGATGTGCAGGATCACGTCTTTGGCGCCGACGCCCGGCGCCAGTTCGCCTTCGACCGTGATCGAAATGGTTTTCGGCTTGCGCTGCAACAGGCATTGCGTGGCCATGACATGGCCGACTTCGCTGGTGCCGATGCCGAAGGCCAGCGCACCGAAAGCGCCGTGCGTGGCGGTGTGGCTGTCGCCGCAGACGATCGTCATGCCGGGTTGAGTGAACCCCATTTCGGGCGCGAATACATGGACGATGCCGCGATGATCGGATTTGAAGTCGAAGAGTTCGATGCCGAATTCGGCGCAGTTGCGCGCCAGCGTTTCGACTTGAATCCTGGCGGCTTCGTTGTAGTACGGCAGTTGACCGTCGGGACCGGCCGGCAGCGTCGGTGTCGAGTGGTCCATCGTCGCTTTGGTACGTTCCGGCCGGCGGGGCGTCAGGCCGCGCGCTTTCAGTTCGGTGAAGGCTTGTGGCGAGGTCACCTCGTGGATCAAATGCAGGTCGATGTACAGCACGGCAGGTGCGCTGTCGCTTTCAGGGACGACGACGTGCGCGTCCCATAACTTGTCGAATAAAGTGCGGGGTACAGAACTCATGGGATTTCCGATTTACCTTGCAATGAGAAAAAAAGGGGCCGGAACCGCAGCGAAACGTAACCGGGTGATGGATGCACGCCGAAGCTGAGCCGGACATAGCCGGCGGCTCGACACCCGGCGGTATCGCAGGAACGGCATGCCGGCAGCGCCCTGGCGTGCGTCAGTAATCGTGCTCTGCACTGGCATCGACGAACTGTATGGATAGTGTGCCGTTGCCGCCATCCGGGTCGAGGATGGGCTCGTACGAGAAGGACATCAACGATTCGATCGGCGTATTACCCGGCAACGACGTGGAAGCGGCGTTGCCGGCATATTGCACAGAACCCCATGTCTGCCCAGCATCGAGAATGGGTTGAATCGTTGTCATGTCTCCACGATCAGGCGGTGACCGCTGCCGCTTTGCCAGCGTTGCCGCGCTGACGCAACAGACGATTGGCGACATCCAGCCAAGCCAGCGCGCTGGCTTCGATGATGTCCTGGCTGACGCCCGAACCCTCATACTCGACGCCTTGATAGCGGACGCTGAGATTGGCCTCGCCCCGCGCATCGGCGCCGACGCCGACGCTGTGCACCTGGTAGCTGTCCAACACGAGTTCGACGCCGGTAGCCGCGGACAAAGCCGAAAACAGTGCATCGACCGGACCGTCGCCTTCGGCTGTCTCGCTCACATGCTGGCCTTCCGGATCGGACAGTTCGACTCTGGCGCTGGCGCGCTGGTTCTGGCCGCCGTCGCCAACGAACATCGATGCGAGCCGATAGCCTTCGCTCTCGCTGGGGCCCTGCATTAGCGCTTGCAGGTCCGAATCGTTGACGACGCGCTGAGTCTCACACAGATCCTTGAATTGAGTGAAGACTAAATTCAGCTCCTCCTCGCCGAGGAGATAACCCAGCGCGCGCAGCCGGTGTTCGACCGCAGCACGGCCGCTATGACGGCCAAGCACCATCTGCGACGCCGCCCAACCGACATCTTCGGGATTCATGATTTCGTAGGTATTGCGATTGCGCAGCATGCCGTGCTGATGAATGCCCGATTCGTGAGCGAAGGCATTTGCGCCGACAATGGCTTTGTTGCGTTGTACCATCATCCCGGTCAGCCGGGTCAGTAATTGTGATGTCTGCACCAAACGCTGGCTATTGATGCCGGTGTCGATCTCGTAGTAGGGATGCCGCACTTTCAGTGCCATCACCAGCTCTTCCAGGGCGCAGTTACCGGCACGCTCGCCGATCCCGTTGATCGTACATTCGATCTGCCGGGCGCCGCCTTCGATGGCGGCCAGCGAATTGGCTGCCGCCAAACCCAAGTCATTGTGGCAATGCGCGCTGAAGACCACGTTGCGTGCCCCGGGAACGGTGGCGATCAGACGCTCGAACAGATTGCGCATTTCGTTCGGGGTCGTGTAGCCGAGCGTATCGGGCAGGTTGATCGTAGTGGCGCCGGCGGCGATTGCGACCATGACCGCTTCGGCCAGGAAATCATCCTCGGTGCGGGTCGCGTCCTCGGTCGAGAACTCGATATCGTTGATATAACGGCGCGCCAGGGTGACGTGCTTGTTGATCGACTCGAGTATCTGCTCCTTGCTCATTCGCAGCTTGTGCTCGCGATGCAGCGGGCTGGTCGACAGAAAGAGATGAATACGCGGTTTGACCGCGTTTTCCAACGCTCGCGCCGAGGTTTCGATGTCGCCAGGCAGACAGCGCGAAAGTACGCACAGCCCGGTATTGCGCAATTCGCTGGCAATCATCGCGGTGGCTTCGCGGTCGGATTGCGAGCTGGCCGGGAAGCCGGTTTCGATCATGTCCACGCCCAATTCGGCTAGTGCGCGTGCCATGACCAACTTTTGCTGGGGCGACATGCTGCAGCCGGGCGATTGTTCGCCATCGCGCAGGGTGGTGTCGAAAATCAGGATACGGTTGGAAGAACTGGCTGTATTCACCAGGTGGACTCCTCTACAGCGGCGGTACCTTGCGCACGATTGCGCGCAGTGGCGGACGGTTTGGCGGATTGTGACTTGGGTTTGGGTGGCTTGGGTTTTCCAGATGCAGATTGTATGCGCGGAATGGCCGCATCGCTGGCTCGTCGTCGCGGTTTGCGCGGCGGCCGCGGTCGAACTTCGGACAGCAGTGTCGCAAGAACGGTGGCGTCGATGTTGCCGCCCGAAACCACTGCGCATTTATGCTTGCCAGTGACGCGGCGTCCGGCCGCCAGCGCCAGTGCGCCCGCGCCCTCGGCGATGATGTGTTCCTCCAGGACCAGACGGACCAGAGTTTCACGTAATTCAGCTTCACGCACGATAACAACATCGTCTAACAGCCGTGCGCATAGACGGCGGGTGATCAGGCCGGGGACTTTGACTTTGACGCCGTCGGCCAGCGTTGGCGGTACTTCCTTGACGGTCAGATCGCCATTGATCGCCCGCGCCATCGCGTCGCTGCCTTCGATTTGGGCGCCGACGACGCGCACACCCTGTGATTTCAGGGCCAGCGCCACGCCGGAAGCGAGTCCGCCGCCGCCGATCGGAACGATGACGACATCCGGGGTATGCGGTGCAATTTCGATGCCGATCGTTCCTTGGCCGGCGATCACATCAGGATCGTCGAATGCAGGCAAGAACCGATAATCATTATGTCTGGCCAACTCCTGAGCGAATGCCAGCGCTTCATCGAAATTGACGCCGTGCTGACGCACCATCGCGCCCCAATGAGCGACACCGGCGATCTTGGTGGCGGGCGCGCCATGCGGCATCACCGTGATCGCCTGCATGCCCAACCGGTGGGCGGCCCAAGCCAATCCTTGAGCATGGTTGCCCGCAGATGCGGCAATGACCGGACGATGATCGCCTCGCTCGCGCGCGGCCAGCAGCGCATTGAGCGCGCCGCGCACTTTGTAGGAACCGGTGCGTTGCAGATTCTCCAGTTTCAACATCGTGCCGAAGCGTTCGGCGTAATGGATCGGTGTGATCGGCAGGAACCGGCGCAGCCGCGCTTGCGCTGCCAGAACGTCGGCCACGCTGACATCGACGTCGTCGACATCGGGCTCGTCGGAGGCGGTGAGATGGGATTCAGGCATAGCGGCACGCGAGCGGCTGATCCGGAAGAAGACACCTCCGTACCGCTTCTTCGTGGCGGAAATAGCATGATTTGCTCATGTCGCGGTCTCCGAAACGGCTTCGATCGGAATGATCCTGACCGACAGGCAGTCGTAGATTTTTTCCAATTGCCGGTGCAGCGCTTCGATTGGACGCTGGCCTTCGACCACCAATTTCAGATGCCATCGACCATCGACCGACTGTATATCGCCGGTAATTGCGCGGGCACCGAAACCGCGCCGTTCGACCATGCCGATGATGCGCACCAGCGCGCCTTCGACCGGCCTGAGCACCAGATCAAGCTGGTATCGCATTGGATGCCTCCGTTTTCTGTTTGGCCGGATTGCTTTCCAGCATGGTGCTGTTGGCGTTGTTCGGTGGAACCAATGGCCAGACGTTGGCGCGTGCATCGATGCTGACATGCAGCAGCGCCGGTCCAGGCTGAGCGAACAGGTCGGCCAATGCATCGTCGACATCGCTGCGAGCGACGATGTGTTTGGCCGGAATACCGAAAACCTGCGTCAACGCGGTGAAGTCGGGATTGTCGGACAGATCGATCTCGCTGTACCGCTCGGCGAAGAACAATTCCTGCCATTGCCGGACCATTCCCAGCACGCTGTTGTCCAGCAATACGATCTTGATCGGCAACTGGCAGCGGGCAATGGTCGCCAGTTCCTGTACGTTCATCATGAAACTGCCGTCGCCGCTGACCAGAATCACCGGACGATCGGGACAGGAGACTTGCGCTCCCATCGCGGCGGGCAGGCCGAAGCCCATCGTTCCCAACGCACCGCTGGTCAGGTGATTGCGCGGATGATTGAAACGGCAATGCTGCGCCACCCACATCTGGTGTTGCCCGACGTCGCAGGTGATGATCGTATCTTCCGGTACGACTTCGCTCAGGCGTTTCAGGAGCGCCGGCGCGTAGATGTCGGTACCGGGCGCGTCGTAACGCGGCGCGCACTTGTCGCGGTTGATGGCGCAGCGCTGGCTCCAGGGAGCGCAATTACTGCTGGCCGTCGACAGGACTCGTAGACCCGCCGCGACGTCGCCGGCGACCGCAATGTCGGCGGTGCGAAGCTTGGAAATTTCGTAAGCGTCGGCATCCAGGTGAATGACGCGCGCAAACGGCGCAAATTCGGAGAGTTTACCGGTGGCCCGATCGTCGAAACGGGCTCCGACCACGATCAGCAGATCGGACTCTTGCACCGCCATGTTGGCAGCGCGGGTACCGTGCATGCCGAGCATGCCGAGCAATTGCGGGTGCCCGCTGGGCAGCGCGCCGAGGCCGCGCAGGCTCAGTACGGTCGGGATCTGTGTGGTTTCGACGAACGAGCGGAACGGATCGACCGCATCGGCCAGTGCGATGCCGCCGCCGCCGTAGATCACCGGTTTTTCGGCACTGGCAATGGCGGCGATGGCTTCCGCCAGCGTGGCATCCGTCGGCGAAGGCGGCAATACCACCGGTGCCGGGATATGTGCCGGCAGATGAGAAGCGTCGCCTACCTGGATATCTTTTGGCAGGTCGATCAATACCGGGCCGGGACGTCCTTCACGGGCTATCCGGAAGGCTTCGCGCACGATGTGCGGCAGATCATCGATCCGGCGTACCAGGAAACTGTGCTTGACGATCGGCATCGTCATTCCGAATACGTCCAATTCCTGGAACGCATCGGTGCCGAGCAATGGCGTGCCGACCTGGCCGGTCAGGCAGATCATCGGTACCGAATCGAGATAAGCATCGGCGATGCCGGTGATCAGATTGGACGCGCCGGGGCCGGAAGTCGCGACGCAAACCCCGACTTTGCCGCTGGCGCGGGCGTAGCCGTTGGCGGCAAGCGCCGCGCCCTGTTCGTGACGAACCAGGATATGACGCAGCTTGGAGTCCACCAAGGCGTCATAGAACGGCATGATGGTGCCGCCCGGGTAGCCGAACAATGTATCGACGCCTTCGGCTTCCAGCGCCTGGGTCAACCAGCACGCGCCGGTGCGAGGCTGGTGGTCTGCGAGGGTGTTCATGCGATAGCGACCTCTCGGAAATATCGGAAAAACCAATCGGACCTGGCCGATGCGGTCCTGCGCATCAGGCGAGGATGCCGAATCGAGTCGAAGACCGGATCCGGTTTCGCCGAACCGACGCCTTGCGATGTCGGTTTGGCATGGATCGTCCTTGAATCGATACGGCCTCCGGCATCCAGCGAGAGCCGCGTCACGAATCAGGCGTCCTTCTGATCCGACAACCACACCATCTTGGCGCGCAGTCGTTTCCCGACCTGCTCGATCGGATGATCCAGATCGGCTTGCTTGAGCTTTTTGTAATTCGGCAAGCCGGCCTCGTATTCGGCGATCCAGTTCTTGGTGAATGTCCCGTCCTGGATGTCCTTGAGCACTTCCTTCATGCGCGCCTTGACGCTGGCGTCGATCACGCGCGGACCGCTGACATAGTCGCCGTATTGCGCGGTTTCGGAAACGAACTCCAACATCCGGGTGATACCGCCCTCGTAGAACAGATCGACGATCAATTTCAATTCGTGCAGCACTTCGTAGTAGGCGATTTCCGGTTGGTAGCCGGCTTCGACCAGCGTTTCGAAACCGGCCTGGACCAGCGCGCTGGCACCGCCGCACAGTACGGCCTGCTCTCCGAACAGATCGGTTTCGGTTTCTTCCTTGAAGGTGGTCTTGATCAGATTGGCGCGTGCGCCGCCGAGGCCGCCGGCATAGGCCAGCGCCAGTTGTTCGGCCTGACCGCTCTTATCCTGATAAACCGCGTAGATGCACGGCACGCCACGGCCGATTTCGTATTCGCGGCGGACCAACGCACCGGGTCCTTTGGGTGCGACCAGGATCACGTCCAGATCCGCGCGAGGTTCGATCAGGTCGTAATGTACGTTCAAACCGTGCGCGAACAGCAAGCAGGCGCCTTGTTTCATATTGGCCGCCAGCACGTCGTCGTACAGCTTCTTCTGCACCATGTCCGGTGTCAGTACCGCCACCAGATCGGCGTCCTTCACCGCCTCGGCCGGTGTCTTGACGACAAAACCGTCAGCTTGAGCCTTGGCTTCGGTCGGACCGCCCGGACGCAGGCCGACGGTCACGTCGAAACCGGAGTCGCGCAGGTTCAACGCATGCGCACGGCCCTGGCTGCCGTAACCGACGACGGCGATCTTGGGATGAGGGAGATTGCTGGAAGTCATGAAAAGGATCCTGTCGTGTTGTCAAAGAGGATGTGAAAGGGACGAAACCCCAGGGTCATGGCTGAACTGCCGCAAGATGACGGTTTAGCCGGAAAACGGGTTGGTACGAAGAGTATCGGTCGCGGCGTTGAAAAAAACGCCGGGCGGGGCATTGTGTCCGCGCTCGGCGTGTGGAGTGTGAGCATGGCCCATGTTGGCATCGACGCGGGCCCGTGAGCTGCCGCATCGTTGCTGGAAAACGCGGGTTTAGTGATATTGCAGGTGTTCAATGAAATTTCCCGAAATCGTCTGGAATGAAAAAACCCCGCGCCGTTGCCGGTGCGGGGTTTTTTCCGAATGGCTTTAATCTACGCGCCTGTTCGTCCCGCACCGATTGGTGAGGTAATAAGGACGAGGACCATAATCGACGGCGCCAGCATGGCAGCCTGCGAACGATAAATAGTTGGCATGTTTCGATGCGACATAGGGAGCAATCATAAACCTGTGTCACGCTGGTTTGTCAAGCGGCGCGTCGCGATCGGGAGAATTCGCATGAATCGTTCATTTTCGGAATCGAATGATTCACTGCTGTCGAAAGATTGTGAAGATATTCGTGCACGGCCATTTCCGATAGGGCATTCGATCTGTTCCCGGTGTGCGGGAATTGGCGGATATGCTGGTCTGTGAGGAGTTCTTGGCATCCATACCGGCGTATTGGCTATGTTGACAAGGCGCTTCCGAAGCCGATGGAATGACGATCCGGGATGTCTGACGATACGGCGCTTCGAATGAATGGATAGTGCGATTGCCGGGCGAGTTGTCGCCGGTCGACGGTTCGGTCCGTCTGATTCCGAGCGAAAACGGACAATGGTTTGACCGGATAATTCCGGTTCTCACAAATTTGGATCAAGCTGTCTGATGAAACTCGCAATCCTGTCCCGCAACGGCAAGCTGTATTCGACCCGGCGCTTGATCGAGGCGGCGCGTTCGCGCGGGCATAGCGTGCGGGTATTGGATCCATTGCGCTGTTACATGCGAATCGGATCGGACGGTTTCGCGATGCATTACAAAGGCAGGCAGCTCACGGGATACGATGTGGTGATTCCGCGCATCGGTGTATCCGTTACCCGTTACGGTGCGGCGGTGGTGCGGCAGTTCGAATTGATGGGATGCCGCAGCCCCAATTCCGCCGAGTCGATCTTGCTGGCGCGCGACAAATTGCGGACTTATCAGAGGTTGGCAGCGCAAGGTATCGATTTGCCGACGACGGTCTTCGGCGACAGTCCGGACGATACCGAGGATTTGTTGTCGATGCTGGGACCGCCGCCGCATGTGATCAAGTTGAACGAGGGCTCGCAGGGCGCGGGGGTCATGTTGGCGGAAAAGCCGGCGGCATCCCGTGCAGCGGTCGAAACGTTGCGCGGCTTGTATGCGGATTTCCTGGTGCAGGAGTATGTGGCGGAAGCCAATGGTGCCGATTTGCGTTGTTTCGTGATCGGCGACCGGGTCGTGGCGGCGATGCAGCGGCAGGCAAGCGACGGTGATTTCCGTGCCAACCTGCACCGTGGCGGTGCCGCATCGGCGGCGGAGGTCAGTGCGCAGGAGACAGCAGTAGCGGTACGTTCGGCGCATGCGCTGGGGCTGGGGGTCGCTGGCGTCGACCTGGTTCGTTCAAGGCGTGGCCCGCTGGTCTTGGAGGTGAATACCACCCCGGGGCTGGAGGGGATCGAGGTGGTTTGCGGCTTGGATCTGGCCGGACAGATCATTGATTATTCATTGTCTTTGAAATCAATGAGTTAGGCCTGTTTTTATGTAATCAAGGTTTTCGCGTCATATTCGTGCCGGCCATTTCCGAATCGACATCGCTTCGGAGCTGTTCATGCATCATCGTTCAACGACTGTTCTATGAATGTGTCCATGGTTTAACAGCCTCTTAATTGCTCCGGTCTTAGTCTTTTGTGGGCCGCAGATCTGCTTTTTCCCGGTGCGATGTCAGTGTCGGGCCGGGAAGGAACATCAGATACGGTAATCGGGTTTTAATTTTTGGCCCAAGCGGTGAATCCGCTTGGGTTTTTTTTGCTTTGCGGCCATGTGCGGACAACGGTAGGGAACCGAAGCTTTTTGTACGAGGTCTGATACTCTTGCAGTCTCCGTTATCCGCGACTTCTTGCGGTTGCGGTATTTCTACTTTCAACCATCACAGAAGTTGACCTATCGTGCGCATCCTTGTCATAGAAGATAACAGCGATATAGCTGCCAATCTGGGTGATTATCTGGAAGATCGTGGTCATACCGTAGATTTCGCCGCCGATGGCGTCACCGGTTTGCATTTGGCGGTCGTACATGAGTTCGACGCGATCGTGCTGGATTTGAACCTTCCTGGAATGGACGGTATCGAGGTCTGCCGCAAGTTGCGCAACGAGGCTCGCAAGCAGACCCCCGTGTTGATGCTGACCGCACGTGACAGTCTGGAGAACAAGCTGGCAGGGTTTGATTCCGGCGCCGACGATTATCTGATCAAACCGTTCGCATTGCAGGAAGTCGAGGTCCGGCTCAATGCGTTGGCGCGCCGTGGAAAAGGGCCGCGCAGCCGAGTGTTGCAAGTGGGGGATCTCGAATACAACTTGGATACCTTGGAGGTGCGTCGCGAGGGTCAGTTGCTGCAGCTCAATCCAACTGCGTTAAAGATCCTGCAGGCATTGATGGAGGCGTCGCCGGCGGTGGTGACTCGTCAGGAATTGGAGACCCGCGTATGGGGTGAGGAATTGCCGGATTCGGATTCCTTGCGCGTGCATATCCATGGTCTGCGCGCGGTCGTGGACAAACCATTCGGTGCACCCTATATCCAGACGCGCCACGGTATCGGTTATCGCATCGCAGTACCCGATGGCGGGAGCTGATCCATCCCGGACCAAGTCTGCACGGCGCAATCGTCGTTTTCGGCGGCGGTTGCGCACGCGTATTATTTTGTCGTTCGTTTTGCTGGGGACCGGATTGACGGCATTGTTCGGCTATATGACCGATTACACGCGCCGGCATGTCGAGAATCAGTTGGTCGAAGACATGATGAACCGCAATATCGACGAGTACGCCAGGCGGGTTTATCTGGACCCGACAGGAAGTCCGGACATGCCGGTACAGCAGATGTTCGCAAGGGTCGTGAGGCCGGACAAATTTGCGGAACTACGGCTCGAGCAGCCGGACTGGTACGACCTGCCCAACGGCATACACAATATTTCCGGTATCGATGAGGCTGGCCGGGCGTTCGCCTATAAATTGGCGGTGCGAAAGACATCGGATGAATGGTTTTTCCTGGCATACGACACCACGGAGACGATACGCAGCGAGACCCAGCTCAAGCGTGCGCTGTATGTCGCCGTATTGTTGTTCAGCGGCCTGTCTTTGATCATCGGCTGGTGGTCGGCGTCGCGAGTGATGCGTCCCGTGTCGGAACTGGTGCAGCGACTGAGGGCGTACCATGGGGGGAGTGATCCGCAGCCGCTGGCGCCGCATTTTCCCGACGACGAGGTCGGGCAGTTGGCCGAGACGCTGGATGACTATGCCGGACGGTTGACACGGGTGGTGCAGCGCGACCGCGAGTTCAACGCTGATGTCAGTCACGAGTTGCGCACGCCGTTGGCGGTCATCAAAGGTGCGGTGGAATTGCTGTTGTCCAAGCCGGAGGTCGATGACCGCACGCGTGTGCGATTGCAGCGGATCCAGCGTGCCGAGCAACAGTGCAGCGATCTGATCGGCGCCTTGTTGCTTCTGTCGCGCAATGAGCGCGGACATGGCGTCAGTGATGTGGTGAAAGTGGCTGAAAGCCTGCTGGAATCGCACCGCGCACAACTGGGAGGCAGGCAGATCGAGCTGCGTTTGGAAGGCCGGAGGGATTTCGTGGTCGATGCACCGGAGTCGGTGTTGTCGGTGGCGCTGGGCAACTTGATCGGCAATGCCGTCAAATACACACAACAGGGTGAGGTCGTAGTGCGGTTGGCCGAGGACGGGATCGAGGTGATCGATACCGGTCCGGGATTGAGCCAGGAGGATGCGAGCCAACTGTTCAAGCGCGGTTACCGTGGCACGCATGCCGGACATTCGCAAGGAGCGGGAATCGGCCTTTCGATCGTCGGCCGGCTGTGCAATTTGTACGGCTGGACAGTGGACGTACATCCTGGTCCGGTATGTGGCGTCGTGGCGACGTTGCGGTTCTCCCAGACAGCGGAATGACTCTGTGTAGTTCACATTGATCGTGCCCGTTCGCCGAAGAGGTACGGCCTCGATCGCCAAGATGCTGCATCAGGAATAGGACCCGCACGGTGCCGGGTGTTCTGTGCTGTTGCGGATGCATCCTTTTTCCTGCCGACGTGCGCCGCATCAGGCAGCGCGTATCTTGTCAGAATGCGATCCACAGGCAGTCGAAACGATGGCGCAATTGCAGTGGCGTGCTGACCAACGCATTGCCGTTGCTGGACGTCTGCCGCACGATCAGCCCTGTCGCTCGTGGCGGGGTATCGACGATAGCGGCCGTTTCGACATCGCTGGCCCCATCCGGGTCCGTGACTGTTTCGACGACCGGCGGCGGCGGATAAAGTGGAGCGATATCGAGCAGTGGCCTTTGCACCAGTGCATCCAGCCGGCGATAAGTAGAATCGAATGCCGCTTTGGAGACACCGACCCAATCGTAGACCGCAGACAAGCGGTTGGCGTCGCGGGCGTGCACTGCGGCGGTGATTTCCCGAACCAGATCCTGAGGGCGCCGTGGACAATTCAGGCGGTGGGTGGCTGCCGTTGGCGCGACCGCATATCCGCGCGCGGCATCGGATTGCGGTGCGATCGACGGCCGATATATCGCATCGTTATCCTCGCAAGGGCGGTCGCTGTAA
>JAITWM010000157.1 GCA_031285265.1 Lysobacteraceae bacterium
TACCGCGATCGGTACGGGGTGGATATCGATCCGGAAAGCGAAGCCATCGTGACCATCGGCTCCAAAGAGGGACTGGCGCATTTGATGCTTGCCACGCTGGACCATGGCGATATGATCCTGGTGCCGAATCCGAGTTATCCGATCCATATCTATGGCGCGGTGATCGCCGGCGCACAAGTGCGTTCGGTCCCGCTGGTGCCGGATGTGGATTTCTTTGCCGAGCTGGAGCGCGCCATCCGGGAAAGCATTCCGAAGCCGAAGATGATGATCCTCGGGTTCCCGTCCAATCCGACGGCGCAATGCGTCGAGTTGGATTTCTTCGAACGTGTCATCGCCCTGGCCAAACGCCATGACGTATTGGTGATTCACGACCTGGCGTATGCCGATATCGTTTTCGACGGCTGGCAGGCACCATCGATCATGCAGGTGCCCGGGGCCAAAGACATCGCCGTGGAATTCTTCACGTTGTCGAAAAGCTACAACATGGCCGGTTGGCGCATCGGTTTCATGGTCGGCAATCCGGAGTTGGTCGCGGCGTTGGCCCGGATCAAGAGCTACCACGATTACGGTACGTTCACGCCGTTGCAGGTGGCGGCGATCGCTGCACTGGAAGGCGATCAGCAATGCGTGCGCGATATCACCGCCAATTATCAGCGCCGCCGGGATGTATTGGTGCGCGGTTTGCACGAGTCGGGTTGGATGGTGAGCAATCCGAAGGCGACGATGTATGTCTGGGCAAAGATTCCCGAAGCCTATGCCGGCCTGGGTTCGTTGGAATTTGCCAAGAAATTATTGAGGGATGCCAAGGTTTCGGTGTCTCCGGGCGTCGGTTTCGGCGATTATGGGGACGACCACGTACGCTTCGCCCTGATCGAAAACCAGGATCGGATCCGTCAGGCGGTACGCGGGATCAAGATGATGTTTCGCGCCGATGGCCTGCTTCCGGCCCGTGCTGCGGATAGCGCCGATCCGGCATCTTCCTGATAGGGGGCGTTCTTGCCGGTCCAGTAGCAGGCGTATCAAAGCCGCCGCCGCCACTCTGCCAGGAATACGGCAGTGGCGGCAGCGACGTTGAGACTCTCGACGTCGCCGGTACCGGGGATTGATAGACGCAGATCGCAAGCTGCGGTCAGATCCGCGTTCATGCCCTCGTTTTCCGCGCCCATGACGTAAATCAATCGTTTGGGCAGCTCGGCGGTAAATACGCTGGCACCGTCATGGATGACCGTCGCAACCAGAGTAAAACCGGCGGCATGCAACGGTCCGATGCCTTCGGTGCAACCGGAGACGCGCACCAACGGGACGTTCTCCGCCCCGCCTTCGGCGACGCGCGCTGCGGCGCCTGATAATGTCAACGGCGACGTATGCGGCAGCAATACCGCCATGACGCCGAAGTGCGCCGCCGCGCGCAAAATGGCGCCGAAATTGTGCGGATTGCCAACGCCATCCAACCATAATGCCGCCGCCGGCCCCGCTGGCAGGGTATTCAACCAGTCCGATAGCGTCAGCGGTTCGGTTCGCAGTACATCGGCCACCACGCCCTCATGATGTGCGCTGGCGGCCAGCCGGTTCAGATCCGCGTCGGTTACCACCCGGTAGCCGATGCGGTGCTTCACGCACCATGCCAACAACGCCTTGCAATGCGGAATCCGCGCTTCGGTCAGATACAGCTTGCGAATCGCTTGTGGGCGCGTGGCGAATACTGCTTGCACGGCATTGAGTCCGTAGAGCCGCACTTCGCTACCGCGATGGTCGGCATGACGACGGTCGGGGGATTTTTGGGAGAGAGTCCACGGATTAGTCATTGGCGCCAGATGTCCGCATGTTTGATACCGGCCGCGTCCGGATCGAACGCGGGATCTTTGCCTGCCTTTTTCTGGCGTTCGTAATCCTTCAGCGCCAGCATCGCGGGTTTTTGCAGGATCAGGATCGCGATGATATTGAGCCAGGTGGTCAGTCCCACACCGATGTCGCCGAGTTTCCATGTGGCGCCGCCGGAGCGGTAGATACCGATGACCACGGCGGCCAGCACAGTGAACCGAAGCAGCAGAATCAGCCAAGGCCGATGCACTGCGCGATTGATATAGGCGACATTGGTTTCGGCGATATAGTAATACGCCATGATCGTCGTGAAAGCGAAAAAGAACAACGCGATCGCAATGAATCCGGCGCCGAATCCGGGCATCAGCGTTTCCACGGCCGCTTGCGCGTAGCCGGTGCCGCTTTCGATACCGGGGATATGCTGGACCAGCCAGTTTTGTCCATCAGGTGTTCTGACGTTGTATTTCCCGGTCGCCAGAATCATCACTGAAGTCGCGGTGCAGATCAGGAAGGTATCGAAATAGATCGAGAACGCCTGTACGAAACCTTGCTTGGCCGGGTGCGACACTTCCGCGGCGGCGGCGGCATGCGGGCCGGTGCCTTGTCCGGCTTCGTTGGAATAAATACCGCGCTTGACGCCCCACATGATGGCCGCGCCGGCCAGCCCGCCGAAAACGGCGTCCTGGCCGAAGGCGCTCTGGAATATCAACGCGAACATTCCCGGCACCCGGTCGGCATGGACGATCAGGATCAGGATCGCGATTAGCACATAGGCCGCCGCCATGAACGGCACGGCGACTTCCGCGAAGTGCGCGATGCGTTTGACGCCACCGAAGATGATGAAGCCCAGCAGCAGTACCACGCCGGCCGCGACCGCCCATCCCGGCACCGCCCAGGCGTTGCCCAGGCCGTTGGCGATCTCATTGGCCTGCACGCCCGGCAGCAGGAACCCGCAGGATAATGTCATTGCTACGGCGAACAGCCACGCGAACCATTTCTTGCCTAGTCCTTTTTCGATGAAATACGCCGGGCCGCCGCGGTAGCGGCCCTGTTCGTCCTTTTCCTTGTAGATCTGGGCCAATGTCGATTCCACATAAGCGGTGGATGCGCCGAAGAACGCCATCACCCACATCCAGAACACCGCGCCCGGTCCACCGGCGGCGATCGCAGTGGCGATACCGGCGATGTTGCCGACGCCGATGCGGCCGGCCAGCGAAACCATCAGTGCCTGAAACGAGGAAATGCCGGCCGCCGACGAATGTCCCCGGAACAGCAGCCGGATCATTTCGGCGAATCCGCGCACTTGCATGAAACGGGTTCGGATCGAAAACAGCAATCCCGCGCCCAGGCACAGTACTACCATCGGCGGGCTCCAGATGATGTCGTGAATCCGATTGATGACACTCTCAAACACGCGAACCCCTGCAAGTACGAGAACCAAGGAACGGACCGGTGAATGTCCGAAACACAGTGGTGTACGGAGCGATTTCACGGCAGGCGTTACTGGATCGAGCCGGAAACGCAATGCACCGTATCAAAAATCGCCCGTCCGCACAGCATGTCGATTCGGCGCGATCGTTTCCAACCGTCGATGACCGATGGCACGGCAGCGGTCACGGGGTGATGACGATACTGAAAATCATTGCAACGTAACGCATCCTGTGGAATGCAAACGGCGGGGCAAGCCCCGCCATTGCTTGTGTTGTTCGAATGCCTGCCGGTGGACGCGGCGATCTCTGCTGTCAGAACAGCAGCGCCGACATTTTGCGCCGGTAGGCACCGATCAGATCGTCGTCCTCGATCACGCGGAAGGCGTCGATCAATGCGCGTTTCGGCAAGCCGTCGTCGAAAGTGCGGTCACGGCGAAGCATTTCCAGATAATGTTCCAGCGCCGCCGCATCGCGGCCGGCGATCAATTGCTGCGTTCCCAGCAGGTAGTGCGCGCGCAGATCGTCGGGATTGGCGGAGAGCGCCGCTTCCAGTACCTCCGCCGGGGGAGCATCTTTGACGACATGCGCGAACTTCAAGTATGCCTGCGCGCGCAGCGCGCGATCGTCGGTTGCCAGGTTCGCCGGCAGTTCCTCCAACAATTTCTCGGCCTCGGTCTCGGCGGAGATCTTCAGCAGGGCCAGGGCCAGATCGAGTTTGAGTTCGGCATTCTCGGGTTCGTTTTCGAGGGCCTTGCGTAGGCGCATGACCTCGGCATGCGGATCCAGTGTCGCGGCCGCGACTTCCGGTGCCTCGGTCGTTTCTACAGGAGCCGGTTCGATACCGTTGCGTTGCAGGAACTGACGGATCTGACCTTCTGGAAGCGCCCCTTGAAAACCATCGGCGACTTGTCCGTCCTTTAACAGGAACACCATCGGCACCGAGCGTACCTGGAATGCCGCGGCGATCTGCTGCTCTTTGTCCACATCGATCTTGGCTAGGACGAAAGCGCCGTTGTATTCGGCGGCAAGCTTCTCCAGGATCGGCCCCAACACCTTGCACGGTCCGCACCACGTTGCCCAAAGATCGACTAATACCGGTGTCTGTAACGATTTCTGCAATACGTCCGTTTCAAATTGCTCGGTGGTGACGTCGATGACATTGATCTTTTCGGTCATGAGGGTGGTTCCTGGTGGAATGGATGAGAAATGGGGGGCAAGGTTTCAGGAAACAAGTTCGACGGCATTCCGGGCTGGGCGTATGCAACGAATTGGAACGGCGATCCATTCACAATAGGGTACATTGCGTCCGGTGGAAGTCATACGCTGAGCTTGGCAGGGTACGCAACGGGGCTGTATTCAGTCTATATGGACTGAAATATCGAGGCATGGGCGACGCATTCGGATTCCTGGGAGTAGGAATGAATTGGTTGCGTCATTGATCGTACGGTGTGGGGATTCTGGCGGTGTTGTTCTTTCCAGATAGCGGCCCGGCACCGAATCGGGAGCGGTCGGACCATGTTGCAGACTGGCGCAGGTCCCTCACCATGATTCGTGCAGATATTGCTGCCATTACGGGTGATTAGGGATTTTCTGTTTGATTTGATCGAACGGTGCCGTCAATGTCTCGTCACGGCTCAATCGTTCGATATAGCGAGCCAGACAAGTTTTACATTGTGCGTGCAACGGATGCTCCGGTTGTATTAATACACTTTGCAGTTCGCCGAAAAAGACGTGCGGCAGCCGATCGGCAAGCCCGCGGCGATTTTGGTTTACTCGGTGCTGACTTCCAGTACCATCACGTTTTCCCGCAAATATATCTTTCGAATATCTTTTATGCCGGCGCGGTGAATTGCATGTGATCGGAATGCGGCTGATGGATAAGGATTGGAGCGGAAATTCCGGCCTGCCGGTGATACGGGTACCGGCGAAGCGCCACAAAGCGCATGTTTGTGGCGTCTTCGATTCCCTGCCGATAAACGAATGACCGATCAATAAGCTGCGGTAGCGACCTTTCGGATGAATTGTGGATGCTCGATCTCGTCGACGAATGCTGCGGCATAATCAGGGTAGTGAATGACGCTGCGGCCGTTTGCATCCGTCAACAAGTGTCGTGCCTGTACCCGGAAATGTCCGAGCTTTTCTCCGGGACCGATTTCGGAGGCGGGTGCGAAGAACGTCCAGTCGAGATCGCTTGCGATCGTCAGGATTTTCAGTGCTTCACGGTGCGCGCGCGCCAACGGCTTGTAGGCTTCGGGAAAATCCGGCGTATCGATCAATTGCATGCCCGGGGCGACTTCCAGACTGCCGGCGCCGCCGACGACGATCAGTCGCCGGATATGTGCCTGCCGCGCCGCTGCGATCAATGTCTGCGTCACTTCGGGCAGGATGTCGGCAGAGGTCGCGTCCGGTCCGTAAGCGCTGGCGAGGACATTGAATTTTTGAATGGCCGGAACAATCGAGCGCGGGTTGTCGAGTGTGATGATAGCCCGTGGAATGTCACGCAACTCTTCAGGTATATGCGCGCCTTCGCGAATCAGTGCGACGACGGAGTGCCCACGTGCCATGGCCAGTTGAGCGATTTGGCGACCGATTTTGCCGGTAGCGCCGACCAAAGCGATTTTCATGGTGTAAGGTCTTTATGGTTTGTAGAGGGGGGAACGACCGCATAACGTGGAGTACGTTAATAAATATCGGTCGAGAGATGGAGTGGAACGATACCTTCACAACTATAATAAGTCCGCCGTATATCGATAACTGGCAATCCATGGCTGGATTCGGGCGGACGGATATAAAAATACGTTCTTTCGATTGAAGATACTGTCTTTCCGCTTGCCTGGCTAGAAGAAAAAGCTCTGGGCCGCGCATCGGCAGGCAGAAAATCGGCTTGGTATGCGAAATATCGATGTGGATTTCACCGGTAAGACGGTTCATGGGTGAAAAATTCGGGATGATGTCACGCCATCCCGAAGGAGCAGCCGGGTGCATGACGGTTTCTGTGGTTGCATGTGTCGCGGCCGATATTCGATGGTTGGGATTATGGAGGAAGGGTATGTTGCGGGATATGAAGATTGCCGGTAGATTCCGTGCCGCTGGATTTCGGGCGATTGACCCGATCGCAGACGATGCAGGTCGTTTCATGAATCGGGTGGCCCCGGTTGTGGGGTCGCTGACGGCCGGTATGAAAGTGCGGCCGATCCTTCTTTACATGCGAAGTGTGAAAGCATGTCGATAGCCGATGGTTCCCGCGTGACGGATGAATCGGCTTGCAGTGTGGCGTATGTATGCGACCATTTCTCACAATGAACGATGACAGCCGGACCATGAAGCGCATTGCAGTCAAAATGATCCGGTATGCGGTCGTGGTCGGTGTGACGATGCTGCTGACATTGATCGTCGTTCGTGTCGTGATGACGCGCAATACATCGCCGTTGCAGCGGTGGCATACGTATGCGCCCGATGAGTTGAACATTGCCGAGATCGATCGCGCCGATTGGATCGGTTACTTGAACGCCGAACAGCGCGTTTTTGAACAGGTGCGGCGGGAAGTGGTCGATAAATTACCAGTGACGGTGAAAGTGACGGCCAACCGGTACTATGCGGGCAGTCCACTATATCCGGCGAATCTGTCCCATGATTGGAATCGTTCGTTCATTCTGGAGCCCGACGGCGAACCAGCGGGGGTGGTCGTTCTCCTGCATGGATTGACCGACTCGCCTTACAGTCTGCGTCATATCGGACAGCACTATCGCGATCGTGGCTATGTCGCGATCGCGATTCGGATGCCCGCACACGGTACCGTTCCGGCCGGTCTGGCGCATGTGCGTTGGCAGGCATGGCGCAGCGCGACCCGGCTGGCGATACGCGAGGCGCGGCGGCGAGTGGCGATAGATAAGCCATTGCATCTGGTCGGCTACTCCATGGGCGCGGCGCTGGCGTTGGATTACAGTCTGGATGCGTTGGACGATCCCGAGTTGGCGCCCGCGACCCGTCTGGTACTGATTTCGCCAATGATCGGTGTGCGCGAGTATGCGCGCTATGCCGACGTGGCGGGTTGGCCGGCGATGTTGCCGCCGCTTGCGCGTACCGCTTGGAGCGATGTATTGCCTGAGTTCAATCCGTTCAAATATAACTCGTTCACGCTCAATGCGGCGCGCCAAGCGTATCTGTTGTCGAGCCGTGTGCAACAGCGGATGAATGCGCAGGAAAACGCGAAACGGCTGAACGAACTGCCGCCCATCCTGTGTTTCCAATCGGTCGTCGATGATACGGTCGATGCGACTGCGGTGATATCGGCGTTGTTTGCGAAGCTGCCGGAGAACGATAGCGAAGTCGTCCTGTTCGATGTCAATCGCGCGGTTCATTTCGGTCCGCTGTTGAGCGTCTCTGCCGATACGACGTTGAAGCGGATGTGGCCTGCCGGATCACAGCGTTATCGGACGATTATTATCGGTAATCCCTCCGGCACCGCCGATGGTGTCATAGCTCAGGTGATCGAACCTGGTGATATGCAAGCAGATACACAGCCGCTGCCGTTGCGTTATCCGGCCAGTATTTTTTCTTTATCGCATATTGCATTGCCGTTCCCGGAAACCGATTCGTTATACGGTTCTACGCCCGATTCCAGCGAAAATTACGGTGTCCATCTTGGCGCATTGGCCTTGCGCGGCGAGCGCGGGGTATTGGTGGTGAACACGAATATGCTGACGCGAGTCAGTTTCAATCCGTTTTTTCCTTATATGCTGCAGAAGATAGATCAGTATATCGATACGCCGGAAGGCATGCCGTTGACCGGTGATCGGGAAAAGCAACAGCAATGATCGGATTCCTGAATTGAGCGCTGTTTTATGAGGGGCTGGAAATAAGCGGTTTGTTGTTATTTGAGATCGACGGAATAGATGGGGTATAGGATCCTATCGGTCGGCAATCATCGTTGCGAAAAAAGAAAATAGATTGTCTAAAGTGGCGATGATCTATTTTTATTTTTTGATATGTGTTTTTCCGAATGCCATGTCATGGATATGGCATATTTCGATATAGAGTTCGTCGGTATTCGTGATATTGGATCGTTGCAGGTCGATCGATGGGAATAGGGTAAATCGGAATGTTCGGGACAGGGTTTACGTCCTTATAGTCCTGTCTTGACCATTCACCCGAATGGAGTGAAACGAGCACAGGCGGTTCGCATGGGTTGCTTGCGAACGATTTTGCAACTCGATGGCATGCCGGTGTCGTTCGATCGGGCATCCCAGGGGCATGGCGTTCGGAATCGCCGGGATATCCCGCCGTGGCATCGCCGGTCGGTGATCAAGGATCGTTCCGGTATTTCATTCCTAGTGGAGAGAGCCGAATATCGCCGATACGAGGAGGAGTGCATTGCGCCAGGAAGGTCTTCGACGCTGATGCTGGCGATATTGGAGCTGGCGCTGAGTTTTTCGGGCATCGTATCCGTACCATTCACCCAGCAGGATTCGCCGTCATCGGATCCCGCGTTTTTTGGGAAAGATCATTCGCCTGATGTCTCGACACCGCTTTCGTCGGCGGTAGCGATGATTTTCCCTTGTTGTTGCGTTTCTTCCGGAAGTGGTGGCCGTTGCGCCATTTTCAACGATAATGCGGCCTTGGCCATCAAGTGCGCACTGATCGGTGCAGTGACGAACAGAAATGCCGTTACCAGCAACTCGCGCGGTTGCGGGTCTTCGCCGGTCAACGCGTGATATCCCACCGAAACCACCAGGATACAGCCTACGCCCAAGGTGCTGGCCTTGGTCGGTGTGTGCAGGCGCTTGAAGAAATCCGACAGTTTGATCAAGCCGAACGCGCCGACCAGTATGAAAAAACTGCCTATCAGCAGCAATATGGCCAAGCTGATGGCGACGAGCTGATTCATTCGACGATATCCCGGCGGATGGCGTATTTGCTCAGGACCACAGTGCCGACGAAACTGAGCATGGCGATCACCAATGCGGCTTCGAAATAGATCGGTGTGTCACGGTGCATGCCGAACAGCATCAGCTGGGCGATCGCGGAGACGAACAGCGTATCCAGCGCTAAAATCCGGTCGGGGACCGTGGGGCCGCGCAGCAAACGGTACAACGAGAGCAACATCGCCAGTCCGACCAGATGCATCGCAATGGTGATGGTGGTGTTGACAAGTGCCATGGCGTTCACGGAAATATCTCCATCAGCGGAATCTCATAACGTGTCTTGATCTGTCGAATCACTTCGTCGGCATCCTTGAGGTTGAATACGTGCACCAGTAAATAGCGACGATCGTCGGACAACATTGCCGATAGCGTGCCCGGCGTCAGCGTGATGATGCTGGTCAGGGCGGCAATACCGTGGATGTTGCTGATATCCAATGGTAACCAAATGAAGCCAGGAGTGATTTTCTTCTCGGAACCGAGTACACGGCGAGCGACCTCGATATTCGAGGCGACGATATCCCAGGCCAGGACGCAGAGCATCTTGGGTACTTTCCGCAGACTGCCGATGCTGGCGAATTCGCGATCCAGGCGCGCGGCGACTAGAGGAACCGCGATAGCGATCAACAACGCCATAACGGCATGAGCGATGCTGACTTCCGAATTCATCAGCAACCAGAAGCAAAAGATCGCCAGGCTCAACGGCCAGGAAGGAATCCAGCGCTTGATCATGGACTTCTCCTCTGCGGCGAAACCGCGCGTACCTGATCCAGATAAGTATCCGGTGCCAGTAATTGTTCGGCGGCGGCTTGGGTATAGCGCAGTACAGGCGCCGTGCCCAGCGTCATGCCGATGCCGTAGCACAGTAGCAGAACGATAGCGGCGATTTCAGATGGGCGGATCAATACATGTGTGCCGGGCTCCGGCGGCTTCCAGAATAGGCGTACGCCGATTCGAAGCAGTCCCACCAGTGCCAGGAAACCGCTGCCGAGGATGATCCCCCATAACCATAGCATCTGGCCTGCGGCGGGGATTGCCGACAGTAGCAACACTTTACTGATAAAGCCCGACAGTGGCGGCAATCCCGCCAGTGCGATGGTGGCGATCAGGAACAGGACCCCCGCCCGAATTCTATTGGCAACTGACTCGGTGGATTCAACATCGGCGCTACGGTTACGACGGTCCGCCAGATCGGCAATCAGGAAAAGCGCTGCGCCGGCGAATGTACTGTGGGCCAAATAATACAGACCCGCACTGATGGTTGCGGTGTCGTTCAATCCGAAGGCGATGAACAGGGTTCCCGCCGATACCAGAACCAGATAAGCCGCCATGACACGCAGCCGTATCGAAGCGATTACACCGATCGAGGCCAGTATCAGGGTAGCCGCACCGGCCACTACCAGCCAAGGCCACGCAAATCCCGTCAGTGTCCCGGCGGCATCGCCGAACAGCAGTGTGCAGACCCGTAGCACGGCATACAGCCCGAGCTTGGTCATGATCGCAAACAGCGCGGCGACCGGGGCGGGGGCGCTGGCGTAGGTATCCGGTAGCCATAGATACAGCGGTAGCAGGGCGGCTTTGGCGCAGAATACGACCAGCAGCAATCCGGCGGCGGCTTGAATCAGGCGCAGGTTTTCCAGCGGGGCTTGCGCTACACGCACCGATAGCTCGGCCATGTTCAACGAGCCCAGCAGGGAATACAGCATCCCTAATGCCATCAGAAACAATGACGATGCGACGACGTTGAAGGCAACGTAATGGAAGCCGACGCGGATACGCTCGCCACGGCCGCCGCTCAGCATCAGTCCGTAGGAGGCCGCCAGCAACACTTCGAAGAATACGAATAGATTGAACAGATCGCCGGTCAGGAACGCACCGTTCAATCCCAGCAGTTGCAATTGGAAAAACGAATGAAAATGCGGTGCGCGCCGGTCCCAGCCGGCGCAGGCATACAGCAGGCAGGCGATCGCCAATAACGCCGTGGTCAATACCATCCAGGCCGAAAGCCGATCGACCATCAGACTGATGCCGAGCCGGGCCGGCCAGTCGCCGAGCAGATAGACCTGGATTTCTCCTCTGTGGACTTTTTCAAACAGAAGGATGGCGGCGACTACCTGAGCGGACAACGCGATCCAGGCCACCATGCGTTGAGCGGATATACCGAGTCGGTACTGCTCGGCGAACAGCACCAGTCCGCTGGCGAGCAAGGGAATCAGAATCAGCAGGATCGGCAAATGACTCATGTGCGATCCTCGTTTTTCTTTTTCGCCTCATCGTGACGCTGGCGTTCGCTCTTCTGGTAGTTGTGGTCTGCACGGGAACCATCGACATGATCGCTGTCATTGTCGTTGCGGCTGCGGACCGCCAGAACGATGCAGACTGCCGTCATCGCGAATGCGATCACGATCGCGGTCAGGACCAGCGCCTGCGGTAGCGGGTCGGTATATTGCGTCAGGTCGGCGGCGACCCCGTCGCGCAGCACCGGTGGTCTGCCGCTGATCAGATGGCCGCCGGAAAAAATCACTAGGTTGGTGGCATAGGACAGCAAGGTCATGCCCAGGATCACATCGAAACTGCGCGCGCGCAGCAGCAGATACACCCCGGCGGCAGTCAATAATCCGATCGCACTGGCAATAGCGAATTCCATCAGCGCTTCAACTCCGCGGTGCGAGCCGAACGTTGTCCCGGTTCGATGATGCCGTGATGTGCGACCAGAGTCAGCGAAGGTTTCACCGTGCCGAGCATCGACAGAATCAATATCGCACCGCCGAAGACGACCAGATATACGCCTGCATCGAAGCCGATGGCGCTGGTCAGCGATAGTGTGCCGATCAAAGGCAAGTGCAGGTCGACGTAGCCGCTGCTCAGGAAAGGATAGCCTAGCAGCATCGGCGCCAGCCCGGTCAATGCGGCAATGAGTAAGCCCAGAGCGATACAACGGGCATAATCGAAGCCGAAGCGCGACTCTACCGAGGCGGCTCCCTGGATCACGTACTGAATCAACAATGGTACCGCGAGTACCAGGCCGGCGATGAAGCCGCCGCCGGGCGCGTTGTGACCGCGCAGGAACAAAAAGATCGATACGGTCACCGTCAGAGGGAAGATGATCTGTACCAGGTCGGCAGGAACCGGAAGTGGAATCGGCGGTCCGGACATCAATTTTTCCGGCGCCATCCGCGCCCGGCGCAGCAAAGCGTGCACGATCAGGGCGGCGATACCGAAAACGGTGATTTCGCCCAAGGTATCGAACCCGCGGAAATCGACCAGGATCACATTGACCACGTTGCGGCCGTGACCCTCGGGTAATGCGCGCGCCAGCAATTCTCCGGCGATGGTATCGGTGGTACCGGTCATGATCGCGTAAGAGAGGGCGCCGATCCCGATTCCGGCGACGGCGGCGATACCGATATCACGCCATCGGCGCCATGGCGCGCGTTCGGGCGGGGAGCGTGGCGGCAGGTAATTCAGGCCCAGTAGCAGCAGCGGCAGACTGACCAATTCCACCAGCAATTGCGTCAAGGCCAGATCCGGCGCCGACAGGAACACGAAGGCCAGGCTGACGATCAGTCCGATACCGCTGATGACGATCAGGGCCAGCAATCGCTGCCGGTACAGCTTCAACGTGAACAATGTACACGCCACCAGGATCAACCATAGCGTCCAGCCCAGCAGCGGCATTGGTTGCGAGGCAGGTATTTTGCCATGCCAACCATCGAGCCCGGTTACGACAAAAGGCATGGCCGTGATCGCGATGGCCACCAGGAACAGCCACAGCACACTACGCTGCAGACTGCTATTGACCAATCTGTGCGTAAGACGGCGCGCTAGCAGATGCGCTACATCTATGTTGTCCAGGAACAGGCGCCGGCCCAGCGATTGACGCACGATGGCATGCAGGTCGATCAATTTGCGCAGTCCGAAATACAGCGCCACGCCGCCGACCAGTCCGGCCATACTCATCGTCAGCGGCAGATTGAATCCATGCCAAAGCGCCAAACTGTATTCCGGCGTGGCTTCTCCCAAGGTGCCATTGACGGTCGCAGCCAGTATCGGCGCGATGGTCCAGTTCGGCGTTATGCCGACTGCCAGGCAGACCACCACCAGGATCTCGACCGGGATCTTCATCCAGCGCGGCGGCTCGTGCGGTTCTTCCTCCAAGGCGCGCGGTCCTTTGCCGAGAAAGGTTTCGTAAACGAAACGCAGACTGTAGGCGACGGCGAAGATGCCGGCCAACACCGCAACACCGGTCATTGCCATGCGCATGTAGCTGTGGCCGCTGATATCCAGCGTCTGCGAGAAGAACATTTCCTTGGATAAAAACCCATTGAGTAGCGGTACGCCCGCCATCGCCAAGCTGGCGATGATCGCCAGCGAGCTGGTCATCGGCAGATGGCGGCGCAAGCCGCCCAGCCGGCGTATGTCGCGAGTACCGGTTTCGTGATCGATGATTCCGGCACCCATGAACAACGATGCCTTGAACACGGCGTGATTGAGAATATGGAACAGCGCCGCCACGACCGCCATCGGTGTGGACAGCCCGAACAACAGCGTGATCAGACCCAGATGCGAAATGGTGGAATAGGCCAGCAATCCTTTGATGTCGTGCTGGAATATCGCCGACCACGCGCCCAGCAACAATGTGATCGCGCCGATGCCGCTGACCGTGAAGAAGAATAGATCGGTCCCCGACAACGCGGGGTACAAGCGCGCCAACAGGAAAACGCCGGCTTTTACCATCGTGGCCGAATGCAGATAGGCCGATACCGGCGTCGGCGCGGCCATCGCGTGCGGCAACCAGAAGTGGAATGGAAACTGCGCGCTTTTGGTGAAAATGCCGATCAAGATGAGTATCAGCATCAATGGATAAAGCGGATGCTCATGGATGCGAGAACCGGCAGCGAGGACTTCGTCCAATTGATAGCTTCCGGCGATGTGACCAAGCAGCAGCAGTCCGCCCATCAGCGCGATACCGCCGAAGCCGGTAATCGTCAGCGCCATCTTCGCGCCTTCACGCGCATCGGCCCGCGGGTGCCAGAAGCCGATCAACAGGAAGGAACTGATGCTGGTCATTTCCCAGAACACCAGTAGCAGCAGCAGGTTTCCGGCGATCACGATGCCGAGCATCGACCCCATGAACAACAGCAGAAAGGCGAAGAATCGCTGCATGTTGTCCTGTGCGCTCAGGTAATAACGCGCATACAGGATGATCAATGTGCCGATTGCCAGCACCAGCCCGGCGAATGTCCAGGCCAGGCCGTCCAGTCGCAGGGAAAACGATAAGCCGATTTGCGGGATCCAGGCGTGATCGGCTCGCAGCGTCCAACCCCGCAATACCGATGGCATCAGCCAGATCAGCAGCAGCAAGCCCAGTAAAGGGGCGGCGGCGGTCAACCAAGCCGTGGTTTGGCGCGAGACACCCCGTGCCGATGCCACGATCAGCGCAAAGACGAACGGCAGTGCGAGCAGGATTTCGAGGAACGGAATCACGCGGAAAATAAGAAGAAATTCACCAATGGGGAGTGAAGTCTAACAGGACGGGACTATAAGTCGGAGCGATATGCGGGAAGAATTGTCCCGATGTTTGAATGCCCGTGATAGTGCGGGGTGCGGCCGGGAGGGGGGGGGAGGGCCGGAAGTCGTTCGCGGTGGATTCCTTGGGGATTTCCCCGCGGCATGGTCGATTGCATGTCCGTGCCGTGCCGGTCGCGGATATCCGCTTGCCGCTAAATGAGGGCGGTGGCATGCCTGCGGACCATCGAAGAGCCGGAACACTGGCGATGAACGATGGCGAGACACGGAACGAACAGGTGACGGGGGGCAGTCATGCGGACTTGTGATTGGTTAGGATAGGCGGTCCGGACAGGCGAGGGTTCGGTTGGCGACTGGTTATGACCGCAAGGGAGTTTGGGTGATGGGGCATACTTCACTGAACATCGATGCATTGCATAGTGTCACCCTGGCGATCCTGTTGTTGTTCGTCGGTAAACGGATTACGCAACGTTCCGGCTGGCTTCGGCGTAACAGCATGCCCGAAGCGGTGATCGGCGGCGTGCTGTGCGCCGCTGTGGTCGGTGTCGCGTATTTCGTGTTCGATATACGTATCGTCTTCGACCTGGAGCTGCGCAATTTATTGTTGCTGTACTTTTTTGCGGCTATCGGGTTGAACTCGAAGATCAGCGATTTGTTGCAAGGTGGCCGGCCGCTGCTGATGCTGGCATTGCTGGCAGTGGCATTCATCGTATTGCAGAACCTGCTCGGCATGGCGGTCGCGGCTGGTTTCGGTTTGGATCGTCGCGCCGGGCTGATGGCTGGCTCGGTAGCGTTAGTTGGCGGCGCCGGCACCACGCTGGCTTGGGCGCCGATTTTTGTCGAGCGGTGGGGAATCAACAATGCGTTGGAATTAGGACTGTCCAGCAATATGGTGGGGGTGGTCGCCGCTTGTATCATCGGTGGACCGATCGCCGGAGTACTGATGCGGCGAAATCCACAATTGGCATCGAATAATCCAGTGCTCGATATCGGTCTGCCGCATGAAAGAGAGCAAGTGGCGCGGCTGGATTACGAAGGCGTATTGCGCGCGTTGTTCTGGTTGAACAATGCGTTGCTGCTCGGGCAGGGCATCGGCGCGCTATTGCGGTCGACCGGACTCAATCTGCCGGATTTCGTCAGTTGCATGCTGGCGGGAATCGTACTGCGTAACGTGATGCCGAGATTGTTACGGAATATCGGCGGCTGGAATTGGCCATCGATGCATTCGGGATTGTCGATGATCTCCGATATCTGTCTTGGTCTGTTCTTGACCATGGCATTGATGGGCGTGCAGCTATGGGAATTGCAGAGCGTACTTGCCTTCGTTCTTGTTTCGATGATGCTGCAAATCCTGTTGGCGGTATTGTATGCGCGCTATCTGGTGTTCCGGATAATGGGCGGCGATTATGAAGCAGTGGTGATCGCGGCCGGGTTCGGCGGCATCGCATTGGGGTCAGCTACGACTGCGGTCGCCAATATGACGGCTGTCACGCAGCAGTATGGTGCAGCGCGTCGTGCATTTATCATCGTTCCGCTGGTCACGGGATTCTTCGTCGGCCTGATCAATGCGCTAATCATCGATTGGATGAGCTGATCGGATCCGATGGCGGCATTGGCCTGAATCCACCGTTGGTTCGGCGGCAGGTGTCTTCTGCGGCGAACGGTCCAATCGTCATTTTCCGGTATGTCCAAGGCGAACGGCAAAGTCACGGGCCTTCGATAGATTTGAAATAGAGCCGTGATGCGCAGGCGCGGACGTACGCGAGTTCATGCAGTCATTGTTCTATCGGTGGACGAGTTTTGCATGGGATGGATGGGACGATGTGAAGCAGGGGGCTGCGTAGCATTGTTTCGAAGATTCCTGCCTCGCACCGGCGCACCACAGTATTCAGCGCGCGATGATGCGTCGGGTATGCCGGTTCTGGCGTCGAGTGAAATTCTCCGTGCGGACGATGCGCATCTTTGTGCGGATCGCCGTGAATGCATGGTATCCCAATGCCATCGATGTGGAGGCTAACGCCGGAAGCATGGCGGATAAGTGGTTCTTGAATATCTTCGAGTCGATCAGCAGAGGCTGAGAAAGCTAAAAACCCAAGCGATACATACAGCGTCAGATATATCTATTTCCCCGCTCCCTCGGCCAGCAATTTCGGTGTCTTAACTTGAAACTGACTTGCAGATCGATGCTGCGGTGAGATGAGCGAGATGCGGGCAGTCGTTTGTGCGAAGCGGCATTATTCGTAAACAGCTTGGATCGTTTCTAATGTCACCGATAATATCCAGGATGTCGTTTTCCATTGGATATATGGCCGGAAAATTTGTGGATTGCACCACCAGCAATAATCTTATTAATTAAAATAGTAATGACCAATAGCGTCAATTATCCTTTCGTCTTTCTGTAGATAGAAATACATTCGCCTTTAGTCGAATATTTTACCTAGATGGTTCATTTATAAGGCCTCCAGGTCGATTTCCATTGGAAAGCCCTCGTTAAAAAATGGATCGGAATCGATCGGCATTCGATCATCGTACACAACCAAAGCAGCATTGAATCGAAGTGATGGCAGCCGTTTAATGATTTAGGTAACGAATCTCACGTCAATCAAGCGATGACGACTTTACGGTAGCCACCCATCGCCATGGAGGAAACCAATGAACGATGCTTTGATAGAACGAATTCAGAATAATCCGAAATTCAAAGAATTATTGCGAAAGAAATCGAAGCTGTCCTGGAGTCTTTCGATCATTATGTTGGCAATCTATTATGGATTCATCCTGCTGGTTGCTTTTTTTCCCGACGTACTTGCGATTCCATTGTCCCGGGGGATGGTAATGACGATTGGAATTCCGGTCGGTATTTTCATTATTGTCATTGCGTTTGTGCTTACCGGGATTTATGTCCGTCGAGCAAATACGGAATTCGATAGGCTTACACATGAGATCGTAGAGGAGGCACGCCAATGAGGTCTCTCTCTCTAAAAAGGGTCTCGAAGTATTTGTTATGCGTGGCCATTATGTTGTCCGTGCTCCCCGCCTGGGCGGCCGGCGCAATCGATGGCGAGGTTCAGCAGCGCTCCATGAATTGGCACGCTGTTTCGATGTTCTTCATATTTGTTGCGTTTACCCTGTTCGTCACTTATTGGGCGGCGCGTCGCACCCGTTCTGCCAAGGATTTCTATGCTGCGGGCGGAGGTATCACCGGTTTTCAGAATGGCATGGCTATCGCGGGCGATTATATGTCGGCTGCCAGTTTTCTCGGAATATCGGCCATGGTATTCGATATCGGTTACGACGGATTGATTTATTCCATCGGATTTTTGGTCGGTTGGCCGATAATTACTTTTATGATCGCAGAGCGTTTGCGCAATCTCGGGAAATATACTTTCGCCGATGTGGCTTCCTACCGTTTGGAGCAGAAGCCGGTTCGTGTTTTTGCCGCTACCGGTACGCTGGTTGTCGTGACCCTTTATCTCATCGCACAGATGGTAGGTGCCGGAAAACTGATTCAACTGTTATTCGGTATGGAATACATGACGGCTGTGCTGATCGTGGGCGTACTGATGGTGTTGTATGTACTGTTCGGCGGTATGCTGGCGACGACATGGGTGCAGATCATCAAAGCGGTTCTGCTTCTGGCGGGAGCAAGCTTCATGGCCTTCATGGTGCTCAAGTCCGTCGGTTTCAGTTTTGAGAGAATGTTCGCCAAAGCGGTCGAGGTTAAGGAAAGCGCCGGCATCACCACCAACATCATGGCACCCGGAGGACTGGTGTCGAATCCGGTCGATGCCATCTCGCTGGGCATCGCGCTGATGTTCGGCACAGCAGGATTGCCACATATCCTGATGCGGTTTTTTACCGTAAAAGATGCGAAAGAAGCCAGAAAATCCGTTTTCTACGCTACAGGCTTCATCGGCTATTTCTATCTGCTGACCTTCATCATCGGCTTCGGCGCCATCATGTTGGTATTCACCAATCCGGAGTTCAAGGATGCTACCGGGAAACTCATCGGTGGCTCGAACATGGCGGCGATACATTTGGCCAATGCCGTTGGCGGCGATTATTTCTTAGGATTCATTTCCGCTGTGGCCTTCGCGACGATTCTGGCTGTCGTCGCAGGTTTGACGCTTTCGGGAGCGTCCGCCGTCTCGCACGACCTGTATGCTTCCGTCCTGAAAAAAGGCCAGGCGAACGATCGCGATGAAATACGCGTGTCCAAAATCACGACACTGGCTTTGGGCGTGATCGCTGTTTTGCTGGGTATTTTGTTTGAACATCAAAACGTCGCCTTCATGGTCGGTCTGGCTTTTTCCATCGCCGCCTCGGCCAACTTCCCGGTGCTTTTCCTTTCGATGTACTGGCGTGGCTTGACGACGCGAGGGGCCGTTGTCGGCGGCGCGGTCGGGCTGTTCACCGCCGTTGGTTTGGTTATCATCGGACCTCCGGTTTGGGAAGCAGCCTTGGGCAATCCGAAAGGAAGCGCTCTATTCCCCTACAGCAATCCGGCGATTTTCTCCATGAGTTTGGCGTTTATCGTCACTTGGCTGGTTTCCGTCACCGATAAGAGCGCACGGGGCGCTAATGAGAAATTGCGGTTCGTTCCGCAGTTCGTGCGTTCGATGACAGGTGTCGGCGCAGAGGGCGCCAGTAAACATTGATGGCAAGGAAGAGGCTGCATGACCGCATCGCAGGACCATGGTCCGGCCATGTGCATGCAGCCTCTTTCGTAGATATATTCCGGTATCCGGTTTGAGCGGGAGTGCAATCGCTTCGTGTCCATCGTCCATCGATGAAGGATGAGCCGCAATGACAATCGTGCTTTTCGATTTTTCGCAACCGCCTTTCGATAGTCTGATCCATCAGGAGCGGCAACATGTCGAGAAGTCGATCGATATTCAATTCTTTCCGGAGGGTCATCCGATCATCAAGTATGGAGAACCGGTCGAAGCGCTGTATGTGTTGATCAAAGGAATAGTCAAAGAAGCTGGCAGCGTCGACAAGGATGCGATGCTCACCGCATATACCGAGAACGATTGCTTCGATACGCGTTCATTGATCGACGGAAAGGCCGGTACGACGTTGATTGCCAGCGAAGACAGCATCGTGGCTTGTCTGCCGCGTGAGGTCATATTCGAGTTGATCGACGGTAATCCGCTATTCGGTGCATTCTTCTATCAAGATGTCGCCAAGCGTCTAGCGGCGTTGGCTCATCGTCCGCACCAGCAGGCATTGCAATCCATGCTGATGGCGAAGGTCGAGCAGGCATTCATCCGGGAGCCTTCGTGGCTCGCTTCGAATGCGACGGTTTGGGACGCCGCGCGGCTGATGCGCGATGCGCGGACTTCATCCATCCTGGTCCGCAATGAGGCAGGTGAGGCCGGCATCTATACGCAGAGCGATCTGCGCAATTTCGTCATCGGACATCAAAATGCCGATGAGTGTGCCGTAGCCGATCTGGCGAACTACGGCCTGTACAGCGTTGAGGCGGATGATTCGATCTATCATGCCATGCTGATCATGACTCGGCATACGATTCAGCGGGTCGTCGTCACCCGGCGGGATGAAATCATCGGCATTCTCGATCAGGTCGATTTGCTTTCTTTCCTCAACGACCATTCCTATCTGGTTTCGGCCCAGATCGAACGTGCGCGTTCAATCGGTGATTTGCATGCCGCGTGGCGGAACACCGACCAGTTGATCACCATGCTGCACGATAACGGTGTCAGAGTTACGCTTATCGCCAATCTGGTGGGAGAACTTCGGCATAAGCTGTATGCCAGGATATTCGAGCTGATCGCTCCCATCGAGATACTCGAAAATACTTGTTTGCTGGCGCTGGGCTCCGAAGGGCGCGGTGAACAGATATTGAAGACGGATCAGGACAATGCATTGATCATAGAGGATGGCTTCAGCCATCCCGATTTGGAGCGCGTCTGTCAGCAGTTCAACGACACGCTGATTCAATTCGGATATCCGCCCTGTCCAGGTGGAATCATGGTCCGGAATCCGCAATGGCGGAATGAAGTCAGCGGCTATAGACGCCTGATCAACTCATGGCTTGATAGTGCCAGTGGCGAAAACATGATGAGTCTCGCCATCTGGGTCGATGCTTATCCCGTCTGCGGAAAATATAGATTGTTTGAGGAACTGCGCGATTATTGGCTGCGCAATATGAGCCACAATGCCGCTTTTCTGGCGCGTTTCGTGTTTCCGATAGAGCATTTCGACATTCCCCTCGATCTGTTTTCACGATTGGTGACGGACAAGGGGCGGAATCGCAATCAGCTCGATTTGAAAAAAGGCGGGATTTTTCCTTTGGTGCATGGCATTCGCAGCCTGACGCTGGAGATGGGGCTTAAACAGCGCAATAGCTATCAACGAATAGACGCGCTGATACAGCATCAGGCGATTCCGGCTGTTTTGGCCCAGGATCTGGCTGAATCCCTTGCCTTCCTGCAAAGTCTGCAATTGAAATATGGGTTGCAGAAGCAAGTCCGTGGACAGTCCATGGACAATCTCATCGATCCCGGGCAGCTCACCACGCTGGAGCGGGATCTTCTCAAGGATACGTTCGCGGTCGTCAAACGCTTCAAGCAATACCTGCGCCACCATTATCGGCTGAACGCATTATAAGGAGGCAGGCCATGTTTCCGTTCAAGTCATGGCGTCGGCGGTGGTTGCGTTCCCAATTGACAAACCCGGAATATGCTTTCCTCTTCGACTCCCCTCCTGCCGACGAGTACGTCAGTCTGGATTGCGAGACCAGCAGTCTCGATCCAAGGAATGCGGAATTGCTATGCATTGCCGCCGTGCGCGTCATCGGGAATCGTATCGCCCTATCCCAGCGGCTCGAGCTGATCGTCCGTCCGCAAGGGGATATCGATCCTCGCACGATTCCGATCCATGGTCTGCGGCAACAGGATGTCGATACCGGGCTGTCGCCGCAAGATGCTATCGGCCGGTTGTTGCACTTCATCGGCGCGCGCCCACTGATCGGATATTATCTCGAATTCGATCTGGCCGTCATCGATCGCTATTTGAAACCTTGGCTCGGTATTTCTCTTCCCAACCAAGCCGTCGAAGTGTCCAGTCTTTATTATGATCGGCATGTGTCCGCGTATCGGCCGGAGGTGGATCTTGCACTGGATAGCATTCTTCGGCAATTGGAGCTTCCGCATTGGCCGCGACACGATGCGCTCTATGATTCCGTAACGGCGGCGGCCATTTGGCTGAAATTGAAATATTCGAAGAAAAGGAACGATTGATGGAATCGCGTGCCGGCAACGCAGAAAAGACATCATTGCGCATTGTCCGGAGAAGCTTCGTCGATTCGAGTAGGCCGTTTCTCCCGTCATGGCGATCGCTACGGATTGCCGGCATTGTTCAAACGAATCGGTGGCTGCCGGCGAATCGGATCACGCCCTTGCTGGTAATGAGCGGTCATCGGGCGACGTGTCATTGTGCCCGGTATCGATATGCTGTGGCCGCCACTCGGTCCGGGGGATACCGGCGGGGAGTCAACCGTGGCGCGGCTTCGTCCTGGTTTTGCTTTTCCCTGATGGCTTGACGCTGGTCGGCTTGGTTTTACGGGCATCGGTGCGAGCCGGTTTGCGTCTGGCGTCGGCCGCCGATCGTTGACCGCCGGTGCCGTCGAGCCGGCGTATTTTCAATTGTTGGCCGGATACCCAGACTTTTTTCAGGTGCGCGAGTATTTCCGCCGGCATGCCTTCCGGCAGATCCAATAGCGTATGGTCGTCATGAATGTCGATCCGGCCGATATATTGGCTATCCAACCCTGCTTCGTTGGCGATCGCACCGACGATGTTGGCGGGTTTGACGCCATGGACATGGCCTACTTCGATCCGATAGTGATCCATGCCGATCGACGGGGTTTCATCGGAATGCGTACGCGCACGTGATTTGCGTTCGCCATGTTGCGTAGCGGTTGCCGGTTCGATGGAGGATTCAGCCTGCGCCGGGCGTCCTCGCTTGGGTTTGGACGTATCGGCATCCGCGTGTGGCGTCTTTTGCCGTTTGCGCTCCGCTGTCGATCGTTCCCGGATGTCCTTGTCGAGCAGTAATGGCTTGCTGCCTTGCAATAACCGCGCCAGGGCGGCGGCGATATCTACTGCCGGGACATCATGTTCGCGCTCATAACGTTGAATCAGATCACGGTACAGCGCCAAATCGTGCGTACTGTCATCGTCCTGCGCGTCCAACGTCGCGCTGATGCGCTCCAGGAATCTGGCGATGCGCTGATCGTTGACGGTTTCAACACTGGGCAGGCTCATTTCTTCGATCGGTTGCCGGGTAGCGCGTTCGATCGCCCGCAACATGTTTTTTTCACGCGGTGTGACGAACAGGATCGCCTCGCCGCTGCGTCCAGCACGGCCGGTGCGGCCGATCCGGTGAACGTAGCTTTCGGTGTCGTAAGGAATGTCGTAGTTCAACACGTGGCTGATCCGTTCCACATCCAGGCCGCGGGCGGCGACATCGGTGGCGACCAGAATATCCAGCTTGCGGTCTTTCAATTGCTGGATGGTGCGTTCGCGCTGCAGTTGCTGCATGTCGCCGTTGATCGCGGCGGCGGCGAAGCCTCGCGCCTGCAATTTTTCGGCCAGTTCCTCGGTGCCAGCCTTGGTGCGTGCGAACAGGATCATCGCATCGAAGGGTTCGGCTTCCAGGATTCGGGTCAGTGCATCCAGTTTGTGCACGCCGCTGACCCACCAATAGCGTTGGCGGATATTGGCGGCGGTCGTCGTCTTGGTCGTGATCGTGACTTCGACCGGGTCGCGCAGGTAGGTTTGCGCGATGCGCCGGATCGGCGCCGGCATCGTCGCCGAGAACAAGGCGACCTGGCGTGTCTCCGGAATCTTTTTCAGCACCGTCTCGACGTCGTCGATGAAGCCCATACGCAGCATTTCGTCGGCTTCGTCCAGGACTAGCCGTTTCAGTTCGGACAGGTCGAGCGTGCCGCGCTCCAAATGATCGATCACTCGCCCAGGGGTACCGACCACGACATGCGCGCCGCGGCGCAGCGCAGCCAACTGCGGGCCATAGCTTTGGCCGCCGTAGATCGGCAGTACGTGGAATCCCGGTAGCCGGGAGGCATAGCGTTGGAACGCTTCGGCGACCTGAATCGCCAATTCGCGAGTCGGGGCCAGTACCAGTGCCTGCGGTTTTTTCTGCGCCATGTCCAGGCGCGAGAGGATGGGCGTCGCGAAGGCGGCGGTCTTGCCGGTTCCGGTCTGTGCCTGTCCCAGAACGTCGCGTCCGGACAACAGCGCGGGAATGGTGGCGGCCTGGATCGGTGATGGGCTTTCGTAACCGATTTCACGGATTGTGGCCATCACGGCATCGGATAAGCCCAGGTCCGCGAAAGTGCGGATGGAGGGAATGGCGTCGGACATGGGAAAAACTCCGGAAAAGCAAAAAGGTCTTCGAAACGCGCGCAACCGTTTCGAAGCGAATGATGCGGAATCTATCCGCTTCGGCTTCGTTGCGGTTGCAACGCTAGTGGCGCCTGATGCTGCGGCGGAAAACCTCGAGGTCTTTCGAAGGTCCCGGAAACGGGCTACGGCGACCCACTATTGTGCGCTTTGTAACGCGGACTGTCGAAGGGGGCGTGCCGGGGAGGTATCTGGCGGCTTGACGGCGAGGGTTATGCGGCGCGCTGGTCGCGAACCAGCAGGGTGTCGATCTGCACCGATTCCAGTATCTGTCTAGCGACACTGCCGAGCAGCATGCCGTACAGTGCACTGCGGCCGTAGGTGCTCAGTACCAGCAGGTCGCTTTCATGGTCGCGGACATATTCGCGCAGCAATCGCGCCGGCTCGCCCTGTTCGAGAACCGGTTTGATCCGTTCGCGTACCGTATCGGGAATCCGTGCTTCCTTCAGGTATTGCCGCGCTTGCGCGCGCGCGGCATCGCGTTCCTGTTCGATCAGCGCATCGCGGCTGGCGTCCATCACCATCAGTCCCAGGCGCGGTACTTCGAATCCATGTATGAGCGCAATGCTGAGCGGATCGTCGAAATACGCCGATGCTATTTCCAGCGCATGGCGCGAAGGCGTGGAGAAATCGCAAGCAACGACGAACTGCCGATACGATCGACGCGGGCGGTTGTGCACGATCAGCAGTGGCAATGGCGAGTGCCGTACCAGCCAGGACACGGTCGAGCCGAGCACGATCGGTTGAAAGATTTCATTGCGAGCGATCCCTGTCACGATCATTCCGCAACCTTCCTCCTGCGCGACCCGCAGGATGGTTTCGCTGGTTTCGCCGGTTTCGATGCGTAGTGTGACGGACAGATCGGCATCGATCTCGCTAAGACTGCGGCGCAGACGCGTTTCGGCCAACTGTGCCGGGGTCCGTAACTGACTCCAGCTTGGCGGATCCAATAATCGATCGTAGATCGACCGGTCCGGCGGCATTACCGTCAGTACCACCAGACGCACGTTCCACTGTCTGGCAAGCGCCGCAGCGCGATCCAGCGCCCGGTCGCAGCGCCCGCTCAAGTCGGTGGCCAACAGGATGGCTTCAGGTTTTTTCCATATCGTTGGAGAGGTCATGAC
>JAITWM010000182.1 GCA_031285265.1 Lysobacteraceae bacterium
CTGGGGGCCTCAGGGCATGTGGATCGGCTTGATTGCCGGGTTGACGGCAGCGGCGATCTTGATGGGATTACGGTTTCGCTATAGCAGCAATCGTTTGCGGCGGTAAAAATGTGACAGTCGGCCGCCGGTAATGACTTATGACGTATGAAACGTGACGGGACAACCGTTATGCTGCCATTCGCCAGAAATATCTTGTTTTCGGAGTTTCAAAATGAATCAACCCACTCAACGCAGCTTCCTTTTCGCTTTTTTCGGGGGATTGTGGACTGCGATAAATTTCACTCGTCAGTTGATCTTGAATATGCTGTTTTTCGGATTTTTGTTTCTGGTCGTGGTGATATTTGCGGTTGCGATGATGCGCGGCGGAGGCGTCAAGTCGCCTCAGGATCGGACGACGTTGGTGATCGCCCCCGAAGGAAGGCTGGTGGAGCAGTATTCGACCGATCCGATCACACGCGCTTTGTCCAAGGCAATGGGGGATAAACGCGGCGAAGAAATACAGCTGAGGGATTTGTTGCGTGCGCTTGAGGAAGCCAAGAACGATGCCCGGATCGAGCGGGTATTGCTGCGGGTGGACAAGTTGTCGCTTGGCGGGTTTGCATCGTTGCGCGAAATAGCCTCGGCACTGAGCGACCTGCGCGGTGCGGGTAAACAGATCATCGCATTCGGTGAGACTTTCGATCAGAGGCAATATTTGTTGGCCGCTCAAGCCGATGAAATCTATCTCGATCCAATGGGCGGAATGGTGCTGGAAGGGCTGAGCCGTTATCGCCAATACGTTCGACGGGGGCTGCAGGACAAGCTGGGGGTCGATATGTATCTGTATCGGGCAGGCGAATTCAAATCCGCCGGCGAACCCTTCATTCTCGATCGTGCTTCGCCCGAAGCCAAGGAAGCCGATTTGTATTGGATGAGTGATCTGTGGCAGCGCTACCTGGAAGATGTCGCCGAGGCGAGAAACTTGGATGTGGCGCAATTGGCGGCCAGCGTCGACAAGCTGCCCGAAGATCTGACCGCCGCGAACGGCGATCTGAGCAATTATGCGGTGCAGCAAAAATGGGTCGATGGGCTAAAGACGCAGGCAGAAGTGGAACGGTTGATGGCAGAGCGCGGCGTCGCCGACTCTGATGCAAAAAGCGGTTTCCGCAATATGACGCTGGATGAATATTTGTTGCATCTCGATAGCGGGCGCAATCGGCTGGATGGGCGTCCGCAGGTTGCCGTGGTGGTTGCCGAAGGCGGAATCACCGAGGGCGATCAGGCTCCGGGCAAGATCGGTGGGATTTCCACGTCGGCGCTGTTGCGGCGCGCGCGCGATGATAGCAACGTCCGCGCGGTGGTATTGCGCGTGAACTCTCCCGGCGGCGAAGTCTTTCCTTCCGAGCAGATCCGGCGTGAAGTCGTTGCGTTGAAGGAAGCGGGCAAGCCGGTCGTCGTTTCGATGGGCGATGTGGCCGCTTCCGGCGGTTATTGGATCAGTATGAATGCCGACAAGATCTACGCCGACGACTCTACGATCAGTGGATCGATCGGTATTTTCGGCTTGATTCCAAACTTTACCCGTACCCTGGACAAGATCGGCGTTCATACCGATGGCGTCGGCACGTCGCGTCTGGCCGGTGCATTCGATCCGACCAAACCTTTCGACCCGGCGATAGGAGAAGTGATCCAGTCGGTCATCGATAAGGGATATGCCGACTTCACCGGCAAGGTGGCCGATGCACGCAGCCGATCCGTGGAGGATATCGATGCAGTCGCACGCGGCCGGGTCTGGAGTGGAGCACAAGCCAAGGAACGGGGACTGATCGATGAGTTGGGCGGTTTACGCGCGGCCATCGCCGCTGCCGCCGAGCAGGCGAATCTGGGCGATTCGAACAGATACCGAGTGCGTTACATCGAAAAGGATCAATCGCCGTTCTCCCAGTTCACATCGGCTTTTATCGGTAGCCGTCTGGGCGCGATTTGGCTGAAAGATTCGGAATTCGCGCAGGCATTATTGATGAAAAGCGTACCGGGCTTGAGTTCGCAATGGAGCTTCATCGAAGAAATCAGCCGTAACGAGAGCGGAGCTCCGATAAAGGCAGTGGCCCATTGCCTGTGTGAGCCGTGACGTAATGACGGACATGGCGGGGGTAGGCGGGCGCGTTTCCTTTTTCCGCAGCCGGTCGCGATGAGAGGCATCTCGTCGCGGCCGGGCTGGCGGTTCGGTGACTGCCGGTAATCGTTTCCCCGGGAATCGATGGTACGTATTTCATCGCGCCGAATCGACATGCTGTGCGGACGGTAATCGTTTCCCCGGGAATCGATGGTACGTATTTCGTCGTTCTGCCGATTTGCCGAACGTCCGGCCGGCATGGCGTCATGATTCGGAAACGGGTTAACGGCATCGCGTTGGACCGGTATCGGGGCGGTATCGTTGCGCCGGTATGCCGTTGTTACCGAATCATTGCTCCGTATCGCTTTTTTCCATCGCATCGATCGTGGCGCGCTCCTGTTCGCTGGCTTGATGGAATGCGTTTTCGGTGCGCTCCATCGGCTGCCGGACCGCTTCGGTCAGTGCTCCACGAGGCTGTGCCGGCGGAGGAGATGGCGGCTCCGGCGGTGGTTCCGACGAACAGGCGGCGATGCATGCGACGACGGAAGCCAAAAAAGCGCTACGGAATAGGTTGTTCATTGGCATGATGGCATAGCGGCGGTAGCCCGTTATGCTACTCCTTCTGTCGCGGAGGCGGGATGATGCACAAACAACGTTGGCGGTTGGATGGGCAGACTGCACTGATTACGGGGGCCAGCGCCGGTATCGGTCTGGCGATCACGCGCGAATTGCTGGCGCTGGGTGCAGATGTATTGGTGGTGGCGCGCGACGGCGATATGCTGGCCAGTTCGTGCGAGGAGTTGAGCGACGAATTTCCCGAATGCGGAATTGCGGCGATGTCGGCCGATGTCGCCGACGAAAACGACCGCCAGGCGGTTCTCGACTGGGCCGAAGACCGCGGCGATAGTCTGACTATCGTGGTCAACAATGCCGGCGGCAATATCAGCAAGGCAGCGGTCGATTACACCGAGCGCGAGTGGCGCCATATTTTTGAAACCAATGTCTTCGCTGCATTCGAGCTTTCTCGTTATCTGCATCCTTTGCTGAGCCGGCATGCGATGTCGTGCATCGTCAATGTCGGCAGCGTTTCCGGGCTGACGGCGGTGCGTACCGGAGCGCCTTACGGAATGAGCAAGGCGGCGTTGCATCAACTGACGCGCAACCTTGCCGCAGAATGGGCGGGAGATGGGATACGCGTCAATGCGGTCGCTCCCTGGTATATCCGGACCCGGCGCACGTCCGGTCCTTTGTCGGATACGGATTATTACGAGGAAGTGATAGCGCGCACACCGATCGGACGTGTCGGCGAACCGGAAGAAGTCGCTGCCGCCGTCGCATTCCTTTGTCTTCCCGCGGCAAGCTATATCACAGGAGAATGCATTGCCGTTGACGGCGGGTTTCTGCATTACGGGTTTTAGCCGCATCGGGCAGCGGCCCGGACATTTGCGGTATGGATGAATACAGCATTAGGCGCGCGACGGAGACGAAGTCGAGATCGGGTACTGCCGATAGCCACCCGGATGGGTCCGGTCGCTGGAAGTTTCCGCTGCGTTGTATTTTCGAAAAAGACGAGCGGTCGTATCGTCTTCAGCGATAGTTTTATTCGCCGGTTGTGTGGAAAGAAGGTATCGGGTGCGATAAAGAAAAGATACTCAAAGGGACCTCGATATTTATCGCCAGCGCCAAGTGATCGGAGTATGCGGCGGGGATGGCGCGTGGCAACGAACAATTCAGGCCGCTGCCGACCAGGATATGGTCGATGGCGCGTTGCGGACGCCAGCTCGGGAACGTGGGTATCCGGTATTCGGGGGGGCATAGCCGGGTGTGTCGGTACAAGACCTGCATTTCCGGGTCGTCGGGGATGCAGTTGAAGTCTCCCATCAAGACAGCATTGGGATAGTCCGAAAGTATCTCCGCGATGAAGGCCAACTGTGCTTGGCGGGATCTGACGCCAAGCGACAAATGCGCCACCGCCACTGTCAGACTGTGTTCATCTTGGCCGAACCGGGCTAATAACAGTCCTCTCCC
>JAITWM010000185.1 GCA_031285265.1 Lysobacteraceae bacterium
ATTACCTGCAGTTGCAGCGGTCGACTGTGTGCGGAGTTCGCAAACTGCTTTCACGACACTTAGGAATAAAAACGTATGAACAAGATATTCAAGATCATCTGGAGTGCCGCGCACGGTGATTGGGTCGTCGCTTCCGAAGATGAGCGCGCCGCGAAAGGGCGCCGGAGCAGCTTGACGAACGCCCGCCTCGCCGGCTTGAGGCTCAGCGGCGTCGCCGTGGCGCTGCTGGGGGTGATGGGGGTGATGGGGGTAGTGGAGAGGGCGGAGGCACAAGCGCAACCATTATCGTTATATACGATTTACGATGCGGCTACGGGGGTAATGGAGGTTGCGAACCCAAGCCGTATCGATCTCTTTAGTACAATTCCTTGGAATCCTGCTGCCTTAGCCGGTGGTGTATACGGGAGTAATCTGACCAGCGTCACCATAACGAATGCGTCATTACTTCTGCAAACCGGTGCCTCATATTCGCCGTTGGACGTGATCTTCGATAATTCGGCATACCCTGGGATGGCGAATTATGCCATTTCTATTAATATCGGTTCTTCCTCATCACAATCGATTGATTTGAGTAACTACACGGTCACGGCGGATACTGCCGGCGCCGGAGGGAACTTTATTAACATCAATGGCGGAACCCAAATATACGGTAGTGTTATTGGCCCCAATTCGGCTATAGCAACAGTTTTCAACGTTCCCAATGATGGAATAGCTACAAGTATCGGTGGAGACATTCGTGCCGGTAACGGGATAGGTATCAACACCTTCAACCTCGGCGGTGGACCCGTTGGGGGGAACATCGTAGGCGGTAGCGCCAACGACACTTTCAATCTCTCCGGCACACGGTTCGGCGGTTCTTCTACTTTGACCACCGGCACCGGCACCAACACCGTCAACCTCAATGGTGCCGCCGGTTCTCCGTTGATTGGGCTGGCCGCCATCATTGGCAGCGGTACGGACAACGTGCTGAACCTCGATAACATCACGCTGACCAAGGGTGCCGCCGCCGCGTTCACCCATAGCAGCGGCAGCACCAACATTTCCGGTTTCGGTATCGTCAACGTCAACGGCGGCGGCGTGCTGAATTTCAGTGGCGATCTGTTCTCGTCCTTGTCCCCGTCCTTGACAGGTCAGTTGGATATTGCTTCTGGTGGCACCGTGAACGTGCTGTCCGGTGGCGGCTCCATCACCGGCACGCTCTCCAACAGCGGCATCTTGAATCTGCGTTCGGCGGCACCCGGCAACACACTGATCATCAACGGTAACTATGCTGGCGGTGGCGTCGTTCAGCTGAATACTTATCTGGGCGATGCGAGCGATCCCGCCGTTTCCGACGTGCTCGTTATCAATAACGGAACCGTGACCGGCACGACCCGGTTGGATATTGCGGCCACCGGAGTCGGGCGAGCGGGTGAGGCTGGCATCACCGTCGTCGATCTGCAAGGATCGTCCACCGCTGCCAATGATGCTTTCGTTCTGGGTAACGGCACTACGCTGCAATCGGCGGGGCTGTTCAGTTACGAATTGACCCGTCAGAACCCGAGTCTGAATACCAGCGATTTCATTCTGGTGTCGGCAGGTCTGTCGCCGCGGGTTCCGGTGTATTCATTGAGTACGGTGGCGGCGCAGAGCCTGGCGCTGAGCAACGTAGGCAGCATGCGTGATCGGGGCGAGGCATACGAAGCTTCGACGCGGACGTCGGTGCACGATCTGACCAAGACGATGGACGGCAAGTATTGGACCCGTATCCGTTACGACCGGATCGATATGAAGCGGGGCGATTCGGCGCTGGATCAGAAGGAGTTCTTGTTCCAGTTGGGCTACAACCTGATCGAAAACTATGGCGAAGCCAACGACGGGGTGTTGACCCGGCGGGGCTTCACGGTCGGCTACGGTGACGCTCGCGGCGATGTGGACGGGCGCGATTACCAGTCCGATAATTTCCGTTACGCCGGGGCAGGTAAAGTCGATACCAGGTCGTATTCGCTAGGCGCTTATCAGACCAACTTCTGGGGCAATGGGATCTATCTCGACTTGATCGGCCAGATCAGTCTATTGGACAGCAAGCTGAGGGACGTGGAGAACCACCGCGCGCGGACGCAAGGGTGGAACGGCCATCTGTCGACGGAACTGGGCCGGACGATTCTGTTCGGCAACGGTAACTGGCGGATCGAGCCGCAGGTTCAGGTCACGTTATCGCGGACGGATATGGACAAGTTCAACGATGGCGAGGTGTATGTGGACAGCGTGTCGCAGGATCTGGTGCGCGCCCGCGCGGGGGCATGGTTGTTCAACAACTTCCAGACCAACTCCGGCAACAACACGATGTTCTATATGCTGGCCAATGTGTGGCACGATGTGACCAAGCCGAATAGGGTCAAGCTCAGCGATACGGTCGACGTGCTGCAATTGCGTCCGGATGTGGTGCGGACATGGGCCGAGCTGGGCGTCGGTTTCCAGCAGACGCTGGCGAGCAGCCGGCTCACGCTGTTCGGTGACGTTCGCGGCCAGCATGCGATCAGCGCTGGCGACCGCGATGGTTATGGCGCACAGATCGGTGTCAAGGCCAACTGGTGATCGAATAACCGGCTTGCCGGGTTTAGCCGGCGATTTCATCGGAACGGCGCGGACGGTCGCGCCGTTCCGTTTCTTGCCTTTGATCGGACATCGCGGCCCGTTGCCGTCATGAAATCGGTGGGCAGGCCGTCGAGCCCTTTATTTGTGTTACGCGGCAGCCGCTATCACCTGGAAAACCGATGAGCCGAATGAAAGCTTCAATCGTCGCGGCCGACTGCACCAGCGTTCTTGCAAGGAATCGATGATCGGCAGAATGCTTCCGTCGCCGATCGCAACATTCGTGCGACGGCCGGAAAATATGCGGTGTGTCGTTCATTGGAGTTCAGCAATATCAATGAATTGTGTGATGGACATCTCATTTTATTGACAATGAATAGGCGGTGATCGAAGATTTCCCTCAGACAGAGGGGAATGGCTTCAGGAGGAAAAACATAATTCGATCACGAAAGGAGCTTGAAACACATCACATGAAGTCTCGCGCAAGACAGAGCTGGATAGCTGAATGCCATTCCAAATGCTCTGACATGGTACCCAGGCTCGCGCCGACTTTACCCTTCTATCCCTCATCTCTCATCGGGGCCAGCCGTGCCGCCAGATGGGTCCGTATGCACTTCGTTGCTATTTCCATAGAGCCAAGATCAACAAAATGAAAACGATCTCCGAAACCACTCACAACACTGGCTATGGCTTTCATTGCTTCAAACCGGCCGGAAACGCCGCTGCCGGCGCTTTCAACGGCGTTTCCTGTTTTCGCACCGGATTGCGTCTTAGCGGTATCGCGCTGGCGCTCTTGGCCGCGATGGGTATCGCAAACCGCGCGGAGGCACAGGCGGCGGTTCCTTGCGGGAACAGCATATCGAACGGTCTCAGCAGCCAGCGTTTCTTCCCACTTCCTGGAGGGACAAATTATTGGCAGCAGTCTCAGGCCATCAGTGATACGGTTCTTAACTTCAACGTCTTCAATTGCCAGTTCAGTATCGATACCGCGGCTCCCGGGACGTTATATGACATCGTGGCCGACGCTAGCGGCAATGCCATCAATCTGACTATCGATAATGGCCCTGCAGGAAGCGCTTTCTGGACCGGTCTGAGCTATGCGCTGATCGGCGATATCGATCTCAGTGGACGCAATGTCACCGACCCTGCGCAAACCAGTCTGGTCACCATCAATGGCGGCGGTATCGGCCGGCTGACAGGGCCTTCCGGCGCTGGAACCACGGTCTTCGGTATCAACGGCGGACATATCGAGACGCTGCAAACCGGCGATGGCCCCAATGCCATCTATCTTGCCGGCGGTACCGTGGGCTACGACATGCGCGACGGCGTCACTGTCGTCAGCAGCGTCGGCGTCATGAGCGGAGCCGGAAACGACGTCATTACGCTGGACGGTGCGATCGTCACCGGCATCGACGCTGGTGACGGCGACAATGTCATCCATCTGAATTCCGGGACGGCTACCACGGTCGTCAGTGGTATGGGCAATGACACGGTGACGCTCAATGGCGCGACCGTGACCAGTGTCGTTACCGGGGCAGGCGACGATCTTGTCACGATCAATCCCGGCAATACCATGACAGGTCTTTCTCTGCTGGATGGCGGCAGCGGCAGGGATACGCTGGAGATCGTATCGCAGACGTTGACCAAGGGAGCGGGCGCCAACGAGTTCTGGTACGGTGCGGACAATGCTTCTTCTGTCGATATCGTCAGCTTCGATGTGATCAACCTGAGCGGCGGTAGCGCGATGTACTTTACGGACGATCGCAGCGGCTATGCGGTCGATCAGTTGAATATCGGCGATGGCAGTATCGTATCGTTGATCGATAGCGATCTTACCGCTTATGAGCACTTGGGCATCGAAGCCGGCGCATCCCTGTTCAGTATCGGTACCAACCACTTGACCGGATCGCTCATCAATCAGGGAGTCGTCGATATGCGCGCATCGACGCCGGGCAGTTGGTTGCACGTCACCGGCAATTACCAGGGAGACGGCGTGATTTATATGCACACCTATCTTGGAGGCGATGATTCGGCGACGGATCGGTTGACGATCGACGGCAAGGTCGATGGCGTCACGATATTGAACATTACTCCCGCCGCCGGCAGTCTCGGCGCTCAAACCGTCGACGGCATCGTCGTGGTGGAAGTTCAGCCTGGCGCCGCGGCGGCCGATGCATTTCGTCTGGCCAGTCCACTGTCCGCCGGCTTGTACAATTACGGGCTGTATCAGGCATCGCCCGGAAGCGTTCATGACGGCAGCTTCGTACTGAAGTCCAATGGATTGGCTCCCCGGGTCCCGGTGTATCTGTTGAGCATGACAGCGGCGCAAAGCCTGGCTTTGAGCAGCGTCGGCAGCATGCGCGACCGCGGCGTCGCTTATGAATCCGCATCCGGTACTGCCGTTCGCGATCTCATGCGAAGCATGGACGGCAATTCCTGGTCGCGTCTGCGTTATGAGCGGGTCAATGTGAAGCGTGGTCAATTCGCGCTCAATCAGCGCGAGCTGACATTTCAGGCTGGATTCAATCTACAGGAAAAAATCTCGCCGAACGGCGATGACGGCGGATTGCTGCGGCGGGGAATCATGTTCTCTTACGGCAATGCAAAAGGCGAAATCGATGACCGGCACCGGCCTTATTTTGGCGGCACCAATGACCGTCTGCTTGCCTGGGTCGGTAACACTGATACCAAGATCTATTCGCTCGGTGCTTATCAGACGCAATTCTGGAACAACGGCACGTACTTGGATCTTGTCGGGCAGGTCGGTCATCTGGAAAGCAAGCTCAGCGATATCGAATCGAATCACACCGATACCAATGGCTGGAATGCCTATCTGTCCGCCGAGTTGGGCCGGACCATCGTGTTCGGCGCACGTGATTGGCGAGTCGAGCCGCAGGCGCAGCTGACCGTATCGAAAACGGCAATGAACAGATTCAACGATGGCGAGGTGTATGTGGCCAAAGTTTCCCAGACGATGGTTCGCGCTCGCGCAGGGGTCTGGCTGTTCAACAATTTCGCCAGCAAGAATCCGAACAGCAACGACACGTTGTTCTACTCGCTGTTGAACGTCTGGCACGATGTCAATAATCCTGCCGGAGTCAGGCTCGACGATATCGACAATTCGCTCCGCTTACGGCCCGGATCGGTGCGCACCTGGACGGAAGCCGGCGTCGGTTTCCAGCAAATGCTCAATCATGAGCGCGTGACCTTATTCGGCGATATCCGTGGGCAACAAGCGCTCAGTGCGGGCAGCCGCGATGGTCTGAGCATACAGTTCGGCGCCAAGGTCGCCTGGTAAGGACATCGACCGATATGAGCCCGGTGGACGGCGCATGTATTGCGCCGTCTTTTTTTCGGAATTATATGCTTGGTTAAAGTCCCACATAAAAGATCGAGTGCCTACCCGACCTATCTAGTGAATACGCCTGAAAACAAGTCATTTTTTATTTACCTGGAAAGGATGGGCATGCAGGGACGGTTCAATCTATAGGAACTTTAGTTAAGTACATAATTCCGCTTTTTTGCCAGGGAACCGCCAAATTTGCGGGTCGGGCCTATCCGGCGTATTCGCGCGGAGTGCCGTTACCGCGGCGGATGCTTACAATCAGTAGATGAAAACAGTACTGTGGCAACAGGTCGATGCACTGGACGATGGCTTGCATCGATTGTTGCTGGATGACGGGAACCGGGTCGTCGTCAAATGTCGCCGGTATGCGGCTCCGGGATTCTTCGCGATGGAGGCTCATGGCCTCGAATTACTGCGTCACGCGGGCGTGTTCCGCGTTCCTATCGTCCATGCCGTCAAGGACGACCGGCTTATCATCGAGGATCTCGGGCATGGCCGGCCGGGATATGCCGCTTGGGAGCGTGCGGGATATCGCTTGGCGCAATTGCACCGGCACACAGCCGAAAACTTCGGTCTCGACCGCAATGGCTGGTGCGGCGATAGCCAGCAAGTGAATACGCCGATGAGCGATGGTTGGCAGTTTTTTGCCGAATGCCGTTTGTTGCCGCAAGGCCGTCGAGCCTACGACGGCGGCTATCTGTCGCCGGACGATATCCGTGCACTCGAACGTCTATGTGCGAATCTGCCCGCCCGGATTCCACGGCAAGCACCGGCATTGGTGCATGGCGATCTTTGGCTTGCCAATCTGCATCCGTGTGCGGATGGCGAACTGGCGTTGATCGATGCGGCCGCCGTCCACTATGGTTGGGCGGAAACGGACCTGGCGATGCTGACATTGTTTGGCGAACCGCCTGCCGTATTTTTCGAAGCCTATCAGCAGACTGCCGGGAGCGATGGTGGCTGGCGCCAACGCATACCGCTCTATAACCTCTATCACTTGCTCAATCATTTGAATCTGTTCGGTCGAGGGTATCTGGACGCCGTCCGCGATGCGTTGCGTGTTGTCCGATGAGGCCGGTGTGCATCGGACAGCGGCAATAGGTGGTTGGGCGAGTCGTTCGGCAGGAAGCAGACGTTTGCTGACATGCGTCGCCGACGATATGCCGGTGCGCTTTGCTCGAATCGGGTTCCGCTCGAAGGAATCGTATCTGTATTCAAGTCGTTCGCGACGGCGATTCGCTGGTATGGCGAGTACGGGAAGGCGCGCGCAAGTGAGTTTTTTTACTTTCTTGGGACATCCTGCGTAGTCCACCCATATCTGTGATGAATATGAAGATTCATCCTCTTGGGAGGATGCTGGAATATCTATGCCGGAGGGATACCGTCAAGATGACGGCGGCTCGGGTGATGAAGAGGACGTCCGTCGCTCGGGAAACGGCACGACGACATCCGGCGACGATCGCTCCGGCCATTGCCGCAGCGTGGGGACATTTTCCGGGCGTGGCAGCTCGAGTTCCTGATCGTCGTCGCGCTGAAGATCGTCTTCTTCGTCTTCCCAACTGTAGCGCGGCGGCGGTGGCAATGGATCGGCGCGACGAAATAGAAACGCGGATAAGATTCCCGCCATCGCTCCTCCCATATGCGACTGCCACGATACGCCGGGCTCGAACGGCAATACCGTCAGCAACATTCCGCCGTAAAACAAAAACGCGATCATCCCAGCTGCGATCGACGCCCGGTCACGGCGCAGCAGTCCCAGGACGAAAATCAGGAACATCAGCCCGTGCGTCAGCCCGCTGGCGCCGAGGTGATAACTCGATCGATCGCCCAACAGCCACGCCCCCAATCCGGAGCCGATCCAGAGCAACGGCAATGCACGCAGCGCAGCATGCGGATATATCGTGCCGGTCAACGTTCCCAGGATCAGCAATGCGACCGCGTTGGCGGCCAGATGCTCGATCGAACCGTGCAATAACGGCGCCGTCAGCACGCCGAGCAACCCTTCGATGTGCCATGGCCTGACCGAGAATATCCGTACATCGAAGCTGGATTGCGCGGTGAATACCACGACCAACAGAAACACGAATGCCAGGCTTACATTGAACGCGCGCAGCAAGCGCTTGCGGTCGCTGCCTTTGGCGGCGTTGTCGGTGTCGGCGGAATGAGGCGGGGTATCTTCCATGGATCCTGCATGGCGGCGGTTGTGCGGAAATACAAGGGAGTGCCGTTCCCCTGGCCGATGCCTGGGAAAGGGTTTTCTTCATGCAGACGCACGTCTGCATCGTTCGAATCCTTCGATAGGATCGTCGGGCGGCGGTCGCAATACTTGCCTGGCCATCGGAACCGGCACTTTATCGCCGTATCCGAACGGGTCGGCTTCTCCATGCGTCAGACGGATTCATGCCGGTTGCGGAATCGCTGGGACAAAAAGGGCGCAGCCACTGCTGCGCCCGGGAAGTTCGGATGCCCCGAAAAGGGCAAAAATAGCGCCTTTGACTACCGAACGCTGAACTCGCGCGCCTGCACAAGATCGCCGTTCAACGAGACTTCGACTTTATATTTGCCAGCCGGGAAGCCGTCGGGCTTGCTGATATGGAATTCGGTGGCGCCTTCGCCGCTGAACTCAATATCGACACTTTCCTCGCTCACCACCTGACCATCCTGATAGGTCCATTTGACGTCCAGCGTACCCGGTACTGTTGCCGCCGGATCGCTGGTGGCCGTGCCGACCGAGAGATAGATGGTATCGGTTGATTTGAACAATGATGTCGGCGTGGCGACTTTCCTGTCTGCATCGATGGTCGTGCCGACCGTCGCCGTCACTACCGAAACCGTCGCGGCGGCGACATGGGCAGATGCAGGTGCAGGTGCAGACGCGGACGGCATCGGTGGCGGCGCTTCTTGTCTCCCGCAGCCGGTCAAGCTCAGTCCGGTGGCCAGGGCGATGACAAGTGATAGGGCGATGGGTTTGCTGATCATGGGAATCTTTGACCCCTGAAAGTTTGATTGAGGAATGGCGGCTTCCGGATTCGAGCGCGTACGTCAATCGATATCGGGAAGCTTGATGACCTGGCCCGGAAATATCTTGTCGGGATTGTCGATCACATCACGGTTGGCTTCGAAGATCCGTTTCCACACATTGGCTTTGCCGTAATGTTTCTGCGCAATCGAAGAAAGCGTGTCGCCTTTTTGGATCGTGTAGGTCTGTACGGGTTCGGGAGCCGGGGAGACGATGTTTTCGGTCGAACTCACACCGCTTTGGACATTGCTGAAATCGGTTTTTTTCTGATCGCTCATCGTTATGGTCTGTATAAGGATCGAGGGCGGCACCATCGCATACTGGCCGTTAATGTTCCATCGCGGCTATGTGAAACCCGATCTCATCCGGCACGGGTATTGGCACCGGTATCGGCTATCGGGAAAGCCCGTTTCCCCGCTCGGAAACGTATCCTTCGTCATGCGTGTCCGGGCCCTGCTGAAACTCGCAATGGTTTGCATCGTCTGGAATACAGGGTTCGCGCGCCCCGGATGCAGAAGCGGCATTTTTCGCTCGTTCTCGTATCCGGCGCGTACTCGCAGTGCTTGTAAAAATCTCGCTTGAAAATCTCACTGCCGTTCATCGCGCAGCGCCATCGGTGCGGGACATCCCGGCGACGCGCGCCATGGGTTGATGTCCAAACCGCCACGTCGTGTATAACGCGCCTCCACCGACAGCCGCTGTGGCCGGCAACGTTCGCACAAATCATGGAATATGCGCTCCACGCATTGCTCATGGAAACCGGCGTGTTCGCGAAAGCTGGCCAGGTAACGCAACAACCCTTCCCGTTCGATCCGCGGTCCGTGATAGTGCAAGTGGATGCTGGCCCAGTCCGGCTGTCCGGTGACCGGGCAATTGGATTTGAACGACTGGGAATACAATGTTTCCTCGACCGGCGGCGCAGCGTGATCGGCGCGCAGATAAGCGGGATTGGGAGGGCCGTAATCGTCGATATCGAGATCCGCCGCGTCCAACGAATCGCCGATCCCGGCATTCGCGGTGGCCGGCAGGCCCCAGATCATTTCGACCGTGGCGCCGGCGCATTTGCCGAGATCGTCGATGATCCGGTCCCGGATCGCTGCCGCATCGGGGAATCGTTCGCCATTGAGCGAATTCAGATAAAGCTTCAGCGACTTGGACTCGATCAAGTTCGGCGAATCGGATGGCAGCCAAAAGGTACTCGTCGCGATCATCGGTTTGCCGCGCATGTTCAACCAGCTCAGTTCATAAGCGTGCCAGCGGTCGTATCCGATGAAAGGCAATGGTGCCGACGCCAGTCCCAACGCTTTCCGTGCTGCCGCGCGTGGGATCGGAAACAACAGTCCGGCATCGTAGCGTGTCGGATAAACCACCTCGTGACCGAGGCTGGAGTCTTGAGGAGTATTCATGGCCGCATTCTAACGATGCCCGGCCGCGCCGCGAAAACCCCTGGGTCGGCATGGATTCCCGCGTCGTCGTCTCCGGCCGGCGCGATCTCGTATTTTCCAGAGATCGGTGGAGGATACGCTGAGGAAATACTCGCATCCCGACGAGAGACTCATTGAGCATGCGAGATCGAATGCCGATCGGCGCCAGCAATGAACAATCGAAAATACGAATGCTATTTTTTTAGGTAATGGCGAAGGAAAATTGCCCGGACACGGTGCAATAGGCGCAGCGGAATTTTTGCAAGCATTGCGAGCCAAGCGAGCATGGCATTGCGATTTACCGCATAATCCCGGTACAGGAGTGAGGGGATATGGGCTTATGTACGGATTATCAGAGCTTGGCGACGCGCTGACGTCGCAGCTGCAATTGGACGACGCGCAGCGGTTGTACCGGATCGATCTGCCGGGAGGCGAGCGGGTGCTGGTGGACCGCTGGTACGGCAGCGAACGTCTGTCCGACGGGTTTCAATGGCATGTGGACGTTCTGTCGCCGCGAGCGGATCTGCCGCTGGAGGCGTGGCTGGGTTGCCGCGCGCGGCTGTGGACGCGGTTGTCCGATGGCTCGGAGACGGCGCGGACGGGCCTGGTGCGCGAGGCGGTATGCCAGGGCGGGGACGGCGGTCTGGCGCGTTACCGTCTGGAACTGGTGCCGTGGACGTGGCTGCTGCGCGAGAGCCGGCACAGCCG